>JAUZRJ010000007.1 GCA_030950545.1 Aquificota bacterium | reverse complement strand
TTAATAATATACCGATGAGTTACTTCATAAGGGAGGACCCGCTGACAGGTGACAGGTGTATAGTTGCTACCTCGAGGAGCAGGAGACCCCACCTGACAAAAAACCTGTCCGCGGAGGAGCCCTTCCAGTGTCCCTTCTGTTCTGGTAGTGAGGCGCTCACACCTAGGGAGGTGATGAGGGTGGATGGAGGGTCCGGTTGGATAATAAGGGTCATACCGAACAAGTTCCCCGCCATACCCCACATGCACGAGGTCGTGGTGGACTCCCCCTCACACGAGGACGACCTGGACACTATCCCGCACTTGGACAGGCTTCTCTGGACCTACAGGGAGAGGATGACCCGCTACTACAACGTGGAGGGGGTAAAGTATGTGGCGGTATTCAGAAACAGGGGTAGGGAGGCGGGAGCTTCCATCCCACACCCCCACTCCCAGGTGTTAGCCCTCCCCTTTTACCCCGCCAGGTTTCTGAAGGAAAAGGAAAGATACACCAGGGAGAACAGGGACCTGCTGGGTGATTTCCTGGAAAAGGAGATCAGTCTGCAGGAGAGGGTTCTGAAGGTTTCGAAGAGCTTCTGCGTCATTACCGCCTACGCACCCGTGACCTCCTATGAGATGTGGGTAGTTCCGAAAAGAAGGATCACATCCTTCGTCTTTGAGAAGGAACTGGAGGAGCTCGCGGAGGTTATAAGGGACACGGTATCGGTTCTGAAGGGTCTTCTGGGAGAGGGTGTTCCCTACAACCTCACCATCCAGTCCGCACCTCCCTGGGAGGAGGACTACAGGTATTACGTAAGGATACTTCCCAGGGTTTCTGTCTTCGGAGGTTTCGAGATGGAAACCCAGAACGTCATAGTCAGCGTAGCCCCCGAGGATGCGGCAAGGGAGCTGAGATCTGTAATGTACGCAAGGAGGACCGAATAAAATAGTGGGGAGGACATGGGAGTGAAAGGTTTCTACATAGAAGAGGACCACCCCTTCGCCCTCGTGGTCCCGCTCATAGAGGAAGGCAAGCTGGACCCGTGGAAGGTTGACATAGTGGAGCTTGCGAACATGTACATAGAGGAGCTGAGAAGAAGGGAGATACTGGACCTCAGGATCCCGGCAAGGGCTGTGGTCGCAGCCTCTTTCCTTCTCAGGAAAAAGGTTGAGGTTCTGTTTCCAAAACCCGAGAGAAAACCGAGACAAAGGAGGGACTACACCCTCCAGGAGATAGTGGACATGTTCGAGGAAGAAAGCGGGGAGGTGGAGGAGAACCTATCGGACAATCTGGAGAAGGTCAGGCGTCTGTTCAGGAAGTCGGGCGGTAACGGGAGAAAGCCCAAGAGGAGGTCCAAGATCATACCCCTCCACGTGTCCAGGTTTGAAGATGTCCTTAAGGAGATGTGGGAGCTCTTAAGCGGTATGGACGTGGGAAGCAGGATAGAGTTCTTCACATTCCTGGACAGGTTCAAGTTCGTTCCCCAGTTCATGGCACTCATGTACCTTTACTACGAGGGAAAGATAGACCTTCACCAGGAAAAGCCCTTTGGTAGCATAGTGGTGGAGGTTCTCGATGGCGCACAAGTTCGATCCGAAAAATATGCATAAGCTAGAAGACCCCTCAAGGGTGGAGCTGTTTGACCCCGAGAAGACCCTGAGGGAGTTCGGCATAAGGGAAGGTATGACGGTCCTGGACGTGGGAACGGGTCCCGGCTTTTATCTCCCATATCTGTCGAAGCTCGTGGGTGAGAGGGGAAAGGTTTACGCGGTGGACGTTCAGGAGGAGATGGTAAGAAGGGCAAGGGAGAAGGTTGAGATGGAAGGCCTCGGAAACGTGGAGGTTCTCAGATCGGAGGAAAACCACATACCCCTACCCGACAGGTCCGTGGACTTTGTCTTCATGGCCTTCACCTTTCACGAGCTCGAGGACCCTAAGAAGTTCGCTGAGGAGCTGAAGAGGGTGGCAAAGCCCCTCGGATACCTGGCGGTTATAGACTGGAAAAAGGAGGAAAGGGACAAGGGTCCGCCCCCTGAGGAGGTCCTCTCCGAGTGGGAAGTGGGCCTCATTCTGGACGATGCGGGCATAAGGGTGGGAAGGGTTGTCGAGGTCGGGAAGTACTGCTTCGGCGTGTACGCGGTCTTCCCACCCGAGGAGGAGGAGAACCCTCTCCTGAATGTACCCTTCAGGATACCGCCCGGTATGGCCTGACCCCGAGGACCTCCATGAGCTCCAGGCAGTTTTCAGGAGCGTTGGCGTTGTAGTCGTTGTTAAAGTAAGCGTAGATTACCTCCGCCCGGGACGACTTTATCTTTTCCGCCCACACCTCAAGCTCTTCCCTGGAGTATCTGTATCTGTACTTACCCTCCCTCCCGTGGAATCTCACGTATACGCTGTTTCCCGTCTCCACAAGGTCCTCGGGAAATCCGGGGAAGCTGACGGAGCAGAAGATGACACCCTCGGACCTCAAGGTCTCAAGCACTTCCCTCCTCCACCAGCTCCAGCTGGAAGAGAACCGGACCGAGCCTTTTACCGAGTCCCTCCGAAACCTCAAGGTAGAA
>JAUZRJ010000069.1 GCA_030950545.1 Aquificota bacterium | reverse complement strand
TCCTCAACGGGATGGCGGGCGGTTTGCAGGGAACAGAAGTGGATCACCTCTTTGAAGAGCTCCTCGTTGAATATGAGGACCGAAAGGTACACAGCCTCCGCGGGTGTGTTCCTCCTCGAGTAGCTGGAGACCTTGCTCAGTATCGTCCAGTATTTAAGAAATCTGGAGTATACCTCGTAGAATATCTCCCTGTATTCCGGGAGAAAGCTCACCCTGAAACCCTCGGGTGACTGGATCCTCAGGATATCTTTACCGCATATAACATCGCCGTTCGGAGCTATCAGCTGGAAGAGGTCAAGCTCAAGGAGTATGTCCTGCCACGTACCCTTTGTTATCTTGAAGGTTTTGTTGGCACAGCTTATGAGCTTCTGGAGGTCCACCTCAAAGGAGCTGTCCTTCCTGACCAGCTGGCAGTAGCATATAGGGTACAGAAGCACCTCCTTCTTGGTGGGGTCTTCCACTATCTCCAGGAAGAGGCTTTCCAGCCTCCCCGCCTCTTGCCATGTGTCTTTGAGCATAAGAATAATTTACAGTATGCTCGACCCTCTTGCAACGTGGCGGACGGGGCAGTTATATATTTAATGTTAGGAGGTTAGGTAATGCTACCCATGGAGAAGGAGACAAACGTCCAGGACGAGCTTCTGAACAATCTGAAGGCTAAGGAATCAACCGTGACAATCTACCTGACCAGAGGAAACAGGATAACGGGGAAGATACTGGACCACGATAAGTACACCCTCCTGCTGGACGTGGAGGGACAGCCCCACCTCATATACAAGCACGCCATAAGCACCATAGTGGAGGGTAAATGAGGGCTATCCTGGTAGGTATATGGAACAGGGATATAACCAGGGAGGAGGCGAGGGGTTCTCTGAGGGAGCTAAAAGGGCTCGTTGAAGCGGTCGGCGGTAAGACCTTGGGTTGGGTTCTCCAGAACAGGGTAAGACCGGATCCCAAATACTACATAGGTGCGGGAAAGGCGAGACAGATAGGAGAGATCTCGAGGGGTGTCGGAGCGGACACGGTGGTCTTTGATGACCCCCTTACACCTTCTCAGGTTAGGAACCTGGAGAGGGTCCTGGGTCTGACCGTTCTGGACAGGACTGACCTCGTCATAGAGATATTTTCAAGAAGGGCAAAAAGCAAAGAGGCGAAGCTCCAGGTGGAACTCGCAAGGCTCACCCACGACCTTCCCAGGATCTACGGCAGGGGTAAGGTCCTATCAAGGCTGGGTGGTGGTGTTGGGACAAGGGGACCAGGTGAGCAGGAGGCGGAGATAAGGAGGAGGGTCATAAAGAGGAGGATCCACCAGATAAGGGAAGAGCTGGAGGAGATAAAAAAGCGCAGGAGACTCCAGAGGAAAAGAAGAGAGAGGTCAGAGACAGGTGAGCGTATCCTGAAGGTTGTACTCGTGGGCTACACGAACGCGGGGAAGTCCACCCTGCTTAAGGTCCTCACCGGTAGGGAAACATTTGTCGCGGACATGCTCTTCGCGACACTGGACACGAAGACATCCGCAAGATACCTGCCCTCCGGCATAAAGGTCCTGTTCACGGACACGGTCGGTTTTATAAGGAAACTACCGCCTGAGCTGATAGAGTCCTTCAGGGCTACCCTCGAGGAAGTTGTGGAAGCGGATCTGATCGTCCACGTGGTGGACGTTTCCGACGACATGTGGCTCGACCACGTTCAGGCTGTTAAGGAAGTTCTGAGGGAGCTATCCGCGGATAACAAACCCGTGATCTACGCCCTGAACAAAGCGGACCGCCTGGTGGAGAAGGAAGAAGACCTGGAACACCTGCCCCACACCGCCTTCGTGGACGGGAAGGCGGTCCTGATCTCCGCGGAAAAGGGGTGGGGAGTGGAAAGCCTCATTTCGGAGGTTATCAGGACGGGAGAGGAGGTTCTCGGCCTCCAGTTAGTAGAATAGGTACAGACCAGCCATAAGGATAAGTATGAACAGGACGGTCATACCACCGCCCGCTTTAACGTAGTCTAAGGTTCTGTAGCCCCCCGGCCTCATTATGAGGGCGTTCACCTGGTGTGTGGGTATAACAAAGGTGTTTGAGGCGGAAACCCCCACTATAAGGGCTGCGAGCCTCGGGTCCGCTCCCGTCTGTACCGCCATGTCCACGCACAGGGGGACGAGCAGGACGGTCGCCCCCACATTGGACACGACAAGCGTGAAAAAGGAGGTCAGAACCGCCACCAGAAGGTAGAAGACCATCTCCGGAAGGTCTCCTGTTGAAGCTATTATGCTTTTAGCTATGAACTCCGCTGTTCCTGTCTCCCTGAAGGCTATGCCGAGGGGCAAAAGGCCGGCGAGCAGGAAAACTGTCATCCAGTCAACCGCCTGGTAAGCCTCATCAACGGTCAGAACCCTTGTGATGATCATACCGAGAGCTCCAGTCAGGAGAGCTATGGACAGCTTTACGTTGAAGACCAGTATCAGTGCGAGGGCAACGCAGAACCAGAAGAGGGCGAGCTTGGCCTTCTCAGGTCTCATGACCTCACCCTTTATCTCGGTTGAGAAGGCGAGGACATTTCTCCTCTTCAGGTCCAGGAACTTTTCCCACCTGCCGAAGAGAAGCAGGGCGTCTCCGGGCATGAGTTCCATGTCAGAGAACCCTGCGTATATGACCTCCCCCCTTCTGACTAAGGCCACCGGATTGACCTCGTAGACCTTCCTGAAGTTCAACCTCCTTAACGTCTGTCCCAGGAGTTCAGACCTCGGGGTCACGATCCCCTCCACAAGGCCCGCGTTGACTGGGGAGAGGTCGTCCGCGAACTCCTCCAGGTCGGGCTTCAGCTCAAGACCCAGATCCTTTGCAAACCTCTCCACGGTCTCGGGACAGCCTATAACCGCTATGTCGTCTGTCGGTTCTATGTACTCCTCCCTCGGCGGGGCAAAGTTCTTGTGTCTCGTTTTCCTGTGGTAAACCGCCACTATGGTCACCTGGTACCTTCTTCTGGCGTCTATCTCCTCAACGGTCCTCCTCTGGAAACCCTCGGGTACATGAAGCTCGTAGAGACCGCAGATCCGGTCATAGGTCTGGGCAAGGTCTGGCGGAAGGAATTTACCCTCCTCGTCCCCCGCCTTTTTCCTTGGGAGTATGAACCTGCCAAACAGTATGAAGTAAAGGATACCACCTGCCACGAGCAGGATCCCGATCGGTGTGACCGAGAAAAGATGAAAGGGCTCAAGGTCATACATGGCTATCAGGTCGTTGAGGAGTATCAGGGGACTCGACCCCACAAGGGTTAACGTGCCTCCCAGTATGGCACAGAATCCCATAGGCATGAGGAGTCTGGATATGGGTATGTGCAACCTCCTCGATATCCTGACCACCGCGGGGAGAAAGAGGGCTGCCGCACCTATGTTCTGCATGAAGCTGGATATGAAGGCTACCGTCCCCGAGATGAGGGCTATTATCCTGGACTCGGACTTCCCGGCCAGCTTTATTATCTGGTTTGCCAGAAAGTTCATAACACCGGTTCTGTCCAGACCCGCCCCTATTATTATCACCGCTATTATGGACACGACCGCATTACTGCTCAGACCGCTTATCGCCTGATCTGGCCTCACGAGGCCGAGGAGGGGAAGCAGGACCATCATAAGTATCCCGACAACGTCCACCCTGACCAGCTCTGAAACGAACAGGTAGATCGCGAGGAGGAGGACCTCCATAACCAGAACCTTGTCCTTGTCAACACCGAAGATCCTCTCCACGGTTTCGGGGTCCGCGGGATAGGTCAGCAGGATGGGTGCGGAAAAAACGAGGAGAAGTAGCTTTTTGACCATTTTGAGAAAATTATAATATGAAAGCACTGCACCTACTGGACGCCTCATCCTTCATATACAGGAGCTTCTTCGCCCTCCCTCCCCTGTCGACAAAGAAGGGTTTCCCCACTGGAGCCATTTACGGTTTTCTCAGGACACTCCTTTCCATAATAAGGTCGGAAAGACCCGAGTATATGGCGGTTGTCTTCGACTCACCCGCACCAACCAGGAGGGAGAAGGTCTTCAAGGATTACAAGGCGGGAAGACCTCCAATGCCCGACACCCTGAAAGTCCAGATACCGGTTATAAAGGAACTTCTCGGACTAATGGGCGTTCCGGTTATCGAGCGACCAGGCTACGAGGCTGACGACCTTATAGCGGTTCTCTCGAAGAGGTTTGCTGAAAAGGGTTTCAGGGTGAAGATCTACACGCCTGATAAGGACATGCTCCAGCTGGTAGACGACAGAATAACGGTGGTGAACCCGGTAAGCTGGGAGACCTTCACTCCCGAGAGGGTCAGGGCAAAGTTCGGGGTTCCGCCCGACAGGATCCCCGACTACCTCGCCCTGGTAGGAGACAAGGTGGACAACGTGCAGGGCGTTAAGGGTGTGGGACCCAAGACAGCGGTAAAGCTGATAGAGAAGTTCGGTGGGGTGGAGGGTATCCTGAGGAGCTGGGAAAGGTTCAAGAGGATGTACCCGGAAGCGGACAGGGAGGTCCTGCGGACATCCTACACCCTGGTAAAACCCATCACCGACCTTGATCTCGATCTCAAAGAGGGTGACCTCAAGGTCTCCGCCCCCAGGATGGACGATCTCAGGAGGAAGCTCACAGACCTTGAGATGAAGAGTATAGTGAGGGACCTGGAAAAGACCTTAAGATACGGCGGTCAGGGTGCACTCTTCTAACGCATACCGCTGTTGACCCTTTCCTGTACCTCATCAAGAGCCTGTATCAGCCTCGAGTAAACCTCGTGCGCCCTTGAGGTCTCTATTATCCTCACCATCTCGAGAACACCGTTCACGTTGGACATCTCTATGAAACCCTGTCTCACCCTGAAGTTCTCCGCTGGGGCGGGGTTTCCCACAAACAGATCAAACCCCACCTTTTGAGGGTCCTCGAGATCCCACACGCCTATCGTGGCAACCAGCTCTCCGTCAACGTAGATGTTCCCCTCCTGGTCCACCACAACCCTTCCTCCCTCAAGGGCTATCTCGTTTCCGTCCCTGTCAAGAACCCTGTAACCTTCCTCAGTTACCAGGAAGCCTTCCCTGTCGAGGGAGAAGGTTCCCTTTCTCGTGTACCTGACCCCTTCGGGCGTCCTGACACCGAAAAAACCTCTCCCCTCTATAGCAAGGTCAAGGGTGTTTTCTGTCCGCCTGAGGGGACCTTGGGACAGGTCCGTGAACACAGATCCGACGACAGGGTACACAAAGTTGTTGGAAGGGTCTTCAGGGTTCCGGGTCGGTCTTTTCTCACCCGTGTCCGTGTACCAGGCGGAAGCCAGAAGCAGGTCCCTTTTGAAGGAAGGGGTGTCCAGATTGGCCAGATTGTTCGTGATCACACCCAGCTTCCTCTCTTGGAGGAGCATACCGCTCGCCAGGACAAAGATCGGCTGGTAGTCGAGGGCCATCTCCCTTTTATATATCGGC
>JAUZRJ010000068.1 GCA_030950545.1 Aquificota bacterium | reverse complement strand
CGGGGAAGAGGAACAGAAACCTCCTGTCGTGTTTTACACCTATGATCAGAGCAACCAGAGAAGCAAGGCTCCATACAAATCCGGACTTTATATGATTAACAAAGAAAGCCTTTAGCTGAATACCGTCGTATAAGTCCAGTGGCAGACCCAGATACCTGACACCGAGTGCCAGAAAGGTCATAACACCTACCGCAACAGGGAATGTGAACAGTATCTGGCGGGACATATCCGCAAAGGGTCTGAAAACAAAAACCGGCGATATGTCAAAAACGAACTTGGAAGCCTTCCAAAGGACCTTGGGATTCATGTTTTTACCCAGAAAGCTGGTTAACAGGCGCCACAGGCTGAGGCTGATGGGAAACAGGAGAGCCGGGTCTCTGAGAGGGTGTAATTTTAAAGAAACCAACCTCGTAATCAGGAAGAGGAGAAGAAGTAAGTAAGTCAGGAGTATAAAGGTGTCGCTAACACTCCACGAAACTGCAAAGGCGGTGAGAAGAGGCCCTGAAAGGGCTTCTGTTTTACCGTTTCGAAACAGGTCTCCAGACTTCATTCCCTAACCGCTCCTTTAGTTCCCTCTCCAGGAGAAAGGCGTACTTTAGGAAGGTGTAGAAGGCTGAAAACACAGCAGCGACGAACCCTCTGCTTCCGTCCATGAAACCCCTTTTTAGCAGGTAAACCTTCAGAAACGCCCAGACGGGTCTCAGGACCATATCCCTTACCCTGAACCTCCTTCCCGACTTGTGCATCTCCTCGGACATGATCAGGGCGTACCTGACCAGTTTCCTGACCTGATCCTCGAGGCTTCTGTAAGAGTAGTGGAGCAGGTCCCCCTTCAGCTTTTTGACCCTTCCCCTTACCTCGAGCCTGTCATGGGGTTCCATTCCTGTCCATCTTGGTTCCGATGATCTCCTCACGAGCCTGAGTCTCCACTCAGGTTGCCAGGTGTGTTTGAGGAAATCTCCCAGGTAGAAGGTCCTCCTGTTTATCAGGTATCCGTCCGCTTCAGGATTTCTCAGCTCCTTTAAGAGCGACTCCTTCAGTTCCTCCGAGACCACCTCGTCCGCGTCTATGCACAGGATCCACTCCTCCCCGCACTTACTCAAAGCGGAGTTCTTCTGAGAGGCGAACCCCTTCCACTCCTCAACGTAAACCTTGGCTCCGTAAGCCCTTGCGATCTCGCGGGTTCTGTCCGTGGAACATGCGTCTACGATAACTATCTCAGAGGCTATATCCTTTACCGACTCCAGAGTTCTGGCTATTATGTCCTCCTCGTTGTAGGTGATAATGGCCACTGAAAGGGGCGGTTTCTTCATGAGAAAGTTTATAACATACTCTGGAGTGTTCCTGTGTAAGTCCCGACACACTCTCCGGGTCTTATCTTAAGGCCCAGCCTTACAGCACCCATCTCCAGGGCGGACAGGGCTACCACCATATCCACAGGGTCATGGCCCATGTGGGAGATCCTTATTATCCTGCCCTTGAGCTTGCCCTGTCCCCCCGCCACCCTTACTCCTACTCTCAGCATCTCCCTTCTCAGTGCTTCGGGGTCCACGCCCTTCGGTTCAACCGCGGTGAGTGAGATCACAGGGTTTTCGGGGAACACCCTGAAGCCTATGGACTCCACCGCCCGCCTCACACCCTCCGCCATAACCCTGTAGGTCGCCTCCACCTTCTCCATGCCCGCTCCGAGGAGTATAGTGAGCGACTCCCTGAGTCCGAGGATAAGACTTATCGCAGGAGTCCAGGCGGTCTGGCCGTCCACCTGCTTCTTCAATTCCTCAGGCACGTTGAAGTAGTAGGACCTGCCCGAAATACTCTCTTTAGCCTTTTCGGAAAACCAGAGCATCGAGAGTCCAGGGGGTAGCAGGAACGCCTTCTGGGACCCGCCCACCAGTATGTCTATTCCCCACTCCTCGGGCTTTATGTTGTAAACACCGAGGGCGGTTATGGCGTCGACGACGAGGAGTGTGTCCCTTTTTTCCGTTATCTCACCGAGTGCCTTAACGTCGTGGTACGCACCTGTTGAGGATTCGGACATCTGAACCAGAACTCCCCTGCAGTCCGGATGCCTCCTGAGCAGATCCTCCACCCTCTCAGGGTCCACACTCTTTCCCCACTCCAGCTGGAGGTCTATAACCTCAAGTCCCCACCTTTTCCCTATCTGGGACCACCTCTCACCGAACTTACCCCCGACGACCGCTATGACCTTGTCGCCTTCCCTGAAGAAGTTCAGGACGGAAGCCTCCATGGCTCCCGTTCCCGAGGAGGCAAAGAAGACGAAGTTTTCCGAATCTGACCCGATTAGCCTCTTAAAGAGCGTTCTCGCCTCCAGAAAGGCTTCCCTGAACTCGGGTGTCCTGTGATGTATTATCTGCCTTCCGAGGACCTCCCTGATCCTTTCCGGTATCTCAACGGGACCGGGTGTGAAGATCCTCTCACCTCTGAATACCCTCATCGGAATGATTATACCTTGAGTGTACGAAAAGCTTCTTTCCGCCTAACGAGAACTCCGCCACAACAGGAAGACCTCGTTTTTTGCAGTCTATGACCAGATCCCAGTCCCCCATCACCTCGGTGGAGTAAAGAGGACGTCCCCGGATCATTCCCGCGTACAGGCAGACGTCCCGCAGATCCTCACAACCACAGGCAAGCTCCCTCCCTTCCGACAGCTGGACCACCTTCACCGCGACCTTTTCGGGATCACCCCCTACCCTCTCCGCATACGGAAGAAAGATGACACCGTAAAGCAACCTCAACACGACCGCGAGGCCCACGGACAGCAAGAGGAGGCGGAACACCTTTGGTTTGAACTGGCTGAGGAGTATGTCGCTAAAGATCAGGGCAAGAAGGGGAAACAGGGGAAGCACATACCTTCCCCTCGACTCCGGCGAAATGAGATAGGGCAGGTAGTTAACGCAGAGGACAAGGAGCAGTGGCTTTAACCTCCTGTCCGGCAAAGCTCTGTACCTTAGCAGAGCGTACAGCACAAAGAGACTTGCGGGAAGGGTCTGCTTCAGGTTAAGCAGGGGGTAGGTTATGAGGTGGGTCAGGGTGTCTTTTAAATCTCTTGCGGACTCCACCCTGCTGAAGGTCTCCCTCCACAGGGTCATAAGGTAAGTCATAGGCTCTTGGGAGAGTGGGACCCACCACAGCGATGTGACGATCAGGATCGCATAGGTGGCCAGGGCTTCTCTGCTGAACAGCACATGGGGTTTCCTGTAGAAGAGGCTCAGGCTCAAAAAGGTGAGTCCGAAGAAGGCAAATGCGGGAAAACCCTTGACAGAAAATCCCACACCGCAGAGGACACCAGCCCCGATCAGGTAAGCCTTTTTACCCTCCTGAAAGAAGAAGTAGAGGAAGAGTATCATCAAGGACACTACGAAGGTCAGTGACATCTCTATCTCTGCCATCCAGCCGTACCAGAAGAGAACGTCCGCAAAGGTTGCAAACAGCAGGGAAGAAAGAAGGGCCTTTTCCTTGTTCTCCAAAAGCTTCAGGGTGACCAGGTAAAGGGCCAGTACGGTCAACAGGGTGAAGGTCAGGGTGACCGCCCTCGGTGTGAACGTGTGCCAGCCAAGGAGCCAAGAGTAAACCGCTATTGTCCAGTTAAACAGGGGTGGTTTGTTAAAGTAAGGTTCTCCTAAGACCGTCGGTTGAAAAGGATCCCCCCTGTGATACATCTCAAAGGCAACCAGGGTCCTCCTGACTTCCTCTTTGTGAAGATGGTACTCGCAGGTTCCGGAGGTGAGGGACAGAAGGGAGAGCAGGAGAAGAGCTACCAGATGGGATCTAGAGTATCTCAAGCTCCGAGAATATGAAGGGGATCTCGTAGTCAGCTGACTCCTTTGAGTCCGAGGCGTGAATGGCGTTCCTCCCCTTATCGGTCCCGAAGAGGGCCCTTATCGAGCTGGGGGCGGTCCTTCTTGCCTCCTCGCTGTCGGTGGGTCCTATGATCTCCCTGACACGCCTTATAGCGTCCTCACCCTCAAGGACAGCTGCGACTACAGGCCCGGAGGTCATAAAGTCAACCAGCTCCCTGTAGAAGGGTCTCTCCTTGTGGACTATGTAAAACCTCTTCGCTTGGTCTTCCGTGAACCTGAACATCTTGAGGGCCTTTATCTCAAAACCCTCTTCTATGAACCTGTCCAGTATCTTTCCCACCGCACCCTTTTCGACCGCGTCGGGCTTTATGATTATCAGTGTCCTCTCCATACCGCTAACCTCCTATAAGGAGCCTGTCCAGATGTTTCCTGACGGAGGTGTCAAGAACAAAGCCTGAGGTTTTGAAGAGGAATCCGCCTATGAGATCTGGGTCACGGACCACATCTATCTCTACGTCCCGCCCTAAAACCTTCCTCAGGGTCTCTTTTATCCTCACAACAACATCCTCTCCCACATCATCCGCCAGGTAGAGGTGCCCTTTGGACATCCTCATTATTCTCTCGACCTCGTGGTCGTAAGCCTTTTTCATGTCGGGAAGAAGCGACAGGGAGTGGGTATCCACCATATGCTGGAAGACTTCAAGGGCCTCTTTCGGGACGCTGAACTTCTCCAAGATCACGCTCAACACCTTTTCCTTGGACTCCCTGGGGACGAAGGGGCTCAGAAAGAAGTTCCTGAACTCCCTGCTCTTTCTGTATATGTAGGCCAGGAAACCCAGGAGCTCACCTGTGGCTACGAGCTTGTCCCTCGGGACCCTCCTCAGCAGGACCTTTGCGAGCCTCCTCGCTGTCTCCTTATCCCTTACCATCTGTCTCCTCCAGACGTTTGAGCTGAACCTCTATGTATCTTCTCTGGACTTCAGGATCCCTAAACCTTTCGGAGAGCATCTTCCTTGCTATCTCCTCAGCCTTTTCCATACCAAAAAGGGCAAGCTCTCTCTTGGCTTTCTTGAGCTCTATCTGGACCGTCTCCATTGCCTTCTCCCTTATCCTCCGGGCGACCTCCTCCGCATGCCTTCTGGCGTTCTCCACCTCCGCCCGGGCGGATTCCCTTGCGAGGGCTATCGACTCGTCCGCCCTTACCTTTGCCTTTTCAAGCTCCTCTTTCGCTCTCTTCAGATCTTCCTTGGCTTTCTTCAGGTCCTCCTCTGAGCTGTCCACTCCCTCGGTCAGCGACCTCCAGAAGTTGTTGAAGGCTTCCGCAACGGGCTTTCTCCCGAACCAGTAGGCTATACCAAGGAAGATGAGTACGTTAACCCCTTTCCAGAGTATCTCCAGAGGTGAGTGGTGGTCGCCACCCGCTTCCGCGCCGAAGGAAAAGGAAAACAGAAGAACCAGAACCGATATCAGCCTCATGCCGCCTCCCCCAGAATCTTACGGACTATGGTCTCCGCAATATCTCTCACAGCTTTTTCCAGCTTGGCCTTTTCCTCCTCCAGGGATCTCCTTATCTCCGAGACCGCCCTGGAGACCTCCTCCTGTGCTTCCTTCTCCGCCTTTTCCACTACCTCAGCTCTGACCCTTCCCGCCTCTCTCTTCGCCTCGTCCAGTATTCTGTTGGCTTCCGCCCTTGCCTCCTCCAGCACCCTGCGCGCTTCCTCAAGATATCTGCTCGCCTCCTCCCTCAGCCTGCTCGCCTCCTCCCGGTTTTTCCTCACTATCTCTTCCCTCTCCTCCATTGCTCTGGTGTAGGGTTTGACGAATAGAAGATTCACGATGAACACAAAGGCAAGGAAGAGAACCGCCTGCAGGAACAGGGTCACGTTGGGGACCACACCTATGTCCATACTGAACCTCCGGTTCGGACTAAACATTATCCTATATGGGGACTGCGATTTCAAGTTAGCCCGCTCTCGCCATCCTGTTCTGGAGTATCCTGTCCCTCTCGACGAGCCTTTTAGCCTTCTCTTTAAGCCTCTTTCTGTTTCTTGATCTTAGGAGATTTAATAGGTTGTGGATCAGACCCGTCATGGTTTTAACTATACTCCTCCTTCAGGGGGTACCCTTGCGGGAGTTTACAGGACTATCACCGACTTAAAGGACTTCTCCTATGTTTTTGAATCTCTGGTATAATCCCTTCACATGTACAAGGGTTTTCTGTTCTTCCACGTCTTTTTTGCGATGGTGTGGATAGGGGGTATGGTGTACAGCCTGATAGTTTACAGGGATGGGTCCGAGGGGGCGCTCCGGAGGTCCCTTTTAGCGAGCTGGCTGTCCGCGGTCGTCCTGTTTCTCACGGGTATGTGGATCTGGCACTCTGTCAGGGTGGACTTCACCGAGAACACCCTTTTTCACATAAAGCTGTTCCTGTTCGGCATAATGGTGCTGAATCTGGTTTACGTGTCCTTATTCCTTGTTAGAAAGGGCTTGGTTAGACATGCTAATCACTTCCTGTGGATAAACCTTCTGCTTGGTGTCCTCGTGACCATGATAATCACCTACATAAGATGATCAGGGCTTCCACAACTGAATCTTCAAGAGCTGTAAACCCGTGGAGTTCTTCAGGCTCATAGATCACGGTGGTTCCCGAATTCAGGGTGTCCTCCCTATCCCCGAGCAGAAATCTGAGTCTGCCTGACAACACCGTCACGATGACTTGGTGCTTTGATCTGTGGGGTTTTATCTCCTGACCTTCCTTCAGATAAAACCTGACCACCCTGACACCACCATCCTGATGAACCAGAACGGTTTTGGGCCCTTCAGGGTCAAAGTCGTTCTCCAGCCTCTTTACCAGCGCCATGACTGACCTCCCGAAGTTTTTTTAAAACAGGGACGAAAACAGACCTGAGGTAAAGACCTGTAAGCAGAAAATAGGGAACAGTTGAAAGGAAACTCACAGGTTCAGGGGCCTGGGCTAATCCAAGGTAGAGAAGGTAGAGGAGAGATCCGTAATACGTGAACCTCTCGGTAGCTCTCTCGTCAACGAGATCAGCCAGCGTGACACTTCCCCTCTCCGCAAACCAGCCCATCCATACTATACGGGGTGTGAGGTGGGCTACACCGCCTAGGACAGTAAAGGACCCGAAACCGAAAACGACCAAGTCGGTATGGAGACCCGTAAGATATCCTGCGGACTGGGGAGAGGAAGCCATAACCAGGCCTATAACCAGGCCAAAGGGGAGCGGTATGAGTCCGAGCACCAGCAGTTTGACTACAGGGGGGACGGGAGCGGGCGAGGTTCTTCCCTTAAACAGGTCGTAGACTATGTAAAGAAAGTAGACCGCTATGACAAACTCAAACAGAGCTGGAACGTAAACCAGCTTCCCCGCGACAAGAGATATCACGAGGAGGGGAGTGGAGACAAGCTTTAGGTAAAAAACCCGCATCGCCTTTCTGAGATCAAGGGCTGTCATCAGCAACATGGGTATCCAGGCCATCTGGACACCGTAAACCGCACTCAGCATTGCACCGACCGTCAGCGTGTGGACCACCGCCCTTAAAGGAACTTCCGCTCCGGTGCTGTAGAGAACTAGAAGAACTGCGGAAGCCAGGAGGCAAAGTACGGAGAGCAGGATGAGCCTGACGGTCACCGGAGCGAGATTCCTGAGGGCTGTTGTCAGATGCACCGCAAAAACCAGGACCGCCAGGAGCAGGACTATAGAACCCCACTCCCTGACACCAAAGCTCAGGAGCAGGAGACCTGAGGTGTAAACCAGAAACACCACGTATGACAGGGAGGGTAGTCTCAGGGGCCTGTTCTGGGAGTTCGGCAGGATCTGGTATATCGCACCCATCAAAACGGAACCTATGAAGCCGAAGGAGGCGCTCAGGATAAAGGCCCAGGTGAGCCCGTAAAAAGCCTTGAGAACAACCGCGGTGATGAGGCTCAGGAGGCTGACAGCGAAGAAGGCGGGAGAGATCCTGGAAACGTGAAACATACTTTCCTCCTGTGTAAATACACGTTTATTTAGAGTATTATATTAATTACTGTGATGGGAAAAGTGGAAGTTCAGGATATGGGAGGTTTCTGGGAGTACCAGGGGTGTATGATACCCAAGGACCTGTACTACGATGTGGAAAACCAGATATGGCTCAGGGTGAACGAGGACGGAACTGTTACCATGGGTCTCACGGACGTGGGACAGACAAGGGCGGGAAGACTGCTTCACGCCAGAATAAAGCCCGTAGGTACAAAGGTGAAGAAAGGTAAGCCGGTCGCCACCTTAGAAAGCGGGAAGTGGGCGGGCCCCGTGCCCGCCCTTGTGGAAGGTGAGGTGGTGGAGGTCAACTCCAAAGTTATGGAGGACCCGAACTTCATAAACATAGACCCTTACGGGGAAGCCTGGATAGTAAAGCTGAAGCCTTCTGACCTCGAGAGGGACCTGAAGGGCCTTCTCACGGGTGAAGAAGCCCTCATGAAGATAAAGGAACATATAGACGAGTGGGACATAGTATGTATGAGGTGTATGTGATATGGTGGCAAAGGACAGGCACGTTATACTTCTCGTCTCCCAGTGGTGTCCTACCTGCCCCCACGCGGACGCCCTGTGGAGGAAGCTCCAGGAGGAGTACGGCTTCCGGTACGAGGTTCTCGATATAGCGACCCCAGAAGGGCGCTACTGGGTCAACAAGCTCATGGTTAGGAGCGTACCTTCCTCCATAGTTGACGGTAAGCTCGTGTTCGTGGGTGTTCCGAGGGAAGAGGAGGCGAGAAGGGTCATAGAGAAGGGTCCTGAATCATAAAAAAACAGCCTTCAAGGGTTAAAATTAAGAGCCATGAAGGTAAGGATAAACGGAAAGGTCTTTGAGATACCAAAGGGTGTCAGGTTCGGAGAGCTGAGCCATGAAATAGAAAAGGCGGGTATAGAGTTCGGGTGCACCGACGGACAGTGCGGTGTGTGTGTTGCGAGGGTCCTCAAGGGTCTTGAGTGTCTGAACGAGCCTTCCGAAACCGAAGAGGAAACGCTCTGGAGAATAGGGGCGGTGGATGAAGAGGAGAGGCTCACCTGCCAGCTGATAATAGAAGATGAGAGCTGTGATGAGATAGAGATAGAGTCCGAAGACTGATGGAGTTCAAGGTCACCACCTACCAGAAGGAGGTCCTCGGAAAGGGCAGTGTAAAGACGCTAAATCTGGTCCACGGTGAGGAGGAGTATCTTGTAAAGACACTTGTGGAGAAGATCAGGGACACCTTCGGCGGGGTCAGGGTCCTTTGGGGGGACGAGATCGAGCCGGAAGAGGTCTTCACCTCTCTGACAGAAGGTGGCCTTTTCTCAGGGTCGGGCGGGAGCGTCTGTGTCATCTTCAGGTTCGATGATCTGGTAAAGAGGGTTAGGAGGAGGAAGAAGACCCTTGAGAGGTTCACCTCGGATATAAGAAAGCTGGAAACGGTCAGGGTCTTCGCGATCGTATCAGGAAAGCTCCCTCCAGAAGAGCTGTCCAGAGAACCCTACAGGACCTTCGTCTCCCACGGGGATATCATACTGGCGGACAGGGTGCCGAGGAAGAAGATACTTGAAATTGTCAGGAGGAAGTTCCAGAGGGAGGGAGGAGGCATAGAGGAGGACGCCCTTGAGCTCTTAGTGGACCTCTGCGGCGGGGATCTTATGGTCTTGAGACAGGAGGTTGAGAAGATACTGACCTATGCGGGAAAGGAAAAAATCACAAAAGAGGTGGTCGAGAGTGTCTGCTCTCCGTGGGAGACAGGGACCGTCTTTGACCTGATCGATGCGGTCCTCTCAAGGGATCCGGAAAGGGCCTTAATAAACCTGAGAGCCCTTGAAAGGGCGGGGATACCACCCCTGCAGGTTCAGGGAGCTGTTGTCTCCTATGTGATCCGCCTTTACACGCTCGCGGTCGCAAGGAAGAGGGGAGGTGATCCCGAAAAGGTCCTCGACAGCCTCGGTGTCAGGCACAGCTTCGCAAGGACCAAGATGAAGTCTTACCTGGAAAGGGTAAGCCTTCAGGATCTCAGGACCGCTGTAGAACACCTTTACAGAAACGACAGGGCGGGCAAGGTTTTCTACACATCTCCCGAAGTTACTCTGAGGGAGTTCATCCTGCAGTTCACCTCAGGATAGATATCTTAATAACTGATGAGGGTAAGGCTGAAGAGGTTCAGAGAAGGAAGGTTCTTCACAGAAGAGCTGGAGATAGATGTACCCGAGGGTTCCACCGTTCTTGACCTCCTCTTCAGGATAAAGGAAGAGGTCGACCCCACCCTTTCTTTCAGGTCCATGTGCAGGGCTTCCATCTGCGGGACCTGTTCCGTTAAGGTGAACGGTGAGCCCAAGCTCGCCTGCAACACTAAGGTAAAGGGGGAGGAGATAACCATAGAACCGGTAGACAACGCCAGACCTATAAAGGACCTCGTGGTTGACCAGGATCCCCTGTTTTTCAGACTCAGACAGGGCCTGATCCGTGTGGAACCCCGCGGGGAGGAGGTAAAGGTTTACCCCAAGGACCTGCTCAAGACCGAGAGGGCCTCAGACTGCATACTCTGCGGTATATGTGATTCCGCCTGTCCTTCTCTCGTTGAGGACAGAAAGTTCGGAGGGCCCTCCCTTTTCACGAAGGCGTACAGAATCCTGGAAGACCCCAGGAACCGCGGGCTTGAGGAGAGCCTCAGAAGACTTGTAGACTTCAACGTTCAGAGCTGTACTCACTGCAACAACTGCAACCTGTACTGTCCCAAGGGGTGTATGCCTGAGAGGTGGATAACGCTGATAGAGGGCATGCTACTGAAGAGAGGCTATATTCAGAGGAAGACGGAGGATTTCGGGTTTTTGGGTTTTTAATAGTTAGTGATGGCTGAGCTGACGGGAAGGGACCTCTCCAAGGCGGAAAAGGCTGCGGTTCTCCTCATGTCCATGCCTCCGGATGTTGCGGCGAGGATCCTGAAAGAGCTGTCCGAAGAGGAGATCCAGAAGATCTTCCTCACAGCTGCCAGGCTCAAAGACCTGTCACCCGCGGACATAGAGGCGGCGGTAAGGGACTTTTTAGAGGATTACAACTACGTAGCTACCCAGTACTCAAACCTTGAGACCCTTCTGGAACAGCTTCAGGGGGTTCTCCCTCCGGAGATATACGAGAGGATAAAGAGCCTGATAGGGTCCGCAGGCGTTGCGGAAGGGATAGAACAGCTCGAGAAGATAGACACCAGGGTCCTTGTGGGCCTCATAAAGAACGAACACCCCCAGACTATAGCGGTCCTCCTCTCCCAGCTCACGCCCAGGAAGGCCGCGGACATCCTCCAGTGGCTTCCCGAGAACCTCAGGTTCGAGGTGGTCAAAAGGGTTGCGACGCTCGAGAACGTCTCCCCCCAGTTTCTGAGGGAGCTTATAGAGACTATAACGGAAGAGATAAAGAGCCTGGGTATAGCGGGAGGCCTGAAGAAACAGGAAGGTGTTGCCATAGCCGCTGAGCTTATGAACATGCTCGATAAGGACACAGCAGAGTCCCTCCTCAGGAAGATAGGAGAAGAGGACCCCACTCTGGAGGAGAGGATAAGGGAGAAGATGTTCACCTTTGAGGACATAAGGAAGCTGGACAACAGGGCAATAATAGAGGTCCTCAAGGCGGTTGACAAGAACACGCTTATAATAGCCCTAAAAGGCGCCCCCGATGACATAAAGGAAAAGTTCTTCTCCAACATGTCCAAGAGGGCTGCCAGGATAATGCAGGAGGACATGGAAGCCCTCGGTCCCGTGAGGAAGTCGGAGGTGGAAAAGGCCCAGAAGCAGGTTGTTTCCGTTATAAGGAAGCTGATAGACGAGGGCAAGATAGAGATAGGAGGAGAGGAGGCCTATGTATAAGAGGTTCAGGCCTATATTCGGGACGAAGGACGAGACCACGTTCCAGGACAGGACCCGCGAGATCCTGGAGGAAAGGAACAGGCTTGAGGAGAGGATCAGGGAGCTCGAGAGGGAGGTAGAGACCCTTACCAACCGCAACAAAGCCCTGGAGGAGGATCTGAGAAGGCTGGAAGAGGAGATAAGAAGAAAGGAAGAGGATCTGAAAGTCCTGCGGGAGAAGTTATCCTCCGCAAAGACAAGCTCAGAACTTGCGGAGTCCATCGCGAGATCCATAGAGGACGTTTTGGACAGGGTTAAGGAGGATCTTAAGGAGGAGTTTCTGTCCCTTTCCAGGCTGGTCATAAAGGAGTTCCTCATGACGGACCTTATACCTAAGGAAGGTGTGGTCACCAGGATCCTGGAAGAGGTCTTCGGACGCATAACGGATATAAGGGGAAGGGTCACAGTTCACCTCAGCCCCAAAGACGTGGACAGGGTCCTGGATCTGACAGCGGACCTGAAAGCCAAGATAGGAGACAGGGTGGAGATAGAGGTCTCCTCGGACCCGGGCCTTGCGGAGGGCGAGGTCAGGATAGAGACACCCAAGTTCATAATAGAGAGACGCCACGGAGAGATCTTGGAGGAGGTCTTCAGAGAGGTGATAAAACATGTCCTTGAAAGGGGTGAGGATCTACGGGAAGGTGGTCAGGGTAAGCGGGATATACCTTGAAGCCTACAATCCCGGTAGCGCGACGGGAGATCTCGTTGAGATACTTCCCTCCAACGGCTCCAGGATCCTGGGTGAGGTTATAGGGTTCAACGAGGACAGGTGCATAGTCATGCCCTACGGCAGGCTCACAGGTATAAAGCCAGGTGACAGGGTTCTCATAAAAAGCGAGCCTGTATCAACCCTTACGGGTGAAGATCTCCTCGGTAAGGTGGTCAATCCCTTCGGCGAACCCTTAGACGGCAGACCGGTCTACACAGCGGAGAGAATTCCTATAAAGCTCACGAGCGTTAACCCCTTAGATAGGGAGAGGATAAAGGAGGTCTTCGACACAGGGATAAGGTCCATAAACGCTTTGTTCACCCTCGGGAAAGGCCAGAAGGTGGGGATCTTCGCGGGTGCGGGGGTGGGGAAGAGCACGCTTCTCGGGATGATAACCAACTACAGCGGTGCGGACGTTGTGGTCCTCGCCCTCATAGGCGAGAGGGGAAGGGAGGTGAGGGAGTTCGTTGAGGACGTTCTGGGTGACGGGATCAGGAAGAGCGTGGTTGTCGTCTCCACCGCGGACGAACCTCCCGTGGTGAAGGTGAAGGGAGCCCTGAGCGCTATAGTCCACGCCAGGTACTTCTCCTCGAAGGGGGCGGACGTGCTTCTGGTTATGGACTCCATAACGAGGTTCGCCATGGCCCAGAGGGAGATAGGCCTCGCCGCGGGAGAACCTCCCACCCTGAAAGGGTATACACCCTCGGTCTTCCACATGATGACCAACATAGTGGAGAGTTGCGGAAACTTCAGGAACGGGGGAAGCATAACGGGTATCTTCAGCGTCCTCGTTGAGGGTGACGACATAACCCTCGACCCGGTCGCGGACGCCCTCGTCGGTGTCTTTGACGGTCACATAGTCCTCTCGAGGAAGAGGGCAAACGCGGGCCTGTACCCAGCCATAGACCCTGTGAGGAGCCTATCCAGGCTAATGCCCAGGCTGGTTTCCGAAGAGCACCTCAGTATGGCCATGTACGTTAAGGAACTTCTCAGCTCCTTTGAGTCCATGGAGGACCTGGTGAACCTCGGGCTTTACAAGAGGGGGTCAAACCCTGCGGTGGACAAGGTTCTGGACAACAAGGAACTCATAGACTCCTTCTTCAGACAGGACTACAGGGAAGGGGTCTCCTTCGAGGAGAGCCTTAAGGCCCTTGAGAACCTCTACAGGACACTCAGGGCCTGATGACCCTGAGACCCGCCTTCTCGAACCTCCTGCTGTAGGCTACAGCCTCTTTTACCTTCCTCCTCCTCGCCTTGGCTATCTTGAGACAGTCCAGGAAGGGCGTTTTTGAACCCCTGTAAACCTTTAAGGCCTCCCTGAGTGTGTCCGCACCCTCAACCCTGAAGAGGCTGTCGTTTATAACGGTTGTGACCACATCGGAGACTACCTCCCTCTCCCAGCCCTGGACGTGTTCCAGGTAGTAGACGAGCTCGAGTATGACCTCCTCCGTCACGAGTAGCTTCTCCTTCTGTCTTTCCAGATCCCTGAAGAGGTTATCTATCCTCTCTATCTCCTCCTCCGATCCTGAGAAGAACTCGAGGAGCACCGTGGTGTCTAACAGTTTCATGACATTTAATTTTATCAAACACACGCGGGTGTCAACCCGGAATTTTGGGTTTGAGGTTGAAAAAATTTTGAAACCGACCGATATTTATATACAGCCATGGACGAGATAGTGAAGGTGATGGCAAGGGGCCTCATAGCCCTTCCGAGTGAGGTCAGGAAAAAGCTCGGTGTCAAGGAAGGGGACATACTGAAGGTGGAGGTGAAGGAGGACGGGGTCGTGCTCAGAAAGGAAAAGAGGATCTATGACCTGAAAGGCTCCCTCGTGAGGGAAGGCGGAAAGACGGTCCAGAAGAGCTTTGCGGAGGTTCTGGCTGAGGAGCTGAAGCGCAAGCGGGGGGAGAAGGGATGAGCCATCTGGAGACCAGGTACGACATCACACCCCCTCAGCCCAAGGTGGTGGGTCCCGATTACGTTCAGTCCTTCGACAACCTTTCCGCGGAGGACTTCATGAAGATATACCTGGAAACCCTCAGGTTCCAGGACCCCTTCAGGCAGAACGACATATCCAAGGCTATAGAGGACACGGTGAGGCTCAACCAGATAAAGTTCTTCACCGACATGAAGAAGTTCATAGACTCCCTTACCGCCTGGCTTAACCAGATGACCTTCCTGCAGGCGGTCAACCTGATAGGAAAGGACTTTGTGTTCAGAACCGACACGATAGACACCGTCAAAGGGGGTGAGTATTACATACTGTCGGGAGAGAGGGTGGGGGGTGTGACCATCAGGGTCTACGACGGGGACGAGGTGATAAAGGAGATAAGGACAGACCTCAAAAGGGGCCTTAACCCCGTAGACCTGTCGGACCTTCCCAAGGGGCAGTTCACCGTGAGGGTATTCAAGGGTGACCTCGAGATCACGACGGGGTGGGACCTCGGCTTCAAGGACACGGTGAAGGCGACAGGCATAGTTAACGGGGATCTGATGCTGGAACTCCTTTCGGGAAGACAGGTGCCCGCCTCCCAGATCATTTACTCGGGAGGGTGAGCCATGCTGAGGAGCTTCTTCAACGCGGTCACAGGGCTTGACGCGTCCAGGTTCTGGATCGATCTCACCTCCGACAACATAGCCAACGTGAACACCGTGGGCTTCAAGGCCCAAAGGCCTCTCTTCCAAGACGTGATATCCCAGGTGAACATAGGTCTTAACGTCGTCACAGGGACGCTGAAGTCGACGACCTTCGGTGCGGGGGTCATAGTGGACAGCACTCAGAAGATATGGACCATAGGCAACTTCAAGCAGACGGGCATAAACACCGACCTCGCCATACAGGGAAGGGGCCTCTTCATACTAAAGGACCCTATAACGGGAGCCTTCTTCTACACCAGGGACGGGGAGTTCAGGCTGTCCAGGGACGGGTTCATGGTCAACTCGGGTGGCTTTTACCTTCAGGGTTTCAGGCTTAACGAGAAGGGCGAGGTCGTCGGGACAGGACTTGAGAACATACACGTCCAGCAACAGCTACCGCCGAACCCGACAGGTCAGGTCAGCTTCCTCCAGCCCACTAACCTCAATGCGGAAGCTATACCGCCCACAAACCCCTTCAACCCTCTGGACACGACAACATACAACAACAAGTACACGATAACCATATACGACTCCTTAGGGAACGGCTACCAGGCGGACGTTTACTTCAAAAAGGTGAACAACAACGAGTGGAGGATATTCATACTCGCGGACTACAACGAGGACGGTAAATGGGACAACCTGATATCACCCAACTACGCCTCGGGCTCTGAAAGCCCCAACCCCGGTGAGACCTACTACTTTATAACCCTTTACTTTGACCCCGCCACCGGCAAGATAGACGAGTCCGCAACCCAGGCGGCCAACCCGGGCTTTCAGGCGGTTACCCTCGGGGACAAGAGGTACTTCTTCCTCCAGCTGTTTGACTCAAACAACACCCCCGTGAGCTTCGACGGGACGGTTCTCACCCTAGACACCTCTTCGGGAGGACAGCTCGGGAGCGCCATAGAAGGTCTCACGACCACCCAGGGCATGATCCTGATGATAGGGGACGAGCCAGCCTCCGATACCGACACTAACCTGATACAGAACTCCTACGTCAACCAGTTCGCAGCGGATTTCGTGATAACCATGGAGCAGAACGGCTACGCAAAGGGGGACCTGATAGACGTTTACGTTCTCTCCGAGGACGGGTCCGTTGTGGGTGTTTACTCTAACGGGAAGTCCCTGCCCCTTTACAGGGTAGCCCTTGCGGTCTTCACGGACCCTGAGGAGCTCACCAAGAAAGGGGCCAACCTCTACACATCCATAACAACACCCACTATATTATTAGCAGGAGGTGCGGAGAAGGTAAGGTCCGGCATGCTGGAGATGTCAAACGTGGACATAGCGAGAGAGTTCATAAACCTTATAACCGCCCAGAGGGCTTACCAGGCAAACGCAAGGGTTATAACGACCGCAAACACGATACTTGACGAAACGGTGAACCTCGTTAGATAATCAGAGCCATGGCTGACGAGGAGAAGGAGGCGCAAGAGGTAGCGGAGAGGGCCGGCGGAGGCAAGGGCAAGCTCCTCCTCGCTCTCCTCCTTCTCCTCATACTTTTAGCGGGAGGCGGTGGGGGCGCTTACTACTTCCTCTTTATGGGTAAGGAGAAGGAAAAAGAGGAGGTCCCGAAGCCGACCGTCTCTCCCGAGGCTGTGGGTGTAATGTACAAGCTCGAACCCGCTTTCATAGTGAATCTGGCGGACCCTGAGCTCACCATGTACGCCAGGGTTTCCGTCACCTTAGAGCTCGCCTCCCCCGAGGTGGTTACCGAGGTTCAGAAGAGGGAGCCGATAATAAGGGACGCGGTTATAGAGATCCTGTCCAACAAGACCTCGAGGGAGCTGAGGTCTCCGGAAGGGAGGGAACAGCTCAAGCTCGAGATCATAAAGAGGATAAACACCATACTCGTACAGGGCGGTATAAGGAACGTGTACTTCACCGAGTTTGTGGTTCAGGCTGAGTGATGGACCTCACCGAGTATCTCATAAAGGTCCTCCTATCCTTAGGGGTTGTTATCCTGTTTCTGGTCCTCGTCCTTCCCCTCGTTCTCAGACGGCTCTTCCTCGGTGTGCGGGGCACAGGCAAGGGCGACAGCTTCGAGGTTAAGAAGGTGGTTCCAATATCGAGGAGTGTCCTCTTGGTGGAGCTTGATATAAAGGGGAAGACCTTTATACTCTGCGTTAGCGAAAGGGGTGCTGATGTAATATATAGGGAAGATGGGACTTCTCCTCATACTCCTTCTGGGAGGGGTGGTCCTCGCCCAAGAGAGGGTGATACCCCCGGTAGAGATCAGGGTGGGTGAGGGGGACCTCACAACAGCGGTGAGGCTACTCATACTGCTCACCATACTGGCCCTCGCACCTTCGATACTCATAATGACCACCTCCTTCATAAGGATAGTGGTAGTCCTCTCGGTCCTCAGGCAGGCGATAGGCATACCCCAGGTCCCCCCCAACCAGGTGATAGTATCCCTCGCCCTGTTCCTTACCTTCTTCATAATGAAGCCTGTCTTTGAGGAGATAAACACCCAGGCCCTTCAGCCGTACATAAAGGAAGAGATAGGGGACAGGGAGTTCTTCGCCAGGGTTTCGGACTCTATGAAGAGGTTCATGGCAAGGCACACCAGAAAGGACACTCTGGAGGTCTTCTTTGAGGTCGGGGGTGTAAATAAAGAGGAGAGGAGAAACATGGAGGGCCCGGAGGACATACCCCTGAGCGTCCTTGTCCCCGCCTTCATGGTGAGCGAGCTCACAACCGCCTTTGAGATAGTCTTCCTGATCTACATACCCTTCCTTATAGTGGACATAGTGGTCGCTTCCATTCTCATCTCCATGGGGATCATAATGATCCCGCCCCAGCTCATATCCCTGCCGTTTAAGATAATGCTCTTCGTTCTTGCAAACGGGTGGGAGCTCGTGGTCCTCTCCCTCGTGCGGAGCTATATGTAGGAGGGTAAGGTATGAGCCCTGACATGGTTCTCTCCCTCGGACAGAGGGCCCTTGAGATGACCATACTTCTTGCCATGCCTGTCCTGATGGCCACCTTCGTGGTGGGTCTTGTGGTGAGCGTGTTTCAGGCGGCGACCCAGATACAGGAGATGACCCTTGCCTACATACCCAAGATAGTCGCTGCGATGGTGACTGTCTTCGTCCTGGGCGGGTGGATGATGACCAAGCTCTCGGACTTCACCCGTGAGATCCTGGTGAACATACCCCTCTGGATAAGATGATCGTCCTTGACGTCCATACGGTGCTGACCGTATCTCTCATAGCGCTCAGGGTGTTCTCCTTTGTGGTTCTCGTTCCGGCTTTCGGGACCTTCTTTATACCCGGTTCGGTGAGGGTGTTCCTGTCCTTGGGTTTGGCCTTCTCTCTGATGTTTCTCGTGAAGGTAGATCCCGTAAACACAACCTCCCTGCCCGAGATCCTGGCTATGGCCCTCCAGGAGGTCCTCTTCGGGTTCACCGCGGGCTTTCTCCTCAGGCTTCTTTTTGATGCGGTCTTGGTTGCGGGTGAGATCATAGCGGTCCACACAGGTCTCGGTTTCCTAACCATGTTTCTGCCCCAGCAACCCCAAGCTACGGTGATGGCAGGCTTCTCGACCCTGCTTGCGTCAACCCTCTTTTTAACCCTCGGCGGTGCGGAGACTGTGTTCCTCGGGCTGGCGGAAAGTCTGAAGAGGGTTCCGCCGGGGAGTTTCGACCTCTACTCCCTGGACGGGGAGGTTTTCCTGAAGTTCTTCTACGAGAGCTTCTCCATGGGTGTGAAGATAGCCCTGCCCGTTCTGATAGCAGCGCTTCTGACAAACGTTATCCTCGCGGTTGTGAACAGGTTCATACCGCAGATAAACGTGTTCATGGTGGGCCTTCCCCTCCAGATAGCGGTGGGGCTTGTGGTCTTCGCCCTGTCCCTGCCTGTGATGGGCTTTGTCCTCGCGTCCTACATGAGGGACCACATCCTGGACTTTCTCAGGTTTGTAAGCCTATCCGGCTGACCTATATTTTTAAGGGTCGATGTCCCAGGAGAACAAGACCGAAAGGGCTACACCCTACAGAAGGCGGAAGCTGAGGGAGGAGGGAAACGTAGCAAAGAGCGTGGAGATAGCCACCTCCCTCACGGTTCTCGTCGGCTCGGTCGTCCTGCTCTTCACGGGTGTCATGATATTCAGGGAGGTAGTTAAGTTCCTCCTTGCGGTATCGGGCCTCAGACCTTACGAGTTCTCCCTCCAGGCGGTGGGTATGGTGAGGGACAGCTTCCTGAACACCGCCAAGGTCCTGATCCCCTTTTTCCTGATAACGGTGGGTGTCGTGGTCGCATCCCACATAGCCCAGTTCGGGGTCGTCTTTTCCCTAAAGCCCCTCCAGTTCAGATGGGAGAGGATAAACCCTTTTGAGGGACTTAAGAGGATCTTCTCCCTATCCACCCTCTTTGAGCTGGTGAAAAACTCCCTGAAGGCTTTGCTCCTTTTCGGCATAGCCCTCTTCGTCGTTAAAGAGAGCGTCAGCCTGATCATAGGGTCCGCCCAGATCCCCCTCGCTGACGGGATCCTCTTTCTTCTGAACCTTACGTTCAAGGTGGTCCTCATCCTCGGGATCGTCGCGTTCCTTATAGCCCTCCTTGACTTCGCCTACAAGAGGTGGGAGTACGAGAGGAGGATAAGGATGTCAAGGCGGGAGGTGAAGGAGGAGATAAAACAGCTGGAGGGTCATCCCGAGGTGAAGGCGAAGATAAGGGCGAGGATGAGGGAGATGGCAAGGGGCAGGATGATGGCGGAGGTTCCGAAGGCGAGCGTTGTGATCACGAACCCCGTTCACATAGCTGTAGCCTTAAAGTACGAGCCTGAAAAGGACAGGGCTCCCGTTGTCGTCGCCAAGGGGAAAGGGACGATCGCGGAGAGGATAGTTAGGATAGCTGAGGAAAACGGCGTTCCCGTGGTGAGGAGGGAGGAACTGGCAAGGGCCCTTTACCCCGCTGTCAGGGTGGGAGAGGAGATACCCCCCGAGTTTTACAGGGCGGTGGCGGAGGTGATAGCCTTTGTCCTGTTCAGGAGGAGGAAGGTATACGTCTGAGCTATCAAGGACTTTTACCGCGGTCCTAAAATGTTCAGTGAACAGAACGATTTAAAACTCACCACTTTCCCCCTGCGGGGGCTTAGAATAACCTTTCTAAGGAGGGGTCCGGTATGGAAGTTATAAAGAGAAGCGGGAAAAGGGAAAAGCTTGACATAAACAAGATAAGGATAGCCCTCGAGTTCGCCTTTAAGGGGCTTAACGTCGACCCCCTTGAGCTCGAAGCGGACGCAAGGATACAGTTCAGGAACGGGATAACCACGGAGGAGATACAGGAGGTACTCATAAGGACCGCTGCGGAGAAGGTCTCCCCCGAAAGACCCGACTGGCAGTTCGCCGCCGCAAGGCTTCTTCTGTACGATCTCTACAAGAAGGTGGCACACATAAGGGGGTATGAGGTGAAGGACGAGCTCTCTAAGGAGTACAAACCCTACAACACGGAAGGTTTCTACGAATTTCTGAAAAGATACGTTGACGCGGGCATATACGGGGAGTACCTTCTCGAGAACTACACAAGGGAGGAGATAGAAGAGCTTGCCCGCTACATAAAGCCCGAGAGGGACCTTAACTTCAACTACACGGGCCTCAAGATACTGGTTGACAGGTACCTTGTCAGGGACGAAGACGGCAGGGTGATAGAACTGCCTCAGGAGATGTACCTGCTCATAGCCATGACCCTAGCAGTACCCGAAAGGAAAGAGGAAAGGCTCAGGTGGGCGAAGGAGTTTTACGACCTCCTCTCCCAGCATCTCGTTACGGTTGCAACACCGACCCTCATGAACGCCAGGCGTCCCATAACCCAGCTCTCATCCTGCTTCGTTCTGACGGTGGACGACGACCTCTATGACATATTCGACAACGTCCAGAAGGCGGCACAGATATCAAAGCACGCGGGAGGTCTCGGTATATACATAGGCAAGCTTAGGGCCGCGGGGGCACCTATCAGGAAGTTCAAGGGGGCAAGCTCGGGGATAATCCCCGTTGTGAAGGTTATCAACGACGTGATGACCTACGTTGACCAGCTCGGTATGAGGAAGGGCTCCGCCTCCATAACCCTGGACATCTGGCACAAGGACATCCTGGACTTTTTAGAGGTGAAGACAAACGTGGGGGACGAGAGGAAGAAGGCCCACGACATACACCCAGCGGTCTCAATACCCGATATCTTCATGAAGAGGGTCAAGAACAGGGAAAGGTGGACCCTCTTCGATCCTTACTACACGAAGAACGTCAAGGACGGGAAAAACCTTGAGGACCTCTGGGGTGAAGAGTTTGAGGAGGAGTACCTGAGGCTCGAGAGGGAACTCCCAAAGGAAGCAAAGAAGGAGGTGGACGCCTTTGAACTGTGGAAGAGGCTTCTGACGGTTGCCTTCGAGACGGGAGAGCCTTACATCTTCTTCAGGGATACCGCTAACAGGCTGAACCCTAACAAGCACGCGGGAATGATCTACTCGGGGAACCTGTGCTACGAGGTTGTTCAGAACATGTCCCCGAGCAGGCACCTGGGCTACACCCTGGACACGGAGACAGGGGAGGTCGTCTACAGGAAGAAGGCGGGAGACGTCGTTGTGTGCAACCTGGGGTCGGTAAACCTCGGAAAGGTGTACACAAAGGAGACGATAGAAGATGTCGTTCCGAAGCTCGTGAGGATGCTCGACAACGTCATAGAGATGAACTACTACGCCATACCTGAAGCGGAGTACACCAACAAACGCTACAGGGCGATAGGCATAGGTGTGTCCAACTACCATTACTGCCTTGTTAAGAACGGCATACGGTGGGAGTCGGATGAGCACCTGAAGTTCGCGGACAGGCTTTTTGAGCTGATAGCCTTTTACGCTATCAAGGGTTCTGTGGAGCTCGCCAAGGAGAGGGGTAAGTACAGGCTCTTTGAAGGTTCCGACTGGAGCAGGGGTATCTTCTTCGGGAGGAAGGTAGAGGATATAGAACGGAACTCAAAGGAAAACGGGAACGACCTTCCCTGGAGAGACCTTGCGGAGGAGGTGAGAACCTACGGTATGAGGAACGGGTACCTTCTGGCCCTGATGCCCACGGGCTCCACATCTCTCATCCTCGGTGCCACACCCTCCATAGACCCTATATTTGCCAAGTATTACAAGGAGGAGAACATGAGCGGTATCCTTCCTCAGGTCCCTCCCGAGATAGACAGGTTCTTCTGGCACTACAAGAGCGCCTACCAGATAGACCAGGAGTGGGTTATAAGGGCTGCAGCTGTGAGGCAGAAGTGGATAGACCAGGCCCAGAGCCTTAACCTCTTTATAGACCCGGAGAAGATAGACGGACCGACGCTTTCCAGGATATACACCCTCGCATGGGAGCTGGGGCTGAAGACGGTTTACTACCTCAGGTCCAGGTCCGTCACGGATATAGAGGAGTGCGAGAGCTGTGCGGTCTAAATTTATATAGTGGAGGTTCTGGTATGCTGAGAAGCGGGGAAAGGGTCCTTGAGAGGAAGCTGATCTTCAACCCGGAGGGGGAGAGGGACGCAAGCAGGAGGAGGATAGTCGGAGGCAACCCCACCAACATAATAGAGCTTAACGAAATCAAGTACGGGTGGGCCTTTGACCTCTACAAGACCATGGGCTTTTCCAACTTCTGGATACCCGAAGAGATACCCATGCTCGAGGACAAAAAGCAGTACGAGAGGGTCCTCTCCGACTACGAGAGGAGGGCTTACGAGCTGGTTCTTTCCTTCCTCATAGCTCTCGACTCCTTCCAGGTGGACATGCTCAAAGATTTTGCCCGCATGATAACCGCACCAGAGATAGAGATGGCCATAACCGCCCAGGAGTTCCAGGAGTCCGTCCACGCGTACTCGTATCAGTTCATCCTCGAGTCCGTTGTGGACCCCAGAAAGGCGGACGAGATCTACAACTACTGGAGGGAGGACGAGAGGCTCCTCGAAAGGAACAGGGTCGTTGCGGAGATATACAACGAGTTCATAAGAAAGCCTACGGAGGAGAACTTCATAAAGGCGGTCATAGGGAACTACATACTTGAGTCCCTTTACTTTTACTCGGGTTTTGCCTTCTTCTACACCCTCGGAAGGCAGGGGAAGATGACAAACACGGTTCAGCAGATCAAGTACATAAACAGGGACGAGCTTACCCACGTTACCCTCTTCAGGAACATGATCCTAACCCTGCAAAAAGAAAACCCCGAGCTCTTCACACCTGAGATAAAAGGGTGGATAAGGGAGTACTTCAGGTACGCGGTGGACCAGGAGATAAAGTGGGGCCAGTACGTGACCCAGAACCAGATCCTCGGGATAAACGACGAACTCATAGACAGGTACATAAAGTACCTCGGGAATTTAAGGATAACCCAGATAGGCTTTGAGCCTCTGTATCCCGAGATAACGGAGAACCCGATGAAGTGGATAGACGACTTCAGGAAGATAAACAACACAAAGACAGACTTCTTCCAGAGGAAGCCTCAAACCTATGCCAAAGCCAACGAGCTCAGGTGGTAGGTTTCTCATGGAGGTCTACGACCTCCTTGTGAAGGGTGCGATCCTCGGAGAGACGGGAAGGAAGACCGACATAGCCATAAAGGACGGGAAGATCGTAAAGCTCGAACCCGACATAAAAGCGCAGGCGAAGGAGCTGATCCCGGCGGAGGGGAGGATAGCTTTTCCCTCCTTTGCCAACATGCACACCCACGTTCCCATGTCCCTTTTCAGGGGTATAGGGGCGGACCTTCCCCTGATGGACTGGTTACAGAAGGTCATATGGCCCCTTGAGGGCGAGTTCGTGTCACCCGAGTTTGTGAAGGCGGGAACGAGGCTGGGTGTTCTGGAGATGATAAGGTCCGGAACCACCCTTTTTATGGACATGTACTTCTTTGAGGAAGCTGTGGGTGAGGTGGCGGAAGAAGCGGGTATAAGGGCGGGTCTTGGCTTTGGTATTCTGGACTTTCCCACAAAGGTGGCAAGGACACCGGAAGAGTACATAAAAAGGGCAAGAGCCTTTGCGGAGGGTCTTAAAGGTCATGACCTCGTCTTCCCCGTCATCTGTCCCCACGCACCCTACACCTGTTCTCCGAAGACACTCATGATGGCCAGGGAGGTGGCTGAGGAGTTCGGGCTGTACCTTCACATACATGTGGCGGAGACGCGGAGCGAGGTTGACCGTATAAAGGAGGAGTACGGAAAGACACCCGTAAGACATCTTGAGGATACGGGCTTTCTCTCGGACAGGGTTCTCTGTGCCCACATGGTTTGGGTGGACGGGGAGGAGATGGAGATAGTAAAGGAGAGAGGTGCTAAGGTGGCCCACTGCCCGGAGAGCAACCTGAAGCTCGGGTCGGGCATAGCTCCCCTGCCGGACTACCTCCGCAAGGGGATACACATCTGCTTGGGTACAGACGGGTCCGCCTCCAACGACAACCTGGACATGCTGGAGGAGATGTCCACAATGGCGAAGGTACACAAAGGAAACTCACAAAACTCCAAGGCCATAGACGCAAGAACCGCACTGAAGATCGCGACCGAGAACGGATTTTCCGCGGTGGGCATAAAGGCGGGCAGGATAGAGGAGGGTTACGAGGCGGACCTTATACTGGTAAATCCGGACAGACCACACCTCCAGCCTCTCCACGATCTGGTTGCCCAGGTTGTGTACTCCGCAAAGTCCTCGGACATAGAGACGGTTATATGCAGGGGAAAAGTCCTCATGTATAAGGGGGAGGTTAAGACACTCGACGAGGAGAAGATCCTGGCGGAGGCGAAGGTCTGGGGTGAGAGGATAAGGACCTTTCTGGGGAGGACCCGTCCATGAAGAAGGACCTCACCCACCTCCTCAAAAGGGAGGAGCCTGTTGAGGGTTTTGAGAGTCCTGAAGAGGCAAAGGAGTACGTAGCCCGCTACCTGCTCAACTACATAAACCTCGAGCTCGAAGGACTTCCCAGGGAGGAGTGGGATAGGACCCTGGAGACGTGGGTCAGGATATGTGGCTTTGCCAGAGGTCTTTTGAAAAAAGGCGAGGAGGAAAGGAGGGAGATCTACAGAAGGTTCAACTTCGATATGATGATGGAGGGAATAGCGGAAGACGTGAGAAAGACCTTCATAGGATTCCTCAGGCTCGGTCTCGTGGGCGAGGACACGTCTCCCCAAGAATTCCTCCTCAGGGCTGTTGAGCTTATAAAGGACAGGGAAGACCTGATAAGAAAGTGGGATCTGAAGCCCGAGATCGTCCGCTTCATGTGGGAGTTCCTCTCGGGGAGCAGGGGATAAATTAGAAAAGGTTATGAGGATAGCGGTCGGTATGAGCGGTGGCGTTGACAGCAGTGTCACCGCCCTCCTGCTTAAGGAACAGGGACACGAGGTAATAGGGGTTACGCTCAAGTTTCACAGCGTTGAAGCCTGTGAGATCGAAGGGACACACCACATATGTTGCTCCCCGGAGGACGTAAGGGACGCGGTCAGGGTCTCCCAGAGGATCGGTATACCTCACCTGACCATAGACTGGGAAAGGGTGTTCAGGGAGAGGGTGATCAGATACTTCGTTGATGAGCACAGAAGGGGGAGGACACCCAACCCCTGTGCGGTCTGCAACAGGGAGGTTAAAACCGGCTTTCTGGCGAGGTACCTCAAGGAGGTGGCGGACATAGACTTCCTTGCAACCGGTCACTATGCGAGGATAGAAGACCTCGAAGGTGTGGGGAGGGTGGTAAGAAGAGGGGTTGACGGAAGAAGGGACCAGTCGTACTTCCTTTCCCTTGTGAGAAGGGAGGATCTCCAGCTCCTGCTGTTTCCCCTGGGAAACTACACGAAGGAGGAGGTAAGGAGAATAGCGGAAGAGAGAGGCCTTGAGGTCGCCAGGAAGAAGGACTCCCAAGAGGTCTGCTTCCTCATGGGAAAGTCTCCCGGGGAGTACCTTGAGGGCGTCCTCGGAAGGCGGGAAGGCATCATAAAACATGTTTCGGGAAAGGTTCTGGGAAGGCACGGAGGGTTTTACCGGTTCACGATAGGCCAGAGGAGGGGGCTCGGTATATCCTGGAAGCGTCCCCTCTACGTCGTCGACATAGACCCAAAGACCAACACCGTCGTAGTAGGTGAGGAGGAGTACCTTTACAACGACGCCCTTGTCGTTAGAGATATAAACTTCCACGTTCCGATGGACATGTGGGGAGGAGAGGTCCTCGCCCAGATAAGGTACAGGAGTGAGCCTGTACCCGTTGAAAGCGTGAGGAAAACTTCCGATGGTTATACTGTAAAGTTCAGAAAGGAGGTTAGGGGGATAACTCCTGGGCAGGTGATAGCCTTCTACAGGGGCGACCTTCTCTTGGGGGGCGGAGTCATAGAGGCTCCTGCGTATGGGGGATAGGGGAAGGGTCCTGGTCTTCCTGGTTCTGACTCTGGCGGGTGTCAGCTTTAACCTGGCGGGCCTGTCCCTCTTCTTTGACAGCCTTAACATGCTCTTTGGGGGCGTGTTTCTGTTTGTTGCCCTTGAGGTCCTCGGTTTTTACTTCGCTCTTCCGATAGCCCTAATCCTGTGCGTCCAGGTCCAGATAGTTACCGGGAACCCGTGGGGAGCCTTTGCTCACCTTATGGAGTTCTTTACCGTTGCTGGCTTGAGGCGCTACAACCTGGGTATGATAACCTCTGACTGGATCTACTGGGTCCTCGCGGGCACACCCCTGATCTTCCTCTCCATGAAGACCGTTGAGGGTGCGGACAGGACCCTCGCCTTGGTCACAGCTCTCAAGTTCGCTGTAAACGGCCTCATGAACGTCACACTGGCGGTCCTTATAGTTCTTGTCTACAGGATACTACTTAGGAAGGAAACGGAAATCACCTTCAGGCAGGTGGTTTTCATCTCCCTGGTTGTCGTGGCTGTCGTGCCTCTGTTCCTGAAGGCTGTGTATGACTCAAAGAGGGAGGAGAGGAGGATGATAGAGGCTGTGAGATCGGACATGGAGACCATAACGAGGAACGTAAAGAACCAGCTCCTTTACTGGCTTGACATACACTACGGTGCGGTAAGGGAGCTCGCCAACAGGCTCGTCGTCTGGGGTCCCAGGAACAGAGAACAGCTCCAGAAGGACACGGAAGCCATAAGGAGGTCCTTTGGAGAGTTCCACGCCTGCTACATCGCGGATAAGGACGCAACCGCCATAACCTTTTACCCGGTTGTGAACCCTGCGGGGAGGTACATGATTGGGGTAAATTTCAACTACAGACCCTACTACAAAAAGCTGAAACAGACCTACAGGCATGTGTTCACGGAAGTGTTCGTGGCAAAGTTCGCCCTGAAGCCCGTTGTCGGGATAGCTGTTCCCGCAATAAAGAGCGGGGAGTTCATAGGGTACGCTTACTGCGGTCTGAATCTGGACCACGCGAAGAGGCTCATAGAGGAGTTCTCCCTGAAGGGTGGTGTTTTCATAACCCTTGTGGACGAAAGGGGCAAGGTTATCACCTCGTCCTTTGAGGACCTGAAACCTCTCCAGGACTTCGATCCCGGCGTTCTCAAACCCATAAAGGGAAACCTGATACTGTCCTCAAAGGAGGGTGACCTTTACTTCTTCCGGAAGGAAAAGCTGAGAAGCGATATACCGTGGAGCGTGGTTACCCAGATATCGGTAAAGCCATACAGAGACGCCCTCTTTGCCAACCTGATAAACCACTTCACCTCCATATACGCCATAACCCTGATCGCGTTCCTGCTCACAAAGCTCACGGGCGGTCTCATCTACAAACCGATAGCCAGCATATCTGAGGCCATGACCCGGATAGCCTCCTCCATAGACAGGAGCCCGAGGATAGACCTCCCTAAGGTCTACACCTCTGATCTTAAGGCCCTCACGAACGCCTTCGGAGAACTCGCCCAAAAGGTCATCTCCTACACGGAAGATCTGAAAAGGAAAGCATACTACGACCCACTCACCGAGCTACCGAACAGGGCCCTCTTAAAGGACAGGATCCGGCAGGCCATAGCTGTGGCGAAGAGGAACAGCACAAAGGTGGCGGTCCTCTTCATAGACCTTGACTACTTCAAAACCGTTAACGACACCTACGGCCACGAGGTGGGGGACAGGATCCTGGTCCAAGTGGCCAGGAGGTTGAGCTCCGTATTCAGGGAAACCGACACGGTAGCCAGGTTCGGAGGGGACGAGTTCGTGGCTGTTATAACCAACGTGAAGGAGGTCAAAGAGGTGGTTATGATGGCGGAAAGGATCCTGAGTCTGTTTGAGTCTCCTTTCGAAGCTAACGGTGATGACGTTTACCTGTCCGCCTCCATAGGCATAACCTTTTATCCCGACAACGGCCTTGACCCCACCACTCTTATAAAGAACGCGGACATGGCCATGTACAAAGCCAAGGAGGAGGGGAAAAACAGCTTCGCCTTCTTCAACGAGGAGATGAACAGAAGGGCTATGGAGATACTAACCGTTAAGAGCAAGATCCACAAAGCCCTGGACAGGAGAGAGTTCCTGATCTACTTCCAGCCCATATACAGTGTGGAAGACGCCTACCTCGTTGGTATGGAAGCCCTCCTGAGATGGGAGAGCCCAGACCTCGGGCTATGTGAGCCTTCCAGGTTCATAGGCATACTGGAGGAGCTCGGGTTGATAAGAGAGGTGGGAAGCTGGGTCATGGAGGAGACGTTCCGGGTAGCCAAGGACTGGTGCGGGACCTACGGGATCAACGTTAGTTTGAACATCTCACCGAGACAGTTCACCGACAGAAAGTTCCTGGACAGGGTTGTTGGAACGATCAAGGACACAGGAGCAGATCCCGCCTGCATAACCCTCGAGATAACCGAAAGCTCCCTGATGCACAGTCCTGAGGAGTCGGAGAGGGTCCTGAAAAGACTGAAGGCTCTGGGTTTCAAGGTCGCCATAGACGACTTCGGGACAGGTTACTCTTCGCTCTCATACCTGAAGAGGCTACCTGTGGACGTCATCAAGATAGACATCTCCTTTATAAGGAACGTGACCTCCAATCCCGTTGACAGGGCAATTGTTTCCGCTATAGTTGAGCTGTCCAGATCACTGAACCTCAGAACCGTGGCGGAGGGTGTGGAGACCCCCGACCAGCTGAGGATTCTGGAGAGCCTGGGATGTAGCTACGCCCAGGGATTCCTGCTCGGAAAACCCCTGCCCAGAGATGAGGCGGGTCTGCTTCTTAAAAAGGAAAGGGGATTATAATATTCCCTTTAGCGGGTGTGGCGGAACCGGCAGACGCGCCGGACTTAGGATCCGGTGCCCGTAAGGGCGTGAGGGTTCGACTCCCTCCACCCGCACCATGACCCGGGAGGAAGACCATGAAGGTGAAAACGGAAGAGAGGGAAGGTCTGTTCAGGGCTGTCGTTGTAGAGGTTGAAGGTGGCCTGGTGAGAAACGCACTGGACGAGGTGTACGAGTATCTCAAAAATAACGTGGAGATCCAAGGTTTCAGAAAGGGGACCGCACCCCTGTGGCTAATAAGGGCCAAGTACAGAGACTACATAAGGGAGGAGGTGGGGAAGAAGGTCGCAAACAGGACCCTGGAGGAGGCTATAAAGGAGAGTAAGCTGAGACCCGTTGCGGACGTGTTCCTGGAGAAGGTGGACCTTGAGGAGAGCACACCAAAGGTCACATACACCGTGAGCTTTGAAGTTCCACCCGAGTTTGAGCTAAAAGACGTCAAAGACATGGAGGTGGAGGTCCCGAAGATCGAGTTCTCCGATGAACTCGTGGAGAAGAGAATAGAACAGCTAAGAGAAGAACACGCTGTCTGGGAACCCGTGGACAGGGAGATAAGGGAAGGGGACCTTGTGACCATAGAGTACGAGGTAGAGGAGGTAAAAGAAAAAGGTGAAGGTGAAAAGGTTTCGGGTGAGACATCGGGTGTAATAGGTCAGAAGATGTTCAGGGAAGAGCTCGACAACGCTCTAAGGGGAAAGAAGGTTGACGACGTCGTTGAGCTCAAAAACCTTCCCCTTTACGACCAGCAGGGTAAGGAGATAGGGAGGGCGAACATAAAGGTCAAGGTTAAGGAGGTCAAGGAAAAGGTCCTTCCTGAGATCGGTGATGACTTCGCGAGGGAGCTCGGCTACAGGAGCTGGGAGGAGGCTAGGAAGTCCATAGAGGAGAAGGT
>JAUZRJ010000067.1 GCA_030950545.1 Aquificota bacterium | reverse complement strand
AAGAACTGGGGCTTTGACGCTGCAACCGGTGAGTACGTGGACATGCTCGAGAGAGGGATAATAGACCCCACCAAGGTGGTGAGGACAGCCATAGAGAACGCAGCATCCGTGGCGGGAACCATGCTAACAGCGGAAGCCCTTGTTGCAGACCTTCCCGAACCCGAGAAGAAAAAGGATGTAACACCCACTGACATGCCTGACCTCGACTGAAAACCTCTGAAAACCTCCGGGGGCCTTCCGGCCCCCTTGAAATTTAAACACCTTCAATCATTTCACCCCGCAAGCTCTGAAAAGTCAGGCTTATAATATAAAAAACCGATGGAGAGTTCCCTACGGGCGGGGTACAGATTCTTTCCCATCCTTATCTGGCTCAGGGGCTACTCTAAGGACGCCTTTTTCAGGGATACCGTAGCGGGTATAACCGTCGCCGCTGTTTACGTTCCCCAGGCCATGGCCTATGCCCTCCTCGCAGGCATGCCCCCGATAACCGGTCTTTACACCGCCTTTATAGCGACCATAGTGGCAGCGGTCTTCGGGAGTTCGAGGTTTCTGGGGACAGGTCCGGTCGCGATGACCTGTCTGCTCTCAGCCTCAGTCCTTTACGGACTCCAGATAGAACCGATGACCGACCAGTGGGTTGCCTACATGGGCCTTCTGGCCCTTATGGTGGGAGTCGTAAGGCTCACGGTGGGTGTTCTGAAGCTGGGGTTCATAGTGGACCTTATATCCAACAGTGTTGTTATAGGTTTCACCGCCGCGGGAGCTATGGTTATAGCTCTTTCCCAGTTTAAGCACCTCTTCGGCTTTCCCGTGGTGAACACGACCCACATATTCACCATACTGTCGGACATAGCACAGAAAATCCACATGACAAACCCCTACACGCTGGCGGTAGGTATAGGAGCTTACTTAGTGATCTGGGCTTCCAGAAAGATAAGTCCGTACCTTCCCGGAGCGCTCATAGCGGTGATCCTGACATCCCTTGTGACCTACCTCCTGAACCTGCCCGAGAAGGGTGTTGCCATAGTCGGTGAGGTTCCGCAGGGTCTCCCGAGTCCTGTCCTGCCACCTGTGGACTCAGAGGTGATGAGCAAGATGTGGGGAGGGGCCCTTGTTGTTGCCTTCTTCGGGCTCATAGAGGCGGTCGCGATAGCGAAGACTCTGGCCATAAAGGTGGGCGACAGATGGGACCCCAATCAGGAGCTTATAGGACAGGGTCTTGCGAACGTAGCGGTAGCCTTCTTCAAAGGTTTTCCTGCGGGCGGGTCCTTTTCGAGGTCCTCCCTTAACTACGCCCTCGGGTCCAAGTCTCCTCTGGCGAGCGTTATAACGGGTCTTCTTGTGGGTATCACACTGTTTTTCCTGGCACCCGCCTTTTACTACCTCCCTAAGGCTACCCTTTCCGCGGTGGTACTGTCCGCGGTAATAAATCTGATAAGACCCCAGGACATAGTCAGACTCTACAGGATAAACAGGATGGACGGCGCGGTTGCGGGGGTTACGTTTCTGTCGGTCTTCTTCATGGACCTGTGGGTCGCCATAACCCTGGGTGTCCTCCTGTCCCTGGGCGGTTTCGTTTACAGAACCATGTATCCGAGGATAGTGATACTCTCCAGGGACCCTGAGTCCCACACATTTGTGAACGCGGAAAAGAGAAAACTTCCGGAGTGTCCTCAGATACTCTACATAAGACCCAACATGTCCATATACTTCGGCAACGCCCAGTACGTCTACGACTACATACTGGAAAAGACAAAGGAAAGACTATCAAAGGGGCCCCTTAAATTCGTTCTTATAGACATGGAGGCAGTAAACTACACGGACGCCACAGGATCAGAGACGGTTATCAGACTGATCAGGGCTCTCAGAGACCTCGGTGTCGAGGCCTCCTTTGCCAATATAGGGTGTGACGTTTATCCTCTACTTGAGAACGCCGGTTTTGACAGGGTCGTGAGACATGAGCTTGTTTTTGACTCCAAGGGACAGTCGATCGTTGAGCTGTTCAGAAGGATAGACCATGACTTCTGCAGGAGGGAGTGCCCTTACACCGTCTTTAAAGAGTGCCTCACGGTCAAGTGAGGTTTAAAATTTTTGTGTATGCTAAAGAGGGTTTTCCCTTTCCTCGGGTGGAGTGTAAGTAAGGACTCCCTCATAAGGGACCTCACCGCAGGCCTCACGGTAGCGGTTGTCCTCGTACCTCAGTCTATGGCTTACGCCATGCTGGCTGGCCTTCCTCCTGTTGTGGGTCTTTACGCTTCCGCGCTCGCACCTGCGGTCGCCGCCCTTTGGGGGAGTTCCCCCCAGCTCCAGACGGGACCCGTGGCTATAGTCAGCCTGCTTGTCTTCACTTCTCTTATGTCCGTAGCCCAGCCGGAGACCGAGGAGTTTGTGAAGCTGGCTGCGGTTCTTGCCTTGGTGGCGGGTGTTTTCCAGGTAGCTCTCGGTGTGTTCAGGCTCGGCTTCATAATGAACTTCGTCTCCCATGCGGTGGTGATTGGGTTCTCCAACGCGGCGGCCATAATCATAGCCTCAACACAGGTTCCACACCTGCTGGGTATAACGGTGGAAAAACACGAGTTCGTCTTCAAGAACTTTCTGGAGATAGCGGAACACATAGGCGAGACCCATCCCTACACCGCGGTAATAGGTGTCCTCGCAACTGTATTCATAATCATCTCCAGACGCATACACCCCCTGTTTCCGGGAGCCCTTATCGCTGTAGTCCTTTCAACCGTTATAGCCTATTACCTCAACCTAGAGGAGAAGGGGGTAAAGGTTGTTGGTGATATACCTTCTGGACTTCCGAAACCTTCCGTACCCACTGTGGACGCGGATATACTGGAGGATCTGGTTGGCAAAGCGGTGGTCATAGCGATCATAGGCTTCATGGAAGCCTACGCCATCGCAAAGACCATGGCTTCACAGACCAAGACCCGACTTGACGTTGACCAAGAGCTTGTTGGACAGGGTCTTGCCAACATAGTTAACTCCTTCTTCAGGGGTTATCCGGTGAGCGGGTCCTTCTCCAGGAGTGCGGTCAACTTTCTCGCAGGTGCGAAGACAGGAATGTCGAGCGTTTTTACCAGTGTCTTCATAATCCTAACACTGTTCTTTCTCGCTCCCCTTCTTTACAACCTGCCGAGGGCCGTCCTTGCCTCGGTGGTCATCGTTGCGGTCCTGGGTATAGTGAAACCGAAGGCTTTTGTGGAGCTTTTCAGGACGAACCCGCAGGACGGTGTCGTTGCGGTCGTTACCTTCGCCTTTTCCTTCATAATGAAGCCCGATTACGCCATTTTCATAGGTATAGTCCTGTCCTTAGTTCTGTTCCTGTGGAGGAGCATGTATCCAAGGATAGTGGTCCTCACGAGAGACCCCGGAACAAGGACCTTTGTAAACGCGGACCTCTTTAACCTGCCCGTCTGCCCTCAGATACTCTTCGTCAGGCCGGACGCCTCCCTTTACTTTGCCAACGCTGAACACATCATAGAGGCTATAGATGAGAACGTCAGGAAAAGTAAGTCTCTAAAATTCCTCCTTATAGACTGTGAGTCCGTAAACTACGTAGATGCCACCGCGGTTGAGGTCCTCAGGGAGTATTCTGAAGAACTGGAGAGGAGGGGTGTAAGGCTTTACTTTGTGAACCTCAAAACACCTGTAAGACAGACCCTGATGAGGGCGGGAGTTCTCACAGGTGAGGAAGGGGTGCTTCCTTCGAAGGGCCAAGCTATATCGAAGCTCTTTAACCTCATAGACCATGACTTCTGCAGGAGAGAGTGCGGTGTTGCGGTATTCGATGAGTGCTCCAGCGTGAAAGAGCTTGTCAGGATAAAGGAAGCGGAAAGGGACCTTATAAGGGAACTTTACAGGACCATGTCGCGGAGGGACGACGTTAAGGTCTACATAGGGGACGCGGACAGGTCCCTGCTGGTGTTCCTTAACAGGCGGTCCTTTGAGATATCGGTTAAGGACCTGTTCGTTGATGAGGAGGGAAGGGTTTTCATATCACCTTCAAAGGTCTTTCAGACAAGTGACGGCCTGACGTCCGCAGGTGAGCTGGGAAAGAGGGCGGGGCTGGAGAGTTTAAACGGTTATCCGGTACTCGGAAGGTCTCCCGACGAGGTGTGCGGGAACCTGATCAGGCTTCTTATGGCTTCAGAACCTCCCTGAACCACTCGACGGTCCTCCTCAGACCTTCCTCCAGGCTGACCTTCGGCTCCCAGCCGAGCTTTTCCTTAGCCTTGGTTATGTCAGGCTTCCTTCTGTCAGGGTCGTCCACGGGCCTTTTCAGAAACCTTATCCCGGACCCGCTACCCGTTATCCGTATGACCTTCCTGGCGAGCTCAAGAATGGTGAACTCCTCGGGGTTTCCCAGGTTGAAGACCTCACCCTCTATTCCCTCAGCGGTTGCCACCCTGTAGACACCTTCTATCAGGTCGTCTATGTAACAGAAGCTCCTGGTCTGGGTGCCGTCTCCGTAAACGGTAAGGTCCTCACCCTTGAGTGCCTGGTATATGAAGTTAGGTATCACCCTCCCGTCGTTTATCCTCATCCTGGGACCGTAGGTGTTGAATATCCTGACTATCCTGACGTCAAGGTGGTGCTCCCTGTGGTAGGCCATCGTAAGGGCCTCGGAGAACCTTTTCGCCTCATCGTACACACTCCTCGGGCCTATAGGGTTCACGTTCCCCCAGTAGGTCTCGGGTTGAGGGTGGACCGTGGGGTTCCCGTAGACCTCCGAGGTTGAGGCGAATACATACCTTGCACCCTTTTCCTTCGCAAGTCCCAGGGTGTTGAGTGTTCCTATGGAGTCCACCTTCATGGTATGTATGGGGTGGTTCATGTAGTCGACGGGAGACGCTGGACAGGCGAAGTGGAGGATAAGGTCCAGGTTTCCCTTTATGTATATGAAGTTTGTGACGTCGTACTTTATGAAGGTGAACCTCGGGTTCTCGAAGAGGTGAGCTATGTTGTCGGGTTTTCCCGTCAGGAAGTTGTCGAGACCTATAACCTCGTGCCCTTCCTTTAAAAACCTCTCACAGAGGTGAGAACCTATGAAGCCCGCAGCTCCCGTTATGAGAACCCTCACGGGAAGTCTATTTTATCAGGTATGAAGGCCATAGTGGTTCACGGAGGTGCGGGAGCCTGGAATACAGAGAAGCTCAGGGAAGCGAAGGAGGTCCTGGAGGAGGCTGTCCTGAAGGGTTTTGATCTGCTTATGTCCGGAAGGACCGTGGACGCCTGCGAGGAAGCCATAAAGGTTATGGAGGACAGCGGTGTATTTAATGCGGGAAGGGGTTCTGTAAGAACCTTGGATGGTTATGTGGAGACCGACGCCTCCATAATGGTGAGCGACGGGAGGGCAGGAGCTGTTGGGGCGGTGAGAGGTGTGAAGAACCCCATATCCCTTGCTAGGATTGTGATGGAGAGATCAAGGCACACACTGATAGTCGGAGAGGGTGCGGAGAGGCTGAAACCCGAGCGGGATAACGCAGGGGGGTCAGGAGCGGGCGACACGGTCGGGTGCGTGGTCACCGACGGAGAAAAGGTTGTGGCGGGAACGTCCACAGGCGGTGTTAGGGGTAAGGAGCGGGGCAGGGTGGGTGATGCCGGTATAATAGGGGCGGGGACCTACGCATCCCCAGAGGGTGGCGCGTCCGCAACCGGAGATGGTGACAGGATAATTCTCGTATCACTCACCTTCTTTGTCGTTCTCCAGATGTCCGCAGGTCTTTCTCCCCCACAGGCCTGCAGGTCCGGGATAGACCTTCTCGAGAGAAGAACGGGTGGAAGGGGAGGTGTGATAGCTCTTAACAGGAGGGGAGAGGTGGGTTTTGCCTACAACACACCCGCTATGCCAGGTGCCTATCTCAGATCAGGGAGCAGGGTCTTTTTCTTTGGCTTTGAGGTAAAAGAGGAAGAGGAAGAACCCCAGAAGTGGGAGAAAGGACATGAGAAAGGCTGAAGCCCTGTAGTTGTCTCCTGTAAGCGCAAGGAGGAGGGACCAGAGTATGAGACCCGTCGTGGACGCGACCCTTTCCGTAAGGGAGAGGAAGGATAGCCTGACCGAAGCCTCACCCTCCGGAAACTCGGAGAGTATGAGGACCCTCGATGTGGTCCATATGTGGGAAAGTGATACCCCTGCAAGGAGCCCCGCGGGGAGGAGAAGGCTTTCGGGTACTCCCGGAAGGACCGCAAGGAACGTAAACCAAAGAAAAAAACCTGCTGGGAAGACCTTCCCCACACCCAGCCTGTCGGACAGATACCCCCACAGAACCCCACCCAGGACACCGCCCAAGGCGGAAAGTCCTATGACCCTGTATATGTCTTCCCTGTTCAGGGAGTAAACCTCCCTGAGATACACACCCATCATGGCGATAAGGGTGTTGGCTACCTCGGTAACAGCGAGTATGGAGAGGATAAGAAGGAGAAACCTCCTGTCCTTTAGCACATCACCCAGCTTGACCTCCTTTTTGAGGTGAGGGTTCCTGAGCGAAATGTATGCGGGAAGAGAGAGGACGAGGAATAGAGAGCCGGTTATGAAGTAAACCTCTGGTTCACTGAGGATCTTCGCCAGGAATATAAGGGAAAGGGCGGACCCCACGTAGCCGAAGGTAACTCCTATACCCGAGGTCAACCCCCTTGACTCGAAACCGAGTAGCATGGAGTTGTAAAAGACAAAGGCCTGCTGGTGTGATACGGCGAGGGCGAGAAAGACGATGAGGGAAAGGATGGGTGAGCTGTAAGCCAGCCCCACCCCCCAGCACAGAAGAGGAACCGCAACACCGAAGCTGACGAAAAAGGACTTCCTGAGAGCCTTCGTGTCAGCTATCTTCCCCAGGTACAGGGCAATACCGAAAGAGGCTAAAAAGGATAGGCCGTAAAGGAAGCTGTAGACCTTCGGGTCCACATGTTCCGTTATGTAGAGAGGGAAAAAGGTTGAAAAGACGAGGGCTCCGAGGATCGTCTCCCCCGTGTCGAACAGTGCGAAGGAGACCTTTCTTATCACCGGATCAGGATCTCCATACCCCTCTCGGAGACCTCCCTGTAAGGGTCCTTATCCTTCTGCTCTAAGGGAACCACCTTCCAGAACCTGGGGAGAAACTCCTCGAATCTCTCCAGGATCTCCCCAGCCCTCGGGCTTCCTGTGAGTTTGAGGTGTTCTTCTATCAGTGACCTCAGCTCCGCAATCTCCTCCTCCCCTGAGAGCCTGCGTGCGTAGACGTAGGAGTAGTTGAGTTTGTGCTGGAGGGTTCCCTCCTCGTCCAGTATGTAGGCATACCCTCCGGTCATGCCCGCACCGACGTTGTAACCCACCTCTCCCAAGACGACAACCACACCTCCCGTCATGTACTCACAGCAGTGGTGACCCGTTCCCTCCACCACCGCAACCGCACCGCTGTTTCTGACCGCGAACCTCTCTCCCGCCCTTCCTGCGGCGAACAGCCCGCCTCCTATTGCACCGTAGAGGCAGGTGTTCCCCATTATGACGTTCTTGTGGGTCTCCTTAACGTCCTCGGGTATGAGTATTATCTTCCCTCCCCACATGCCCTTACCCACGTAGTCGTTGGCGTCCCCTATGAGCCTCAGGGTGACCCCCCTGTGGTTGAAAGCTCCGAAGCTCTGGCCCGCGGTACCTCTGAAGGTGAGCTTTATGGTGTCCTCGGGGAGGCCCTCGTCCCTGTACTTTACCGATATGTAGTAGTTGATCTTTGTGGGAACTGTTCTGTGGACGTTCCTGATCTCGTACTCCTTCTCAAAGGGCTCTCCCCTTTCTATGTAAGGGAGGACGTCCTTCAGGATCACGTCGTTTATGTTCGGCGCGGGGTTGTCGTTTCTCTCGACCGTACATCTCCTCGGTCTGTCCTTGGGGTAGGCACCCAGGAGGTCCTCTACCTTCATCCTCTTGGAGCCCGGGTACTCGTCGTACCTTACCACCTCTATGAGGTCGGTTCTGCCTATTATCTCGTCGAGAGACCTGAACCCCATCTCCGCCAGTATCTCCCTGACCTCCCTCGCTACCGCTTTGAAGTAGGCCATAACGTCCTCAACCTTTCCCTTGAACTTGGCCCTGTACTTGGGGTCTTGGGTGGCGACCCCCGTGGGACATGTGTTCAGATGACACATCCTCGCCATAACACAACCTTCCGCTATCATGGCAGCGGTTCCGAACCCGAACTCCTCAGCCCCGAGCAGTGCGGCTATTATAACGTCCTTACCCGTCCTGAGACCCCCGTCCACCCTGACCCTTATCCTGTCCCTCAGGTTGTTCTCCATGAGGACCCTCTGCGTCTCCATAAGACCTATCTCCCAGTAGTTGCCCGCGTTCTTTATAGAAGAGTAAGGGGAAGCACCTGTTCCCCCTTCCGCTCCGCTTATCTGGACCACGTCCGCGTAAGCCTTGGCGACTCCCGCAGCTATTGTCCCGACACCCCTTTCAGCAACAAGCTTCACACATACCTTTGCGTTGGGGTTCGCCTGCTTGAGGTCGTGTATCAGCTGGGCGAGGTCCTCTATGGAGTATATGTCGTGGTGTGGAGGAGGAGATATCAGGGTGACACCCGGCTGAGCGTGCCTGAGCTTCGCTATGTACTCGTTCACCTTGTGGCCCGGAAGCTGACCACCCTCTCCCGGTTTCGCCCCCTGGGCTATCTTTATCTCTATCTCTTTGGCGGTCGCAAGGTAGGTAGGTGTGACACCGAACCTCCCGCTCGCCACCTGTTTTATGGCGGAGTTCTTTATTGTCCAGTACCTCTTGGGGTCCTCTCCACCCTCCCCCGAGTTGGACTTCATGCCGAGCCTGTTGCAGGCTTCCGCTATAACCTCGTGGGCCTCGGGAGAGAGGGCCCCGAGGGACATACCTCCCGTCACGAACCTCTTCAGGATCTCCTCCTCGGGCTCAACCTCCTCCACGGGTATGGGCTTCTCCGCCCTCTTGTAGTCGAGGAGGTGTCTTATGAAGGTGGGGTGCTGGGTGTTGGCCAGTCTGGAAAACTCCTTGTAATCCTTGTAATCCTTGGTTTGCAGGAATTTGTGAAGCGCCCTTACCACGTGAGGAGACCAGGCGTGGAACTCGCCCCCCTTCCTGAACCTCATATCACCGCCGAAGTCGAGCTTCGGGTCTTCCGTCTCGTAAGCTGCGTCGTGCCTTGCAAGGGTTGACGCCTCGATCTCCTCTATACCGTCCGCCTCTAAGGTCACGGGTGTTCCCGTGAAGAACTCTTCAACGAAGTCCTTGTTAAGACAGACGGTATCGAAGATCTGAGCTCCGTGGTAAGAGTTCAGGGTGGATATACCCATCTTGGACATTATCTTGAGAAGTCCGTCCTCAAGAGCTTTCTTGTAGTTTAAAACCGCCTCCTCGTAAGGTATCTCCAGCTTCCCTGAATCACAGAGGTCCTTTATGACCTCGTAGGCGAGATACGGATAAACCGCGGAGGCTCCGTAGCCGATCAGACAGGCTATCTGGTGCGTGTCCCTGGCCTCTCCCGTCTCCACTATGAAGGACACCCTCGTGGACAGACCCAGCTTTGAGAGATGCCTCACACAGGCTGCGACCGCAAGGAGGCTGGGTATAGCTACCCTGTACTTGCTTATGTACCTGTCGGAGAGGATTATTATCTGAGCCCCTTCCCTTACCGCCTCCTCCACCCTCCTCTGGAGGGTTTCTATGCCGAGCCTCATATCGTTTATGGGTATCTCCTCGTAGAGGGCGTCCATTATAAGCTCCGAGACCCTTCTCTCACCGCACATGTCCTGGAACTCAACTATGTTGTAGCTCCTCTCCTTCGGGTAGCATATGGGTATCCTGACGACCTTAAACTCCTGCTGTTCCTCTATAGCCTTGAGCTCGTAGTCAAGGAGTATGGGAGAGTCTATCTGGAGCCTCCTCGCGTGTTCGGGAGTCTCCTTAAGGAAGTTCCTCTTGTGGCCCAGGTTCATCTTGAGTGACATAACGATCCTCTCACGGATCGGGTCTATGGGCGGGTTGGTGACCTGGGCGAACCTCTGCTTGAAGTACCTGAAAAGCAGTTTAGGTTTTTCGGAAAGAGGCGGAAGGGGTGTGTCGTCTCCCATGGAGAAAGTGGGCTCCTTTCCGGTGCTCGCCATGTGGTGGATGACGTTCCTTATCTCCTCCTCGGTCCACCCGAAGGCTATCTGCTTTCTGATCCTCTCCGGGTCCTCCTTTGGGGGTGTTATCTTCTTACCCTCGGTCATCCTGGAAATCCTCAGAAGATACCTGTCTATCCACTCACCGTAAGGCTTCCTCGATGCGAGGTCCTCCAGTATCTCCTCCGTCTTCTTTATAACCCCCTTCTCCGTGTCAACCACAAGGGTGTCTCCCGGCCCGAGCCTGCCCTTTTCTTTCACCTTCATACCTTCCAGGTCCACCATACCCACCTCTGAACCCAGGACGATCGTTCCCTCCTCCGTCAGGACGTACCTGAGTGGTCTGAGACCGTTCCTGTCCATATGCGCCCCTATCTTGGAACCCCAAACGAAGGCTATAGCCGCGGGTCCGTCCCAGGGCTTCATAAGGAGAGACTGGTACTCGAAGAAGGCCTTAATCTTGTCGGACAGCTCGGGGACGTGTTCCCAGGCGGGAGGTATGAGCATGTTTATGGCGTGTTCTGGAGAGTAGCCCACAAGACACAGCAGTTCGAAAACCCTGTCAAGAGAGGCGGAGTCGCTCTCCGTATAGGAGACTAACGGCTCTATGAGCTCCCTCCTGTCTCCGAGGATCTCGTGCTCAAGCTCCCTCTGGAGAGCTATCATCCAGTTCCTGTTTCCCTGGATGGTGTTTATCTCTCCGTTGTGGGCTAGAGTTCTCATAGGCTGGGCGAGTCTCCAGTTGGGAAAGGTGTTCGTGGAATACCTCTGGTGGAACAGGCAGAAGGCGGACTCGAAGTCTTCCTCGAGAAGGTCGGGGTAAAACCTGTCAAGCTGGGGAGCTACAAGCATACCCTTGTAGACCACGGTCTTCGATGACAGGGAAGGTATGTACACCTCCTCCTCGCTGAACCTTCTCTCTATGCTTCTTCTTACGAACCAGAGCTTAAGCTCCCTCTGCTCCTTGGGTATGCCGTCCATGTCGAGGAAAAGCTGTCTGATACGGGGCATGACCCTCAGGGCTGACTCACCGACCGCGTCCTCGTTTACGGGAACGTCCCTCCAACCTATTACCTTTATACCCTCTTTTATAAACTCCGCGATTATCTTCTCCTCAACGCTTTCGTACAGGAAGAACACCCCCACCGCCAGGTTGTTTATGTCGGACACCTCATAGCCGAGGTCCTCCAGAACTCTCTGGAAGAACCTCCTAGGGATCTGGGTGAGGACACCCGCTCCGTCCCCCGTCTTACCGTCACCACCTATAGCTCCCCTGTGGGTGAGGTTCTTTACCGCCTGGACTCCCCACCTCACTATCCTGTTCTCCTGCCTTCCGTCTATGTTGCAGACGAAACCTACACCGCAGGAGTCCCTTTCCTCAAACGCCATGGGTTCACCTCACCGCAAATTTTGAAAAGGTATATATAATATACTCCCTTATGACAGATGTCCTTCCCTTTCGGGTCATAAGGGTTTAAGTTTTTCCCTATGGAGAAGGAGATACTTGAGGTTCTGAAGGAGGTAAGGGACCCCGAGATACCCCTTGACGTGGTTAATCTGGGTCTGATCTACGGGATAAGGGTGAAGGACGGTGTAGCCCACATAGAGATGACCCTGACGGTCCAGGGATGTCCCGCGAAGCAGTTCTTTGCGGATCACATAAGACAGAAGGTCCTGGAAAAGTTCCCCCAGCTCAAGGACGTTGTTGTAGAATTTGTATTCGAACCGCCATGGACCAAGGAGAAGATCTCGGAGGAAGGAAGGGAAAAGCTGAGGCGTATGGGATGGGACATCTGAAGGACAACATAAAAGCCCTGGCGGAAGCTATAGAGAGGGAGTCCGTCCTTATACACAGGGACGCCCTCATAGGCGGCTACAGGGACCTGCACAAGCTCTCAAAGCTCGGTATAGACAGGCTCATAAAGAAGGCGGCGGAGTACGGGGGAAGGAAGGGTGCGAAGACTTTAAAGGAGCGGTACGGTGTCTACACGGACAGGCTTGATGAAGCCCTTGAGCTTCTGAGCATAATTGCGGAGTCTTCCAGACTGATAGACTTCTTTGATTTTGACCTAACCACGATGGAGATCCACGTTGAGGGATCAATACTTGTTGAGGCCATAGGTAAGAGCAACAAGCCCGTCTGCAGGCCCATGGCGGGATTCTTTAAGGGTTTTCTGGGTGAGCTTCTCGGGAAGAAGTTCGAGGTAGAGGAGCTCTCCTGCTCCGCTCAGGGTTACGAGAGGTGCACCTTCAGGATAAAGGTAAAGAACAACTAAGTCCAACCTCTCGGGAAGGAGGTGTAAGCATGGACAGGTATGAAAGCTTTATCATAGACGTTTACGAGAAGGCGGTAAGATACGAACCGCTGACCAGGGAAGAGGCCCTTAAAATACTGAAAGTCCCCGATGACTACGTCGCCTTCCTCGTCCATTTCGCCCAGAAGGTAAAGAAGAGGTTCTTCCCCGAAAATGAGGTGGAGTTTTGCTCCATAATCAACGCCAAGAGCGGAGCCTGCTCCGAAGACTGTAAGTTCTGTGCACAGTCCAGGTTCTACAAAACACCCATAAACATATACAGCCTCGTTCCCAAAGAGGAGATAGTGGAGGGAGCCCAGAGGGGTGTGGAGTTCGGGGCGAACAGATACTGCGTTGTTCTTGCGGGAAAGCAAGCCACACCCGATGAGGTGGACAGGATAGCGGAAGCGGTAAGGGAGATAAAGGAGGTCGAGAAGATACCCATAAACGTGTGTGTCTCCGCAGGGACGCTGGACGAGGAAAGCCTCAGGAAGCTCAAGGAGGCCGGGGTCAGGAGGATAAACCACAACCTGGAAACGTCCAGGAACTTCTTTCCCAGGATAGTCACCACCCACAGCTGGGAGGAGAGGCTCGAGACCATAAAGAGGGTTAAGAAGGTCGGCCTGTCCACATGCTCGGGCGGTATCTTCGGGATGGGTGAGAGCGACGAGGACAGGGTAGACCTCGCACTCACCTACAGGGAGCTTGAGGTGGACTCCATACCCCTTAACTTCCTGATGCGGATACCGGGAACACCCCTCGAGAAGGCTCCCGGGGTCACACCTTTCGAAGCGATCAAGATAATAGCCATGTTCAGGTTCACAAACCCGAAAGCGGAACTGAGACTCTGCGGGGGCAGGGAGCAGAACCTCAGGGACTTCCACGGAATGGCTGCGCTCATGACGAACGCTATGATGGTGGGAGGTTATCTCACGAGGGCGGGGAGGGACGTGAAGAAAGACTACCAGCTACTTGAGGACCTCGGGGCAAAAAGGAAAGTGGAGATCCTGGGTTAAAATTAGATAAACCCCGGAGGGAAGAGATGAAGATCCAGATCGACAGGGAGGAGTTTGAGGAGGTCCTCAAGAAGGCGAGGGAGGCTACAGAGAAGAAGTCAGCCCTGCCTATACTCACCAACTTCCTGATCTCAGCTGAAAACGGTAGTATTACCGTTAAGGCAACGGACCTCGAAAACTACCTGGTCCTGAACGTGAAGGCGGAGGTGGAAGAGGAAGGCTCTGTCTGTGTGAACTCGAGGAGTCTTTCCGATATAGTCAAGAACCTGACTTCCGCCATCCTGTATCTGGAGACGGATGGGGAGAAGCTCGTCCTGTCGGGGGGGAGAAGCAGGTTCAGGCTTCCCACGGTCCCGACAGAAGACTTCCCCGAGTTCCCGGAAGCGGTCGAGGGCGGGGAAACCGTTAGCGGGAACATCATACTTGAGGGCATCGACAGGGTGGAGTACGCTATAGCCAAAGAGGAAACCAGGATAGCCCTTCAGGGTATGTTCGTGAGAGGTGCTCAGGGCAGGATCCACTTCGTCGGGTCCGACGGCCACAGGCTGGCCCTCTTTGAGCCCGAAGGTAGCTTCTCGGGGGAGCTTCTCCTTCCGAGAAAGAGCCTTAAGGTCCTTAAAAAACTCCTCACGGGTATAGAGGAGGTGAAGGTTGCCAAGAGCGAAGACGGTAGCTTTGCCTACCTCTCCAGCGAGGAGTGGAAGCTGGTGATAAGGCTCCTGGAAGGAGAGTTTCCCGACTACATGGCGGTCATACCCACGGAGTTCACCGCTGAGGTTCTCGTGGGGGTTGAGGACGTAAAGAGGGCCCTCAAGAGGCTGTCAGGACTCGCTGAAGGAAAGGTCTTCCCTGTGAAGATAACTCTGGGCGACAACCTGGCGGTCTTTGAGTTCATGGACCCCGAGTTCGGCGAGGGGAGAGAGGAGGTTGATGTGGACTACGTCGGTGAACCTTTTGAGATAGGCTTCAACGGAAAGTACATACTGGAAGCCCTGGACAGCTTTGAGTCCGACAAGGTCTGGATGAGGTTCACCACGCCGGATACCGCAGCTCTCATAGAGGCGGACGACTACGAAAGGGACCCTTACAGGTGTATAATCATGCCGATGAGGGTCTGAGATGAAGGTCCTTCCGGTACTGCTTTCCCTTGCACTCCTGACAGCTCCAGCCCTTGCATCCCAGAAGAAGGTTTACCACAGGAAGGGTTTAAACACACCTAAGGTGAAGAAAGGCGGACACAGATACGTCAGGTATCCGGTCAGGGTAAACGTTAACGTAAACACCGATAAGCTGAAGATAGAGGAGATGATAAGGGACATGAATGAGTAGGGACAGCCTGAAGATAATAGAGGAGCTCAAACTCCGCCAGGGGGACACCTGGAGAGTTTTGAAGATAATGAGCGAGTTCGTTCGAGGGTTCGACGAGCTCGCAGACATAGGTCCCGCGGTAACCTTCTTTGGGAGTTCGAGGAGCAGGGAAAAGGACAGATACTACAGGCTCGCCTACGAGACCGCTTTCAACCTGGGAAAGATCGGGTACGCCATAATAACGGGAGGCGGGCCCGGGATAATGGAAGCAGCCAACAGGGGAGCCTACGACAGCGGGACCGTGTCGGTTGGCCTTAACATAGAGATACCCAGGGAACAGCACCCGAACCGCTACCAGACCCTCTCGCTAAAGTTCGACTACTTCTTCGTAAGAAAGGTGATGCTTCTTAAGTACTCTCTGGCCTACGTTATATTTCCCGGAGGTTTCGGTACCTTTGACGAGCTCTTCGAAGCCCTCACCCTGATCCAGACGGGCAAGAGCTACAGATTCCCCCTCATACTATTCGGGAGGGAGTTCTGGGAACCGCTTCTTGACTACATGAGAAACTACATGGTCAGGTTCGGGACAATAGACGAGTCAGATCTCGATCTCATGAACCTGGTGGACACACCTCAGGAGGTTGTTGAGATAGTTTACAGGAGGAGCAAGGAAAAGTACAGGTTTCTGGAGGAGTACTACGGCGAGGAGACGAGCTTCATGGAAAAACTGAGGAGGATAATAAGGAACCATGAGACTGCTTCACATAGCTGACCTGCACGCGGGAAAGACGCTCGGAAGGGTGAGCAGGAACCCTGACCTCGTTTACGCCCTTGAACAGGTCGTCGCCTTCGCAAAGGAGTCAAAGCCCGATCTTGTCCTGATAGCGGGAGACGTCTTCGACAAGGCAAACCCAGACAACGAGTCAAAGGAGATAATCTTTGATCTGTTCCTCAGGTTCAGGGAGATGGGTCTTGACGTTATCGTCATATCCGGAAACCACGACAGCTACGACTTCATGAGGAGCATAAAGGGTCTTTCCAGACTCGCAAACGTCCACATCTTCGACAGGCCCGACAAAAACAACTGCGTGTTCGGGGCTGGTCCCCTCGGTGTAGCCTGTCTTCCCTATCCTTCAGAGAGGGTGCTCACGCCCGCAGGCGAGGAGGCCAAGAGAACCTACGGTGAGCTGGTTGGAGCGTTTCTCAGGTATCTCGCTGAGAAGGTAAAGGGTTTCAGGTACAGGGTTCTCCTCGCCCACCTCTTCGTAGCGGGCGCGAGGTTCACAAGAACGGAGAAAGAGGCGACCATAACCGAGTACTTCGCTGTCCACCCGTCGAGCTTCTCCGAGACCTTTCACTACATCGCCCTGGGCCACGTTCACAGATATCAGGAGGTGAAGGGCACACCTTCCAGGGCTTTTTACACGGGAACCCCTTACCAGCTGGACTTTTCCGAAGCGGGAGAGGAGAAGGGTTTTAACCTAATATTCCTTGGGGAGAGCGGTGTGAAGGTCGAGAGGGTGCCCCTCGATCTTAAGAACCCCCTCAGGGTGGAGGAGCTGAAGCAGGGTGAGGTCATGAAAAAGCTGGAGGATCTGAAGGGATGGGAAGGCTACCTCAAGGTCGTGCTCCACGTAGAGGACAGAACCACCCTCCCCCATGTGATCGACAGGTTGAGGGACGCCCTGAGCGAGAGGCTCATAAGGATCGAGCAGGTCACGGACAAACAGGAAACCGCCAGCAACGGGGTAAGTTTACAGGGAACAGACCCGATGGAGCTTTACAGGGAGTATTACAGAAACGTTTACGGAACGGAAGTTCCTGAAGATGTGGAGAGAGCCTTCGGCGACCTCTTGAAGAAGGCTGAGAATTTATAGAGAAATTTGCGGGCTAAAACTCCGTATCTATGATGCGGGGATACAGCCTGCCCCGAAAGGGTTGACCGGAAAGCATTCGTGGAGTAAATTAGTAAATGGCTAAATACCCCACCGCTCCCGAAAGGGAGACCAAAGGCTTTAAGGTGGGGTAGAGGTAGAGTGAAGGAGCTGAAAGTAGCTCCGCCTGACCGAAGGTATCTCCGTGAGCTCTGCCTCGGGCAGGGCAGGAGTAGGGGCGGAGTGAACCCGCCCGTGGTGGTAAGGGACACATTAAGTGTCCAAACCCACCACGAAGCTCCGCATCTCTGATCCGGGGTAGTTCACAATAGTTCCGATGTGGTACGACGTGATAGTAGTCGGGGGCGGAGCTTCGGGCCTCTCCTGTGCCCTGACACTTGCCTCCGCAAAGGGTAGAGGCTGGGACTGGGTAGAGAGTAAGAGGTTCCTCGTGATAGACGAAGGGAAGTCAGACATGAACAGGGCCCTCTTTAAAAACGTTCCGGGAGTTGATACGGGAATGCTCGGGAGGGACCTCCTCAGGAAGATAAGGGACCAGATAGAGTCCTTCGGTGGTGTGGACTTCATCGAGGACAGGGTTGTCAGGGCGGAGGGTGAGAGGGGGAGCTTCAGGGTTTTCACCGAAAAGGGAGGAGAGTTTGAGTCCGAGTTTCTCGTCCTGGCCTGTGGTTTTCACAGGTTCGGTATAGAGGGTCTCGGTGTTAAGGTGGTGGAGAACCCGAGATCTCCCAAACCCGGCAGGGTTATGGTGGTTCACGACGGAAACTACAGGGTAAGGGACGGTCTTTACGTTGCTGGTCTCCTTGCGGGAGTTTCCTCCATGTTCACCGCCGCGGCGGGTTCGGG
>JAUZRJ010000066.1 GCA_030950545.1 Aquificota bacterium | reverse complement strand
ATGGTAATGCCAGGGGACAATGTGGAGATAGAGGTGGAGCTTATAGCGCCTGTGGCGATGGAGGAGGGTTTGAGGTTTGCGATAAGGGAAGGGGGTAAGACTGTCGGAGCTGGTGTTGTCACCAAAATCCTGGACTGAGGTAATCCGCCATGGAGCAGGAGAGGATACGTATAAAGCTCAGGGCTTACGACCCCAAGGTTCTCGACAGGTCCGTTGAGGAGATAATAAACACCGTAAAGAGGACAGGAGGCGTCATAAAGGGACCCATACCCCTGCCGACGAGGATAAGGAGGTGGTGTGTCCTCAGGTCACCCCACAAGTTCGACCAGTCGAGGGAGCACTTTGAGATAAGGGAGCATTCCAGGATCATAGACATAACGAGGGTGACACCCCAGACCATAGAAGCCCTCATGGAGATAAACCTCCCCGCGGGAGTTGATGTTGAGGTGAAGATGAGGGGTTGAGCCATGCCGATGGGTATGATAGGCCTGAAGAGAGGCATGACGAGGGTCTTTACTAAGGACGGGACCGCTATACCTGTAACCGTCATAGAGTTCCCCGAGAACTATGTGGTTCAGATAAAGACCGAGGAAAGGGACGGCTACAAGGCTGTCCAGGTGGGGGCGGTCCTTGCCAAAGAAAAGCACCTCACAAAACCGCTCATAAACCACTTTAAAAAGCACGGCACACCGCTTCTCAGATACCTCAAAGAGTTCAGGGTCGAGGACCTGGAAGGGCTGGAGGAGGGCAAGGAGCTGAAGGTCGAAGAGGTCTTCAACCCCGGAGATCTCGTTGACGTGGTCGGCACATCCAAGGGAAGAGGCTTTGCTGGTGTGATGAAGAGGTGGGACTTTTCGGGTTTTCCCAGGTCCCACGGCCACAGGTACCACAGGGCGGTAGGCGCCATAGGAAACAGAACTGACCCGGGTAGGGTCTGGAAGGGAAAGAAGATGCCGGGCCACTACGGTGCGGAAACTGTGAGGGTTCAGGCGCTTCTCGTCGTCGACGTACTCCCAGAGGACAGGGCCCTGCTCGTAAAAGGGTCGGTACCGGGACACACCAAGGGGATCCTTTACGTTGAGCACTCCAAGATAGCAGGTAGAAAGAGGCAACAGCTCAAGCTCAAAAGGCTGAAGCCCCTGGTTGATAACCTGCTAAAGGTAGGTGAGGAGTCATGAAGATAGGCGACGTTGAGGTAAAGGATGAGGTCTTTAACGTAAAGGTTAAAAAACACGTTCTCTGGGAGGTTGTGAAGTGGCAGCTCGCCTCCAGGAGGCAGGGGACCCACTCCACCAAGACCAGGGGTGAGGTGGTTTACAGCGGCAGGAAGATCCTTCCCCAGAAGGGGACGGGACACGCGAGGCACGGGGACAGGGGAGCGCCTATACTTGTAGGCGGCGGAGTTGCCCACGGACCCAAACCCAGAGACTACTGGTACCCGCTTCCGAAGAAGGTCAGAAAGCTCGGACTGAAGATGGCTCTCTCCTCTAAGGCTCAGGAAAATGCTGTAGTCTTCGTTGACTCAATAGACATGGGTGACAGGCCGAAGACCAAAAAGGCTCTTGAGTTCCTTAAGAACCTCGGCATAGAACAGCCGAAAGTCCTCATAGTCCTGCCCCGGAAGGACGAGGTCGTCTACAGGTCCTTCAGGAACCTGCCGAACGTGAGGGTCCTCTCTGTGGAAGGTCTTAACGTATACGACATACTCTGGAGCGACAGGCTCGTCATAGTCAAAGACGCCCTCGAGGGTATCTACAGGAGGGTCGGTGCATGAGCCAGAGAAGACCCTACGAGATCATCATAAGACCCGTGATAACCGAAAAGTCCAACAGGCTCATGGAAGACTACAACAAGTACACCTTCGAGGTCGCCCTCGACGCCTCAAAGCCCGAGATAAAGAGGGCGGTAGAAGAGCTCTTCGGTGTTAAGGTCAAAAAGGTGAACACCATGATAGTCAAGCCCAAGAAGAAGAGGGTTCTCGGAAAGTTCAGGGAGTACGGGAGGACGAAGAAGTGGAAGAAGGCCATAGTCACACTCGAGCCTGGTCAGAAGATAGACCTTCTCAGCTTCGCGGAGTGAGGTGATGAACCATGGGAGTCAGGAAGCTAAAGCCGGTCACCAACGGAACGAGACACGCGGTCCTCTACGACTTTTCTGAGATAACCAAAACGGAGCCGGAGAAGTCCCTCGTCATATGGTGGCACAGGGCGAAGGGAAGGTCCAGACAGCAGGGAAAGATAACCGCGAGGCACAGGGGAGGAGGCCATAAGAAGCTCTACAGGATAATAGACTTCAAAAGGGACAAGAGCCTCGTTCCTGCCAAGGTCGCTGCGATAGAGTACGACCCATTCAGAACCGCCAGGATAGCCCTGCTTCACTACGCGGACGGCGAGAAGAGGTACATAATCTGGCCCGAAGGCCTGAAGGTGGGAGATACCGTCATGTCCATAAGCTACGAAGACGCGATGGCGGGCAAACCCCTTCCGGAGATAAAGCCCGGCAACGCGATGCCCCTGAGGTTCATTCCCGTGGGTACGGTGATCCACAACATAGAGCTAACTCCGGGTAAGGGAGGACAGCTGGTGAGGGCTGCGGGAACGGAGGCTCAGGTTCTGGGAAGAACAGGAAGCTACGTGCAGGTGAGACTGCCCTCGGGAGAGGTGAGGCTCATCCACGAGAGGTGCATGGCTACCATAGGAAAGGTCGGCTTGGCGGAACACGAGCTTATAAAACTCGGGAAAGCTGGCAGGGCGAGGTGGCTCGGGTGGAGACCGCACACAAGGGGAACCGCCATGAACCCTGTGGACCATCCCCACGGAGGTGGTGAGGGAAGAACCAGAGGGAAACACCCCGAATCGCCGTGGGGCTGGAAGACCAAAGGCTACAAGACGAGGAGGGGAAGGAAGTACTCGGACAGGTTTATAATCACAAGACGTGACGGGAGGCCTCTCTGATGGGTTATAAGGGAGCTTGGAACAAGAGGAACAGGCTTATAGAGGACCTTGACACCTTCTACAGGCTCTACAAGAAGATCCACAGACTCCACAAAAAGGTCCGTGAGGCGATAAAGAGGTACGCCCCCAACGACCTTATGGCTGGAAGATACAGCCTGAAAGACATAGAACGGTATTACGAGGAGAAGAAGGCCTTCCTCGAGTCCAAGAAGGGGCTTCTGGAAATCATAAATGAAAAGGAAAAGGAAAGGCTCCAGCGCGAGGTCCAGGAGCTTGAGAGGGAGGTCTGGGGGCTCGGTGTGGTGGTAAACAGAATAAGGAAGTACGAAGAGGTCTATCAGCAGTTCAGGGAGCTGGTCGACGGGAAGGCCTGGGTGCATCCCAAGCTCTGGAAGAGGATAAGGGAGATGAACGAGACCGGAGAGAGGAAGGTGGTCAAGACCTACTCGCGATCCACAACCATAATCCCCGAGTTCGTTGGGCACACGATAGCGGTCCACAACGGGAAGACCTTCGTCCCAGTTTACATAACCCAGGACATGGTGGGCCACAAGCTCGGCGAATTCGCCCCCACGAGGACCTTCAGGGGACACCCCGACAAGACCGCCAAGGTGGTGAAGAAGAAGTGAGGTAAGAAGCCATGGTAAGGGAAGGATACGGAGAGAAGGAAGCCATAGCCATACTCAGATACGCGAGGATATCTCCGCTTAAGGCGAGGCTGGTTCTGCGCCAGATACACGGAAAGGACGTGGGAGAGGCCCTTTACCTCCTCAAGGTCATGCCCAAGAAGGCCGCGAGGATAGCGGAGAACGTCCTCAAGAGCGCTGTAGCCAACGCGGAGCAGAAGGGTCTCGATCTTGACAGACTCTACATCAAAAAGGCGGTAGCGGACAGGGGACCCATATTCAAGAAGTGGATACCAAGAGCCCACGGGAGGGCAACGCCCGTGAGGAGGAGGTTGTCCCACATAACCATAGTGGTTGCTGAGAAGGAACAGGAGGAGTGATATGGGGCAGAAGACCCACCCAGTAGGCTTCAGGCTCGGCGTGATAATAGGGGACAAGCCGGTAAGGACCTGGGAGTCCAGGTGGTACGCCCCGAAGAGGGATTACGCCAAGACCCTCTACGAAGACCTCAAGATAAGGGAATACATAAAGAGCAGGTACAAGGTGGCGGGTATAGCATCCATAGAGATAGACAGGATAGTGGACAAGATAAAGATCAGAATACAGGCCGCGAGGCCTGCGATCATCATAGGCAGGAAAGGTCAGGAGGTCGAGTTCCTGAGAAGGGTCATAGAGAGGATGGTCCCCGGTAAGGAGGTGATCGTAAGCGCTACCGAGGTAAAGATCCCCGAGCTGAACGCCCAGCTCGTTGCGGAGGATATAGCCCTTCAGATAGAAAGACGCGTTTCTCACAGAAGGGCAATGAAGAAGGCTATAGACAACGCCCTCAAGGCGGGTGCAAAAGGTGTGAAGGTTCAGGTGAAGGGAAGGATAGGCGGGGCGGAGCTCGCCCGTAAAGAGTGGTTCTTAGTGGGCAGGATGCCCCTTCAGACCCTGAGGGCCAAGATAGACTACGGGTTTGCGACAGCCTACACCAAATACGGTATTCTCAGCGTTAAGGTCTGGATATACACAGGAGACCAGCTCCCCGAAAAGGCTACCAGAGGTAAGGAGGAGCTTCTCCACAGGGTTGAGGAGGAACTGCACAGAGTTTCCGGTGAGGAGGTGAGCGAAGATGTTTCTTCAGCCGAGGAAAACCAAGTTCAGGAAACAGCAGAGAGGGAGTCTCAAGGGTAAATCCACAAGGGGAAACAGGCTCGCCTTCGGCGAGTACGGGATACAGGCTCTCGACAGGGCCTGGATAACACAGAGACAGATAGAGGCAGTCAGGGTAGCCCTCGTCAGGTCACTGAAGAAAGGTGCCAAGGTCTGGATAAGGATATTCCCCGACAAGCCCTACACCAGAAAGCCCAACGAGGTCAGGATGGGCGGTGGAAAGGGAGACCCGGAAGGGTTCGTTGCGGTTGTAAAGCCAGGGAGGATAATGTTCGAGTTCTCGGGTGTATCTGAGGACAACGCGCAGGAGGCCTTCAGGATCGCCTCCTCCAAGTTACCCATAAAGGTCAGACTCGTCAAGGCGGGAGGTTTCACGGTATGAAGGCCTCGGAGCTCAGGAAGCTATCGGTGGAAGAGCTTAAGAAAAAGGTGGACGAGTGGAAGATGGAGCTTCTCAAACTCCGCTTCAAGAAGCAGATCCAGGGTCTTGAGAACCCTATGGCCATAAGGAACCTCAAGAGGGACATAGCAAGGGCCCTGACGGTAATAAGGGAGAAGGAGCTGAGAGGTGAGAGGTGATGGGTGAGAAAAAGTGGCACGAGAGAAGGAAACACCTTGTAGGGGTTGTGGTCTCCGACAAGATGGATAAGACTGTCGTCGTCAGGGTTGACAGGAAGGTCCCCCATCCCATCTACGGCAAGCACATAGTCAAGAGCAAAAAATATCACGCCCACGACGAGAAGAACGAGTGCAGGGTGGGGGATATAGTCGAGATAAGGGAGACGAGACCCCTCTCGAAGACAAAGAGGTGGGTCGTCGTCAGGATAATCCAGAGGGCGAGAAGACCCGAGGAGAGCGTGGAGACCTCGTGATGTTGTTCTGAACCCTTCCGCAGGTTATATTTATCTCTATGCTGAGGTATATAGTCTACATAGTCCTTACCTTTCTGATCGTGGACCACCTGTACACCCACTGGGGTCCCGAGATCATAAACAGGGTAGCCAGCTCCTTTATGGGGAGGGACGTCACCCTCGTGGATGAGCCCCCGCACCGTGAGAGTATCATCGACAGGGCTGTAAAGGAGGTAAAAGAACTCATCGGGGTGTGACCGATGGAGGAGTTCAGGTTCAACACAATAGAGGAAGCCATAGAGGACATAAGGCAGGGGAAGATGGTCATAGTGGTTGACGACCCCGACAGGGAGAACGAAGGGGACCTGGTCATGGCTGCGGAGAAGGTCACGCCCGAGGCCATAAACTTCATGGCAAAGTACGGAAGGGGTCTCATATGTCTGTCCCTTACGCCGGAGAGGTGCGAGGAGCTCGATCTCTACCCGATGGCCCACAGGAACACCGACCCGAAGGGGACCTACTTCTGCGTTTCCATAGACGCCCACCCCAAGTACGGTATCACGACGGGCATATCCGCTTACGACAGGGCAAAGACCATAAAGCTGGCGGTGAGCCCTGACGCAAAACCTTCCGATTTCATAAGGCCGGGGCACGTTTTCCCCTTAAGGGCCAGGCCCGGCGGTGTCCTGGAGAGGGCGGGGCACACGGAGGCGTCCGTTGATCTGGCGAAACTCGCAGGGCTTTACCCGGCGGGTGTGCTCTGCGAGATCATGAAGGAAGACGGTACGATGGCAAGGCTTCCCGACCTTATAGAGTTTGCGAAAAAGCACAACCTCAAGATAATCACCATAGCGGACCTGATAAGGTACAGACTCAAAAAAGAGAGGCTCGTTGAGAGGGTAGCCACCGCCCACCTGCCCACACCGTGGGGAACCTTTAAGATACACGCATACAGGCACAAACTCACGGGGGAAGAGCAGGTCGCCCTGACCATGGGTGAGTGGAAGGAGGAAGAGCCTGTCCTTGTCAGGGTCCACTCCGAGTGCCTTACTGGGGACGTCTTCAGGTCCATGAGGTGCGACTGCAGACCCCAGCTGGAAAGAGCCCTTGAGATGATAGCTTCCGAAGGTAAGGGAGTCCTCGTTTACATACTCGGGCACGAGGGGAGGGGCATAGGACTCGTGAACAAGATAAAGGCCTACGAGCTTCAGGAGAAGGGATACGACACCGTGGAGGCCAACGAGAAACTGGGATACCCTCCCGACCTGAGGGACTACGGTATAGGAGTCCAGATACTTCTCGACCTTGGTGTCAGGAAGATGAGACTCATGACCAATAACCCGAGGAAGATAGTAGCCCTGGAAGGCTTCGGGCTGGAGATAGTGGAGAGGGTTCCTAGACCGCGAGAACCCAACCCTGACAACAGGGTTTACCTGACCACACAGAAGGACAAGCTCGGTCACATTATGTGAGGGTGTGCTATGGGTGATATAAATAAGGCGGGATCGGACAGGGGTGATATAAGTGCGGAGTTGAGGAACCTTCTTATATCCGCACGTATAAGGAGGGAGGAGTACTTGCATCTCATAGACGAACTGGACGCGGATGAGCTCAGACACGACCTTCTGGAATACAGAACAATACTCGAGAGGCAGGTCATTCCCCTCCTCGAGAGGGCACAGGCCATAGGCGTGAAGAGCCTCATAGACACCGCTCAGGAGATAAAAGCCATCTACGACGAGATAATAGACAGGATTCAGGAGAGGATAGGCAACGGGGAAGGTTAGAGGTTTTGTTTCAGCAGGTCCTCGGGTGTCTTTCCCTCTAAGTCCCTGATCTCGGGGTCCGCACCCGCCTTTATGAGGAGGTCGTAGATCTCCCTGAAGTTGTGGGAAGCTGCCATGTGTAACGGAGTGAGACCTGCACGGTCTCTCGCATTCGGGTCCGCACCGCTTTCGAGCAGTATCCTGACAACGTCCAGCTGGCCGTTGGCGGAAGCAACGTGAAGGGGTGTAAGTCCCACTCCGTTTCTGGCGTTAACTTTGGCCCCTTTGGATATAAGCAGTCTGACTATCTCAGGATAGCCGTTCCTGGAGGCGAGGTGAAGAGGCGTCCAGCCGTTCAGGTTCTCTGCGTTTACGTCCGCCCCGCTTTCTATAAGTAGCTTCACGACCTCAGCATGTCCATTGTTGGCAGCGAAGTGAAGGGGTGTTGCCCTGTACCTGTCCCTGGCGTTCACGTCCGCACCTACCGATATCAGGTACCTGACAACCTCAGCGCGTCCGAACTCCGAGGCGACGTGTATGAGGGTCGTACCCTCAAAGTCCCTCACGTTCACGTTTTCGGAGCTGACGGACTCCCTTACCTCCTCCAGGCTACCTTCCCTGACTATCCTGAACAGGTCTTCATAACCGAAGACCGCCAAACTAAAAGCCAGAAGGAGTAAGGACCTCAACTCGCCTTGGACCCCTCCGGCATGTCTCTGTCCGGAACTATCAGGGACAGCCTCTCTCCGTCCGAGAGAGCGAGGACCATGCCCTGAGACTCTATCCCGAATATCTTTTTCGGCTTCAGGTTTGCGAGCATAAGGATCTTCTTGCCGATGAGGTCTTCGGGGCTGTAGTGGTCCGCTATACCCGCCACAAGCGTCCTCTCCTCATCTCCCAGGGACACCCTGAGCTTTATGAGTTTCTTCGAGCCCTCAACCCTCTCCGCGGACAGGACCCTGGCAAGCCTTATGTCCAGCTTCTGAAAATCCTCTATGCTCACCTCCATGGCAGGAAAATTATATATGACCCCGAGCATAAAAAAAATCCCTTACCCTGATAAAATGGCTGGAAGACTAAAGGGAAGGAGGTGAGAGCCATGGCACAGACGGTAACCCTGAAGGGAAATCCGGTCACGCTGGTCGGATCCATGCCAGATGTAGGTGACCCAGCACCCGAGGCTGTGGTGGTGACCAAGGACCTGGAGGAGAAGACCATAGGTGGAGCTAAGGGAAAGGTCCAGCTGATAATAACGGTCCCTTCTCTGGACACACCCGTCTGTGAAACCGAGACGAAGAAGTTCAACGAGCTGGTGTCCCAGCTTGGCGATAAGGTGGACGTCACCGTCGTCTCCATGGACCTCCCCTTTGCGGAGAAGAGGTTCTGTGAGAGCTTTAACATAGGCAACCTCACGGTCGCCTCCGATTTCAGGTACAGGGACATGGAAAAGTACGGAGTTCTCATAGGAGACGGTGCGGTTAAGGGTCTCCTCGCAAGGGCGGTGTTCATAGTGGACCCCGAAGGTAAGATAGCCTACAGACAGCTCGTCCCCGAGATAGCTCAGGAGCCTAACTACGACGAGGTTATGGAGAAGATAAAGACTCTCCTTTGAGCCTGTTTCGGGGGTTTTCCCCCCTTCAAAATATATCCTTCAGCCTTACCTTAAACCTACCTCCGGTGACATCATATCTCTTGTCTTCTTTTAGCCTGGCATACTCTTCGCAAGTCCAGAGTTTCTCCTCGGTAGCTCTACCCACGGTTATATCTCAATACAGGCTTCCTGTTGGCTTCAGCCTCCTTTATCCTGCGAACGGGGGTTCTCTTCGGAGCTGACTTCAGCTCCTGAGGGCTTTCTCTGGCTTC
>JAUZRJ010000065.1 GCA_030950545.1 Aquificota bacterium | reverse complement strand
GGCAGCGTCCTATGAGCCAGCGGCGTAACATAATGCGTCACATCGAAAAGGAGGCCGGAGTCTCGGGAATACTGGTGCGCCCCCTCTGCGCCCGAAGGCTTCCTCCCACGGAACCGGAAAAACGTGGTCTCCTTGATCGGGAAAGGCTTTACGATTTTCGTGGTCGGACCCGCAAACCCCAAATGAAACTCGCTGAACAATTCGGCATTACGGATTATCCCACACCGGCTGGAGGTTGTATCCTGACCGATCTTCAAATAGGAGAGCGTATAAAACGGCTCCTTGATTTGAGGGGTGGATTTTCGGTACGGGAAGCGGAACTTTCCCTTTTCGGGGGACATTTCCTCGAGGAGGGATTTTGGCTCATTGTAGGAAGAAAGGAAGCCGAAAACCGAAAACTGGTGGAATTGGCCGGGCCGGAGGATCGGCTCTTCAAACTTCGGGACATCCCCAGTCCTACAGCGCTTTTAGTAGAAGGGCGAGGAGATCTCGAAAAGGTGAAAGAAATATTGCAACGCTATACCCCCAAAGCTCGAGGTCTCTCCCAGGTAGAACTCGAAGAGATCAAAGGATGAAAGGGCCGGTAGTCCTTCTCACGGATTTCGGTCTTCGGGACCATTACGTAGGGGTGATGAAAGGGGTCATCCTTTCCCGAGTTCCGGAGGCCGTACTAGTGGATCTCACCCATGAGGTACCACCTCAGGACATAAGAGAAGGGGCCTATCTTCTTTCTGTTTCTTTTCGTTATTTCCCTCCGGGAACCGTTTTTCTTTCCGTAGTGGACCCCGGAGTGGGCACGGAGCGACGAGCTCTGGTACTCAAGGCGGAAGGACGTTTTTGCGTAGGTCCGGATAACGGCCTTTTTACTCTGGTCTTGAGGCAGGCTCAGGAGGCTGAGATTCGGGCCATCGATGTTCCGCGGTTTCTTCTCCCCAACGCCAGTCACACCTTTCACGGGAGAGACCTCTTTGCCCCGGTGGTGGCCGAGATCTTGAAGGGAAGAGCTCTTTCCGCATTCGGCCCTGTGGTTTGGGACCCTGTGCTCCTTGAGTTTCCCGAACCGGAACTCATTCCCGGAGGTCTCCGGATACCGGTCCTCAGGGTGGACCGCTTCGGCAACTTGATTCTCAACTTGAGAGCCGAGGAGGTGTCTGGCCGCCGATTTCGAATCGTGGTGGAGGGCCGGAAACTTCCCTGGGTGAGGACCTACGCTGAGGTCCCTGAAGGGGAACCCCTGGCCCTCACGGGAAGCGACGGGTTCTTGGAAGTAGCGGTGCATAGAGGCTCTGCGGTAGAGCTTTTCGGTCGCAATCCGGAGATCCTTCTGTTATGGGAAACCTAGATCTAACCCGCGATCAGATTTTTTCGGGAAAACTCGTCGTCTTTCAGCCCCGCGAGGGATACCGATTCTCCATCGAAGCCCTTCTGCTCGCCGGGTTCGTGCGCGTAAGACCCCGTGCTCTGGTGATGGACCTTGGGGCAGGATGCGGAATCATCTCGGTGACCCTAGCCCTGCGTTTCCCCTTGGCGAAAATGGTGTCCTTAGAGATACAGGAAAGGCTTTCCCGAGCCCTGATCCTGACGGTGAGAGAAAACCATCTCGAAGACCGGGTCTTGCCGGTAAGGGGAGACCTCAGGAGTATTCCCTTCAAGGGAGAGAGATTCGACGTGGTGGTGGCCAATCCTCCCTTCAAACCTCCAACTGCAGGGCGCCTTCCTCCAGACCGGGAAAACCTCCTGGCCCGCACCGAAACCCTGGCGAACCTTGAAGACTTTCTCAAGGCGGCTTACGCTCTCCTTCGTCCTGGAGGACGAGTCTTTCTGGTCTATTCGACCCT
>JAUZRJ010000064.1 GCA_030950545.1 Aquificota bacterium | reverse complement strand
CGGTCTGAAGACCAGAAGAAGGTTCATAGACGACAGGGGCAACTGGGCGGAGGAGGACCTCTATCTGGAGGTCGCCCAGCACATAGGGGAGAGAAGGGTCAGGGCTATAGGAATGGGCTCTTCCGACGGTCTCGTGAGGGGTCAGGAAGTTGAGTATCTGGGGGGACCCATAAAGGTCCCCGTCGGAAGGGAGGTCCTCGGCAGGATATTCAACGTTGTCGGACAGCCCATAGACGACCAGGGGCCCGTGAACGCCAAGGAGTACTGGCCAATGTTCAGAGATCCACCTCCCCTTGAGGAGCAGTCCACCAAGATAGAGATACTGGAGACGGGTATAAAGGTCATAGACCTCCTTGAACCTTACGTCAAGGGTGGTAAGGTCGGTCTCTTCGGCGGAGCGGGAGTCGGCAAAACCGTTCTGATGCAGGAGCTTATCCACAACATAGCCAAGTTCCACAAGGGCTTTTCCGTTGTCATAGGCGTCGGTGAGAGGACAAGGGAAGGGAACGACCTCTGGCTTGAGATGAAGGAGTCCGGAGTCCTCCCCTACACGGTTATGGTCTACGGCCAGATGAACGAACCTCCCGGGGTCAGGTTCAGGGTAGCCCAAACGGGTATAACCATGGCCGAGTACTTCAGGGACGTTGAGGGACAGGACGTTCTCGCCTTCATAGACAACATCTTCAGGTTCGTCCAGGCCGGCTCGGAGGTCTCAACACTGCTCGGGAGGCTACCCTCCGCTGTCGGTTACCAGCCCACCCTCAACACGGACGTGGGGGAGGTCCAGGAGAGGATAACCTCAACCAAGAAAGGCTCTATAACCGCGGTCCAGGCTGTTTACGTCCCGGCGGACGACATAACAGACCCTGCGCCCTATTCCGTCTTTGCCCACCTTGACGCGACAACGGTTCTCGCCAGAAGACTGGCGGAGCTCGGGATCTATCCCGCTATAGACCCTCTCGAGTCCACCTCCAAGTACCTCGCCCCCGAGTTTGTGGGAGAGGAACACTACAACACAGCCATGGAGGTCAAGCGTATACTCCAGAGGTACAAGGAGCTTCAGGAGATAATAGCGATCCTCGGTATGGAAGAACTCTCCGAAGAAGACAAGGCGATAGTCAACCGCGCCAGGAGGATACAGAAGTTCCTGGCCCAGCCTTTCCACGTGGCGGAGCAGTTCACAGGAATGCCCGGGAAGTACGTGAAGCTCGAAGACACCATAAGGTCCTTCCAGGAGATCCTGTCCGGAAAGTACGACCACCTTCCCGAGAACGCCTTCTACATGGTCGGGACAATAGAGGACGTTATAGAAAAGGCAAAGGCTATGGGTGCGAAAGTCTGAAGGTATAAGACAGCTTATAGATACCGCTCTGCAGTTTTACACGAGAATTGAGAGGAAAGGACTGCCTCTTGAAGCTTCTAAGGCCCTGATCAATGTCTGGAGGGGGAGTTTATCTAAAACTACAGCGGATTCCATCCTTCGCAAGGTCAAGACCTCAGTTCCCTTTTGGGTTGAAGACACATCACTGTCTCAGGTGTACAAGAGGTTTTTCAATTACATACTCTCCAGGGAAAGGTTAAATCTGGCAGAGAGCATGTCACCCTTTGTCCTGATAAGCTGTCAAGAGGTGTTCCTGGGATACTCCTTTTCGGACCTGAAAAGTCTGTTTGAAGGCATGGACATAGAGTCCTCCCTTGATGAGGGATCACCTGAAAAGAGATTTGCCAAGATATGGAGAGAAACAGGTCTTAGAGGGCTTGGAGGGCTTTCCGTGGCAACCCATATGGCCTACCTTACAGACCCTTACACCTTTACACCTTTAACACCGCGCATGATCAGGATCCTCGGTATAAGGAACAGGGCGTCTTATATGCGCTTTAATACCTATATCAGGTCCAGAAGGTTGAGGCCTTTAGAAGTCTTTTCTCTTCTCGATCTCATCCTTGAGGACACGGTTTCGAAGAGGAAGGTTATAGACAGCATACTGGGTATAGACAGGGAGAGGGAACTCCTCCTGGAAGCGGAACGCCTGTGGAAAGAGGGCAGATTTTACGAAGCTCACGAGGTCCTGGAAGAAGTGTGGACCCTGAAAGAAGACCCGGGATCAAAGGAGGTTTATCAGGGCATAATAAGGGTGGCCATAGCCCTTCACCACTACAGGCAGGGTGAACCCTGGAGAGCCTTGAGGGTTCTGAAGATGGCACTGCCCCAGATCAAGTCCTCAGGTAATGTCAGGGTGAACGTGGAGGACTTCATTCCCTGGGTCGAGACCGCTGTACGCAAACTTCAGGAGTGTGATACTCTTCAGGACCCTCCGCCTCTCAAGGTGATATAATTTAAAGTTCGGAGGAGGGTGTAGCTCAGCTGGTAGAGCGGGGGACTGTGGATCCCCATGTCGCGGGTTCGAGTCCCGTCACCCTCCCCTGACTTCCCTCTATTGCGAACAACTCGGGAGAGTATTGAATTTCAAAGACTTTGCCGTCATAGACGATTTCTTTAACAAGTGTTCTGAAGAGGGTCCTTATTCCGTAATAATCTCCACTCCTGATGAATTCTTCAAACATAGCCCTGATCTCGGGAGGGCTGACGACAGGGGCTATACTCAGAACTTTCAGCTTCTTTATCCGGGAGAGTTCCGCTTCTATCATGTCTTTATTTCGTTGCAGCCTGTTTATTTCATCTTTTACAGCTTCTGGATCTACCCCCATGGCAACAGCTCTCACGAGGTTATTAAGCTGTTGTTGGATGTGTTCTTTTTCTTTCCTCAGCTGAGTTTCTTTTCGCCGATAGGAATTGTTTTCTTTCTGCAGAATGACTTCAAGACGCTTAGCGAGCTCTTTGAGCGTTTCCTCATTCAAAATGTAGTCAAAGATCTCCTTAGTCAGAAAATCATCCACTTTATGTGCGGGA
>JAUZRJ010000063.1 GCA_030950545.1 Aquificota bacterium | reverse complement strand
CCTAAGGACTTCGTGGTAGCGGACGAGACCTGTGAGGGCGTGGATATGGTCTTCGTAGAAGGAACCCAGCCCAGGCTCACCTGCTCGGACATAAGGGACTTGATCACTCCCCGGGAGATCTGGTGAGTACCATAGGTATGTCCAGGTTGTGAACAACAAAAGAGGTGACACTCCCCAGGAAAAACTCCTTGAGCCTGCCCTTGCCGTAAGCCTCTATGAATAGAAGGTCTATTTTGTTTTCCCTGCAGAAGTGCACTATCTTCCCCTCCGGAAAACCTGTCGCTGTGTGGTAGGTAAAGTCATCTCCCACCAGGGACCTTATCTCCTCCCTGAGGTCACGCTTCACATCCTCTCCGACCGTAAGCACGTGAAGGTCGTAGCCAAATACACCCCTCAAGGCTGTAGCCATGCTCAGGGCCCTTCTGGAGTTGGACCTTCCGTCGTAAGCCACCAAGGCTTTCCTGAACTCACCCGAGTCCTCGGGGACGAGAAAGACGGGACTTCTGGACACCCTGGTTATCTTGTCCGAGTTTGAACCTATAAGTATTCCCTTTACGGGCCGTCTCCCGACCTTTCCCACCACTATAAGGTCCTCGGGGTCCGCCTGGGAGGTTATCTCCCTGTAGGGGACTCCCACGGTCTGAACGACCGAGACCCTTGATCCCAGATCCCTCCCGAGCGCGGAGAACTCATCCAGCACCGCCTCACCCTGCCTTTCCAGGAACTCCTTCACCCTGCCCGATATACCCTCGTAGTAGGTAAAACCCAGAACCCCCGCCAGATCCGCCAGGAAGCTCTCCTCCAGTAGCCTCGTGTCAACCACGTACACGCCAACGACCGGGATGTCAAAGAAGTTCCCTATCCTGAAGGCAACTCTGGAGGCTTCTACGGACGCCTTCGACCCGTCCACGCCTACGATAACACGTCTAAACATCTAAGTTTCTCACCTCTTTCGCGTATGTCTCTATGAACTCCCTCCTCGGTTCCACCTGGTCTCCCATCAGTATGGTGAACACCCTGTCCGCCTCAACCGCATCCTCCAGGGTCACCCTGACCAGCCTGCGTCTTTCCGGGTCCATGGTCGTCTCCCAGAGCTGTTCCGGGTTCATCTCGCCGAGCCCCTTGTATCTCTGGATCTCCATACCTTCCTTTACGAGGTCCGTCAGGACCCTGTACACGTCCCTAGGGGAGCTGACGATCTTCATCTTGTTCTCGTAACCTACCTCCGCGGGCATGGACAGGCATATCCCCTCAAGGACCTGCTTGTAGGAGAGGGAGGAGAGAAAGTCCGCGTCCACTATTACCCTCGTCCCGAGCCTCTCGTCCCTGATTATGAGGTCATAGGCACCTTCAAGGTCGTCGTATTTCACGTCAACCCTGTAGTCGGGCAGGTCTTCCGAGACCCTCTCCGCTATCCGCCTGACCCTGTTCTGGTCTCTCAGATCCTCCTCCCTCACCCGGTTTTTAAGAAGGAAGTTCACGATCTCCTCACCCTTAACCTTGACAAGGGCCTTGTAGCTCTCCTCGAACTCCCTGAGGTTTTTCAGTACCTTTATCAGGTCTTTTCCCCTGATCTCCCTTCCGGATGAGTCCTTTATGTAGCCTCCTTCCTCTATCAGCCTCAGGATCATCTCCTCGAGCTCCCTGTCGTCCTTTACGTAAAACTCCTTCCTTCCCTTTTTAACCCTGTAGAGGGGAGGCAGGGCTATGTAGATATGGCCTTTCTCTATGAGCTGTTGCATGAACCTGTAGAAGAAGGTAAGAAGCAGAGTCCTTATGTGGGACCCGTCCACGTCCGCATCCGTCATAAGGATTATCCTGTGGTACCTGAGCTTTGACAGGTCCATATCCTCACCTATACCGCATCCCAGGGCGCTGACTATGGCTTTTACCTCTTCGTTGGAGAGAACCTTATCGACTCTCGCCTTCTCGACGTTTATTATCTTCCCCCTCAAGGGAAGGACCGCCTGGAACCTCTTGTCCCTCGCCTGTTTTGCGGAACCTCCTGCGGAGTCACCCTCCACTATGAATATCTCGCACTTTTCTGGATCCCTCTCGGAGCAGTCCGCCAGCTTGCCGGGGAGTATTCCGTCCTCGAGGGGTGACTTCCTCCTGACCAGTTCCTTCGCCTTCTTCGCCGCCTCCCTCGCAAGGGCAGCCTCAACAGCCTTCTCAACAACAAGCCTCAGAATATCCCTGTTCTGGTCGAAGTACTTAACGAGGTAGTCGTAAACTACGGATTCTACTATCTTCTTGACGTTCTGGTTCCCGAGCTTGGATTTGGTCTGGCCCTCAAACTGCGGGTCCGGAACCTTGCAGGAGATCACCGCAACAAGACCCTCCCTGATGTCCTCCCCTGTAAACATGGTTTTGAGTTCCTTTGAGAGCTTCATACCCTCGACGAGCTTCATAACAGCTTTGGTGAGTCCGCTCCTGAAACCGGTAACGTGCGTCCCCCCTTCCGTAGTCTTTACGTTGTTCACGAAGCTGTCTATAACCTCCCTGTAGTCCTTCACATACCTGAAAGCGATGTCAACTATAACCCTGTCCTTCTCGCCCGAGATCCTTATGATCTCGGAAAAGAGCGGGTCCCTGGCCCTGGAGAGGTAATCTACCAGGTCTTCTATACCCCTCTCGAACCTGTAGGTCAGTTCTTTCCCTGTTCTCTCATCCTTAAGGTAAAAGGTGACCTCCGGATTCAGGTAGGCGAGCTCCCTCAACCTCCTCTCCACAAGGTCGAACTTTACCTTGGTGGTTTCGAATATATCCGGGTCGGGTTTGAAGGTTATCCTGGTTCCTCTCTTGGTTGTCTCTCCCACCACCTTCACGTCGTAAAGGGGCTCTCCCCTCCTGTACTCCTGCCTGTAGATCCTTCCGTCCCTGTAGACCTCCGCAACCAGCCACTCAGACAGGGCGTTCACAACTGATGCGCCCACACCGTGAAGCCCGCCCGAATAGGTGTAGACCTTCTTTCCGAATTTGCCCCCCGCCCCCAGCATGGTGAAGACGACCTCGAGGGCGGGTTTTTTAACCTCCGGGTGCAGGTCTACGGGTATCCCCCTTCCGTCGTCCTCGACCGTTACGGAGTTGTCGTCGTGGATTATCACCTTTATGTTACGGGCGTAACCCGCCATCGCCTCGTCCACAGCGTTGTCCACGATCTCCCATATCAGGTGGTGGAGGCCCCTCTCCCCCACATCACCTATGTACATGGCGGGCCTCAGCCTGACGTGATCAAGACCCGTGTGAACTTCTATAGCTTCCGCTTGGTAAGATGTTCCCGACCTTTCAGCTTTTTTCATGCTCTCTATTATAACTTATAGTATATGTATCTTCCACAGTTGGGACATCGCTCTATTGAACTTTCTTTGATTAGCTTTGAAAAGATAACATCCGGCACCTTCATACCACAGCCAGAACACGTACCTTCCTCTATCTGAGCGACAAGTTTGGCTTCCAGCCTGTCCTTTAGCTCTTCATACACGGTCAGTATGCTTTCGTCTATACCCTTTTTTACCTCTTCTCTTTTCTTTTCAAGCTCACCCATCCTGATCTTTACGTCTTTTTCTTCTGCGTTGAGATCTTCTATCTCATCTTTTAGCTCCTTTATCTTCTTCTGTACATACGATTCCCTTTCCTTCAGTTCCTTCTCAACCTTTGATATCTCCTCCTCCACCTCGTCCAGATCTACCATTAGCTTGAGTATGCTGTCCTCGTGTTTCGCCTTTTCTCTGAGAGCGGCCTTGTATTCTGCGTCCTTTTTCACCATCATTAGCCTCTTCTCCGCCAGTTTTAGCTTGCCCTCCTCCTCCTCTATCGCCTCCTTTATTTCATTTTTTCTGCTTATGAGGTCCCTGTGGCGGTCTCTAAGACCGCCTATCTCATCCTCAAGCTCCCTGATCCTGGCCTCCAGGTCCTCTCTCTCCTGAGCGAGCCTTTTGAGCCTCCTCTTTATCCTGAGGATCTCCTGATCTACCTCCTGGAGCTTCAGAAGGTCCTTTACTTTTTCTGGGTCCATAAAGTTTAATTTAGGCGGTCTGGAGGTTCTTTTCGTATAGCTTTGTAAGGTTCTCACTCCTTGCGGTTATCCAGTTGCTCCTGTAAAGGTGGACCTCCACCCTTCCCGCCGGAGCTTTTCCGTTCAGGACCCTCTTGATACCCGCCTTTCCGTCCAGGAGATCCCTAACCTTACGCCAGAAACTTATGTCGTCAAAGGCCCAGGGAAGGAATTTCCTTCCTCTGACCTCTCCCATCAGGGTTTCGTAGGTCCCTTCTGTTTCACCCATCAGGGACATGGGTATACGGAAGTCCGCAAGCTCGGACAGACCGTCCCTGAAAGGAGATACAACAACGAGATGGTCCAGCTTCTCCCTTATCTCCGCAATCTCCTCGTAGCTGTAGTAGTCGAGGATGTCCTCTCCAAAGATCACCAGCGTGTTGACCGACCCGTTTCTCACCATATCGAGAACCGGCCCTATGTCAGAGTAAGCTTCCTTGGTAAGGCTGTAAAGACCGTAGAGGTTGCCTTCTCTGGGAAGTATGACAACCTTCCAGCCTTTTTCCCTCAATACTTTCAGCACGTCACCCACTCTGTCCGCCTCCTCACCCCTGAAGTAGTGGGAGGTCACAAAGGCGAGCCCGGGCCCTTCCAGGTCCGGGACCCTGTCCAGATCCACAGGCTGGGGGTTCAGCTTAGAGTCCCTGACGTTTCTCCCGACTTTGTAGACCTTACCCTTTATGTAGTAGCTCAGGACAGGGGCTGTTGAGGTGAGGTCGTCACCCAGTATCAGGAACCTGTCAAAGGCCTCAACATCCTTTAAGGTGACCCGATCCAAGCTTTCCAGCCCGCCCGCTATCCTGAAGAAGTCAGCGGTCTGGGGAGCGGTCACGTAAGACCCTGTCGCCTCCGCTATGGCCAGAACACTTTCCACGATCTCGTTCGGGAGGTATCCCGACAGGATAAAGGCTGTCTCCCTGCCCTCAAAACTGAGCACGGACGCCAGGAGGCTGGCGATGTTGCTCTCTCCTTCCTCCCTCCCGTGGACTTCCGGTTTAAGGAGCCTGTCCCTGTTAAGAGCGTCGTATCCGAAGAAGGCTTTGGCGCAGATGTTGAGGTCCTCGGTGGGTTTCGTTCTGTAGACCTTCCTCTTTGACCTCCAGTCGCCTACTCCGAACTCTATCTGGATCTCACACCCGACGGGACAGAGGTTGCAGGCGGTAAGCCCTCTCTCAAGGAGCCAGCTTCTGGTCCAGTACTTGAAGGGTTTTGATATTATCGCACCCACAGGACAAACGTGAACACATATACCGCACATCTCGCAGGTTGAGGTGTCCATAGGTCTGACCGTCGGGACTATGTTGGAGTGGAAGCCCCTTTCCTCAACGTAGAGTGCGTGGGCGCCCACAACCTCGTCACAGGCTCTTGTACACCTGTAGCAGACGACACATCTGTTGGAGTAGTACTCGAGAAAGTCGCTCTCCCAGTCGTGCTCAGACCTTTCCTTCTCAAGGGCGGATATGGGAACCACCTGTTTCTGGGGCCCGTATATGGCTCCGAAGTTCTGGAGGTCACACTCCCCCGCCTTGTCGCAGATAGGACAGTCGAGGGGGTGCCTGGTCATGAGCGCCTGAAGCAGGTACTTCTGGTTCTCCTCCACCTCCCTGCTCGTTCTGTGGGTCCTTATCCTCATCCCATCCTGAACCGGTGTGTTGCAGGAGATAACAAGGCGTTTGATATCCTCCCAGTAAACCACGCACATCCTGCAGGCGCCCGCTATGGAGAGCCTCGGGTGGTAGCAGAAGTAGGGTATATCTATGCCGTTCTCAAGGGCGACCTGGAGGACCGTCTTGCCCTTTTCCACTTCGTACTCTTTATCGTCAATGTAGATCTTCACCTTATCAGCCATGGCCAGCCTCCGTGGAATATGATACTTAAAATTTCCCTCCTTTGGGTGCTTAGGGTCATATATTTTTATCCATGAGGAGAAAGCCCGCTGTTGCGGGAACTTTTTACCCGGCTGAGAGGGAAGACCTCAATAAGTTGATGGACCTGCTCTGCGAAGGATCTCCCGGTGAAAAGCTTAACGCCAAAGGGGTCCTTGTTCCCCATGCGGGCTACGTCTATTCGGGCAGAACCGCCTGCAGGGTCTACAGCAGGGTCAGGATCCCCGAAAGGGTAGTTCTGCTCGGTCCCAACCACACGGGCATGGGAGCGGACGTATCCGTGTACTCAGGAGATGTGTGGGAGACTCCCTTCGGTGATGTAGAGGTGGACGGAGATCTCAGGGAAATCCTCCTCGGAACGGGACTCTTTAAGGCGGACGAGCTTGCCCACCTTTACGAGCACTCCCTCGAGGTCCAGCTCCCCTTTCTGCTCAGGTACGCGGAGGCTCCTTTCAGCATACTTCCTGTAGTTCTGGGTCATCTCGACTACGAAAAGGCAAGGACCCTGGGCAGGTTCCTGGGAGAAAAGCTGAAGGATGCACCCGCCCTTATCGTTATAAGCTCCGACATGTCACATTACATAAACGCTGAGGAAGCCCGCAGAAAGGACAGGATACTCATCTCCGCCATGGAGAGGCTCGCAACAGACGAGCTTTACTTCAAGGCGGTCCAGTACAACATAACCATGTGCGGGTTCATACCCGCGGTGGTCGGTATAGAGGCGGTGAAGGTCCTCGGAGCGAGGCAGGGGGTTCTGATCGACTACACCAACTCGGGTGAGGTGACAGGAGACTACGAAAGGGTTGTGGCCTATGCGGGTATGATGTTTGTATAATTCTCACCTATGGAGGGGTATCTGGTAGTCCTCATAACAGCTCCAAAGGACAAAGGTGAAGAGATAGCGAACCTGATCGTAGAGAAAAAGTTAGGTGCCTGTGTAAACGTTGTCCCGGAGGTTAAGTCCCTGTACTGGTGGAGGGGGAACATAGAGGAGGACACAGAGGCTCTTCTCGTTGTGAAGACATCAAGCTCAAAGTTCCCTCAGCTCCTTAAGGAGGTAAAGGAAGTCCACCCCTACACAGTTCCGGAGATAATAGCCCTGCCGATAGTTGCGGGCAACGAAGACTACCTGAAGTGGATAGACGATAGCCTGAGATGAGACCCTTAAGGCTTGAACTGGAGGGCTTCACGGTTTACAGAAAACCCCAGACCATAGACTTCGAAAAGCTGAACTTCTTTGTGATCCAGGGAAGAACAGGAGCGGGGAAGACGAGCATAGTGGATGCTATAACCTACGCCCTTTACGGTAAGGTCCCCAGGTACGGAGACGCCAAGGCGACAAAACACGTTATATCTAAAGGTAGCTCCTCCATGAGGGTAGCCTTAGACTTCTCGGTCGGAGGAAAGAGGTACAGGATAGAAAGGTTTTACAGCCCGAGGCTCAAGGAAGACCAGGCGAGGGCTTACGAGGACGGGAGAAGGCTCAACCTCTCCAAACCGCAGATAGAAAAGTGGGTCAGGGAGATAACAGGCCTGGATTACAGGACCTTTACGAGGGTCATACTCCTCCCCCAGGGTGAGTTTGACCGTTTCCTCAAGCCGAAACAGCCCAAGGAGAGGAGGGAGATCCTCATAAACCTGCTCGACCTGGAGATCTTTGAGAAGATGAGGCAGATAGCCTCGGAAACTTACAGGGAGAAGGAAGGGGAGTTGAGAACCCTGAGGGAAGAACTCAGCAGGTTAAGAGACGTATCGGAGGACACCCTGCTTGAGCTCGAAAGGAAGGAGAGGGAGACCGAGGAAAGGGTGAAGGAGATAGACAGAGAGGTCAGCAGGGTACGGGAGGAGATCAGTATACTTAAGGAATTACACAGGCTCGAAAGGGAGATAGAGGAAGCAAGGAGGGAGAGGGACACGGTGCTCAAGGAGATCCTGAAAAAAAGTGAGGAGGTTAAGCAAGCCAGGGTCAGAGCGGAGGAGGCTGACAGGGAGGCTGAAAGGATACCCCAGCTCAGGGAACTTCTGGAGGCTGTTTTGAAGGAACTCGAGAGGGTGGAAGGCGCGGTTCAGGAGATCGAGGATGTGAGGAAAAAGGAAGAGAGGCTCAGGCACATAGAGGAAACCCTCAACACCAGAACGGAAGACCTGAAGGACAGGGAGGAGAGGATGGAAAGGGGAAGGGAGCTGATCGGCAGGATTCAGGAAGAGCTTGAGCGTATAGACTTCGATGAGGACAGGTTCACTGAGGTTCTGAGGGATCTGGAGAAGAAGAAAAACCTCGAGACCAAGATAAAGAGACTGGAATCCGTAAGAAAGGATATACAGACGATCGAAGCCAGGCTGGAGGATATGGTCAGGAAGGTAAAGGACCTTGAGGATGCGATCACCCTGAAAGAGGGCGAACTGAAAAAGAAGGTGATCCACCTGTACGCCCAGCGTATAAGGGAAGCCTTAGATAAGGGAGACAAGTGCCCTGTGTGCGGTGGTACCTTTGGAGGTTTCGATCTACCCCCTCTGGACCCCGAGGTGGGCGACCTGGAGGATGAGGTGGAGAGGCTCAAGGAGAAGAGATCTAGGATCGAGAGGGAGGTCGCCAAGATAGAGGGCACGCTGAAGGGCCTGAGGGAAGAGGAAACGAGCATCCTCTCGGAGATAAGACCCCTTGAGTACCTTCTGGAAAGGGATGTGGAGGGTGAGTTTCTGACCCTCAAAGAGAAGAAGGATAAAAAGGCGGAGCTCGAGAGGAAGATCGAGTCCTACAGGAAGAGGTACGAAACCCTTGCGGCGGAGAGGGAGAAGATACTGAAGGAGGTCGAAAGGCTCAGGGCGGAGCGGGAAGCCCTGCGCAGGGATGTGGAGGAGAGGAGAAGAAAGCTTAAAGATATCCTCTCGGGCGACGATCCGGAGAGGAAGAGAAGAGAGCTTCTTGAGAAGAAAAAAGACATAGAGGAAACCATAGAGAACATAGAAAAGGTGAGGGAAAAGCTGAGGACCCGCCTTGAGGAGCTCAGGAGGTCCCTTGCGTCCCTCGAGGCGAGAAGAGACTCACTGGAAAAGCAGATATCCAAGAAGGAAGTTGAAAGAAGCGAACCCCTTTCCAGACTCGCAAAGATCAAAAAAGAACCTGCACAAGAGGAACTGGAAGTCCTGGAGGAAAGGTTAAACTCCCTGCAAGACGAGCTATCCAGAGCTTACAAGGACCTGGGAGAGATAAGGAAGCTCAAGGATCAGGTAAGGGAGGCCCTCTCCAGGAAGAGGGATATAGAGGAGAGGGTAAACAGGACTGAGAAGGAGGTAAGGGTTTACAGGGTCCTGGCTGAGGACCTGAGAAGCGACAGACTCCAGAACTTTGTTGCGAGCCTCATGCTCCTGAGGGTCGTGGAGAGGGCGAGTCATTACCTTCTGAACTTCACGGGAACCTATGAGCTAACAACGGACGACAAGGGCAACCTCCTGGTAGTCGACAGGGTTCAGGGAGTTGAGAGGGAAGTGAGCAGTCTGAGCGGTGGGGAGACCTTCCTGGCGTCCCTCTCCTTAGCCCTCGGTGTCAGCGACATCCTCTCCTCACAGGCGAACCTAGAAAGCCTGTTCATAGACGAGGGCTTCGGGTCCCTCGACGAAGAGACCAGGGAGAGGGTGAGTGAGATCTTAGAGGTGGTCAGGATAAACATAAACAGGATGGTCGGGATAATATCCCACATACCGGACCTTGCGGAGAGGTTCCACCAGAGGATAGTTGTAAAAAGACACGGAGACTACTCCACCGTTGAGGTCATCTGCTGACGGATCAACCGGCGAACCTCTGTCCCAGGTCCCTGACAGACCTGTAAAGGGCTTCCAAAAAGGCGTCGTTTTCCTCAGGCCTTCCCACGCTCACCCTCAAACACCTCTCCAGACGGGGCATGTAGGAAACGTCCCTAACAAGGACGCCGTAGCTCAGCATTCTGGAATGGACCGCGTCCGCGGGATAGGGCGTCCTGAAGAGTATGAAGTTCGCCCTGCTCGGGAACGGCTCAACACCCTCTATGGTCGCAAGCTCTCTGAAAACCCTCTCCCTTTCGGTGACCACCTTCTCCACGGACTCCTCTATGAACTCCCTTCCTTCGGTGAGCATGACCTTAGCTATTACCTGAGATGGATAGGTTATGTTAAAGGGCAGTCTCACCTTGTTTATCTCCCTCGCCACCTCCTCCTTAGCTATGAGCACACCCACCCTAAGGCCCGCCATACCTATCTTGGACAGGGTCCTGAGGACAGCGGTATCTTCCCTCCTCAGTGCGTCCTCAAGGAACGTCTCCCCCGAGTAGTGGTAGTACGCCTCGTCCAAGACCACAAACACGCCCCTCTCCCGTATCTTTCTTATCCTGTCCCTGGAGAACAGATTACCCGTCGGGTTGTTGGGAAAGGCGAAGTAGGCGAGGCTGTACATATCCGCAAGACCGAGGGAGCTTTCCAGGTCTATGTCGAAGTCCGCAGTCAGCGGAACGGTGACCTTCTTCCTCCCCATCACATCCGCTGAGATCTCGTACATGGGGAAGGTGGGAACAGGTGTGTATATACCCCCTACATCGCCCACAACCGCAGAAAGGTAGTATATCAGCTCGTCGGATCCGTTCCCGAGAACTATGTTCTCCTCCCTGACCCCGAAGAACTCACCAAGAACTTCTTTCAGTTCTGAAGCGGTGGGGTCCGGATACCTCTCGAAGGGGACCCTGGCTATCTCCTCCGCTATCCTCTTCCTTAGGTGTTCGGGTACCGGGTAGGGGAGCTCGTTGGAGGATAGCCTGACCTTAGCCCTGGAGGTCTCGGTTTTATACGGTTTTAATCTTCTTATCCTCTCAGGGATCATTCCTGGGCCTGTTCCTGCACTACCTCCTCCTTTTCCCTATCCTCCTCCTCTTCGATCTTCCTCAGATACATCTCAAGCTCCGCAACCGTTGACTCCTGGAGCTTGTCCTCAAGTATGCCCTTTATCAGTCTGTTCAGTTTTTTGTCATCTCCCATGGCTATACCGTTCAGTATGAGGTACAGCCTCTTGGGCAGAGAAAGAGAAACTCTCTTGTATCTCGGACCTCCTCTTCTCCTTCCTTTTCTTGCCATAGTATCACCTCCTCGAAGTTCTTACTTGAAAATTTTAAGCCTAAATTCAGAAATTTTCAAACTTTTTATTGAACTCTATAGCGTGATCTATCAGCTTACAGTATATCTTAAACGGTGTTATCACAGCTTTCATCTTTGCGTCCATTTCAGAATCACACATCTCAAGCAGGTGGGATCTCAGCTCCTCCAGGTTTCTGTTTATGCTGTCTATGAGGTGGAGCCGGTTTATGTCCCTTTCTATCTCCTCGGGTATGCTGGATAAAAAGGTTATGTCGAAGTTAAAGATCTCATACTCGTCGTATATGCTGTCGAGGGTCTCGTCCAGCTTTGCCATGAACTCACCGCTCACCCTGTCCAAGAACCTGTTTAAACGTTCTGTCTCCTCCCGTGTGAGTATGGACTCACCTATGATCCTTGCCTCCTCAATATCAGCCCTTATCTCCTCCCTTATCCCCGAAAGGAGGTCTATGGTGAACCTCAGGATCCTGTCGTAGAGCAGGACCTTCTCAAGGACCTTCGTTCTATCCATGCCTAATGTTTAAGATACTTCATAACGTGCCACATGTCCTTATCTCCCCTACCCGACAGGTTCACCACCACGACCCCGCCCTTCCCGACCTCTCTGGCTAAATCGACCGCCTTAATCACCGCGTGGGCGGACTCGAGGGCGGGTATTATACCCTCGGTCCTTGACAGGATCTTAAAGCCCTCAAGCGCCTCCTCGTCTGTTGCGGTCACGTACTCAGCCCTGCCTGTCTCCTTGAGGTAGGCGTGCTCTGGACCCACGCCCGGGTAGTCGAGCCCTGCGGATATGGAGTGGGTCGTCAGGATCTGACCCTCCTCGTCCTGCAGGAAGTAGCTCTTCATTCCGTGAAGCACACCCCTGGACCCAGCGTTCAGGGAAGCTGCGTGCTTTCCCGTCTCAAGCCCCAGGCCCCCCGCCTCCACACCCACCAGCCTGACACCTTCGTCCTCGAGGAACGGGTAAAAGATGCCTATGGCGTTCGAACCACCTCCCACGCAGGCAACCACCGCGTCGGGGAGCCTTCCCTCCTTTTCAAGGATCTGTCTTTTCGTCTCCTTCCCTATAACACTCTGGAAGTCCCTCACTATCATCGGGAATGGGTGAGGCCCAACGACCGACCCTATCACGTAATGGGTTGTCTCCACGTTGGTGACCCAGTCCCTGAGGGCTTCGTTTATGGCGTCCTTGAGCGTCCTGCTCCCGCTCCTCACTATACTCACCCTTGCTCCCAGGAGTTCCATCCTAAACAGATTGAGCTTCTGGCGTTCCGCGTCCTCCTCTCCCATGTAGACCACACACTCAAGACCGAGAAGGGCGGAGGCGGTCGCGGTAGCAACCCCGTGCTGACCGGCCCCTGTTTCCGCTATTACCCTCCTCTTGCCCATCCTCTTCGCCAGAAGGCACTGACCGAGGGTGTTGTTTATCTTGTGGGCTCCCGTGTGGAGGAGGTCCTCCCTCTTGAGGTATATCTTCGCACCGCCGACGTACCTGGTAAGGTTTTCCGCAAAGTAAAGAGGCGTGGGCCTTCCCGCGTACTCCCTGAGAAGACGGTCCAGCTCCTTGCGAAAGCCCTCATCTTCCTTTATCCTGCTGTAGTTTTTCTCAAGCTCTTCCAGAGCGTACATGAGCGTTTCGGGGACGAACCTCCCGCCGAAATCCCCGAAGTATCCCCTGTTATCGGGAAGATCCTTCACGGGTTAATTATAACCCTCCTGTGGCGAATAATATTAAAGGAGTGAACAACTATGCTTGAGAAGGACCGTGGACTTTTCCTCGAGCTTGTGAACGACATACTCTACGTTGTGAGCCTGAAGGACCCCAGGGAACCGGGGACCGCACGTCTTGAGTACGTAAACGCGCGAGTTGAGGACATAACGGGGTACAGACCCCGGGATTTCATAGAGAACCCGTCCCTGTGGTTGAGTATAGTTCACCCTGAGGACAAGAGGTCGGTTCTCAGGACCACCGAGGAGCTTATAAGGAGTAAAGAACCGAGGGTCAGGGTCTACAGGGTAAAGACCAGAAAAGGGAACTACATCTGGATGGAGGACAGGATAATACCCGTCACTGATCGGGGAGAAGTGATCGGGTTTGTAGGTGTCGCCAGGGACATAACCAGAAGGAAGGTGATCGAGGACCTGACGCTCACAGCCCTTGAAGGTGACATAGAAGGTCTCCTTTCTGAAGCGGTTGCGCGGGTTAAGGACGCCCTCGGTGCGGACGTCGTGGTGATCTACGAGGTCCCGCAGGGAGCAAAGGAGGGTGTGCTGAGGGCGGGAGAGGGTATCAACAAGAGGATAATAAACAGGTACAGGCTACCCCTTGAGGAAGGGACCGAGTTCCACTACACCTACACAGCGGTAAAGCCAGTCATAATAGAGGATGTCCACAAAGAGAGCAGGTTCAGGCTTTCTTCCGATACGTTCCTCCTCGGACTGAAAAGCGGTGTATGTGTCCCGATAAGGGGCGAGGATAAACCCCTCGGTACCTTCTGTGTTTACTACAGAAGGAGTGTTAAGCACTCAAAGGAGGACGTGGACTTCGTCAGCTCGGTGGCTAACATACTCGGTCTCGCCCTCCACAGGTTCAGGTCAGAAAAGGATCTGGAGAAGCTGAACCG
>JAUZRJ010000062.1 GCA_030950545.1 Aquificota bacterium | reverse complement strand
TACCCCGTGATCCTGTGGGTCAGAAAGCTGTCAGAACTCAGGGGTTCTGAACTCCTTGAGGATATCTGTGAGGCCTACAGGAGAGTTGTTAAAATAATACCCAAAGAGTGGGAGAAGAGAGAAGTGGAGGAGAGCCTCTTTGCGGAAAAGGAGGAGGAGAACCTCTGGAGGAGGGTAAAGGACCTAGAAGATAGGGAGAACCTGTCCCTTGAAGACCTCAGGAACCTCAAACCCCTCATAGACGCCCTCTTCGAAAAGGTCCTCATAATGGACAGGGACCGGAGGATAAGGGAGAACAGGCTTGCCCTTCTCCTGAGGACCAGGGGTGTCTTTAACAGAATAGCGGACTTTGAGCTTGTCGTCCTGTGAGGAGGTGCGGTTATGAAGGAAAAACCCTTCGTGGTCTGGCTTGACGAGCTGACCATAGAGGACATATCGGTCGCGGGAGGAAAGAACGCATCTCTCGGTGAAATGATCAGGAACCTCAGCCCCCTGGGTATAAACATACCTTACGGCTTTGTCGTTACCGCCAACGCCTATTATGAGTTCATCGAACACAACAACCTCAGGGGCAGGATCAGGGAGATACTGGAGGGGCTCGACGTCAGCAACGTCTCGGACCTCTCGAGGAGGGGTTATGAGATCAGGGAGCTTATAAAGGGAGGGGAGTTCCCGCCCGAGCTCGAGAGGTTGATCAGAGAGTACTACAGAAAGCTGTCCGAGAGGTACAACACCCATGCGGTCGACGTGGCGGTGAGATCCTCCGCGACCGCTGAGGACCTTCCCGACGCCTCCTTCGCGGGACAGCAGGAGACCTATCTGAACGTGGTCGGTGCGGAGAACGTTCTTACCGCCATAAAGAACTGCTTTGCCTCCCTCTTCACCGACAGGGCCATCTCCTACAGGGAGACCTTCGGCTTTGACCACTTCAAGGTGGGGATAGCGGTCGGGGTCCAGAAGATGGTAAGGTCCGACCTGGGAGCTTCCGGTGTTATGTTCACACTGGACACGGAAACAGGGTTCAGGGACGTCGTGGTCATAAACGCGATCTACGGCCTCGGAGAGCTGATAGTTCAGGGTATGGTCACACCCGACGAGTATATGGTCTTTAAACCCACCTTCTCAAAGGGCTACTCCGCGATCATAGAGAAAAAGCTCGGCAGGAAGGACAGGAAGATGGTCTACGGAAGCGGGGAGGACAGGACCAAGATAGTGAACGTTCCCGTCCAGGAGCAGGAGAGGTTCGCCCTGACGGACGACGAGATCCTGAAGCTGGCGGAGTGGGGTGTGCTCATAGAAAAACACTACTCGGAGAAGAAAGGAAGATGGACACCCATGGACATAGAATGGGCGAAGGACGGGATACTGGGTGAGCTCTTCATAGTCCAGGCAAGACCCGAGACGGTTCACTCCAGAAAGGAAAAGAATATAATAAAAATTTACAGAATACTCGAAGGGGAGGAGGAGAGAGAAAGGAAACGTCTCGTAAGCGGTATAGCTGTTGGGGATAAAATAGCCACAGGGAGGGTCAGGGTGCTGTTCGACCTCAAAGACGCGGAAAACTTCAGGGAGGGCGAGATCCTGGTAACAGACATAACGGACCCGGACTGGGAGCCGATAATGAAGAAGGCGTCCGCCATAGTGACCAACAGGGGAGGGAGAACCGCCCACGCCGCCATAGTGGCCAGGGAGCTGGGGATCCCCGCGGTCGTCGGGACGGGGAACGCAACGGAAGTCCTGAAAGACGGCACCGAGGTCACAGTCTCCTGTGCGGAAGGGGAAACGGGACACGTTTACGAGGGAAAGCTGAGATTCGAGGTCCAGGAGGTGGACCTTGACCAGCTCCCGAGGCCGAGGACCAAGATCATGATGAACATAGGGAACCCCGAGACCGCCTTCAAGTACGCCTCTCTCCCCAACGACGGTGTGGGCCTCGCAAGGGAGGAGTTCATAATAGCAAACTACATAAAGATCCACCCGCTCGCCCTGATACACTACGATGACATCAAGGACCTCTACGAGAGGCTTTCCTCCCTCGGCCTTATAGACGAGAGGGGCTTCGTCACCTTCAGGGCCATATACGCCCACGCCAACGGATCCCTGAAGGAAAAACTCGCAAAGGGAAAGGAGAAGAGGACGGTAAACCTGAAAAGGCTGATAGAGGAGATAGAAAGGCACACCTTCGGCTACGAGGACAAGAAGACCTACTACATAAAGAAGCTCTCCTACGGGATAGCCAAGATAGCGTCCGCCTTCTACCCGAACCCCGTAATAGTCAGGTTCTCCGATTTTAAGTCCAACGAGTACGCCAACCTCATAGGAGGTCAGCTCTTCGAGCCCGAAGAGGAGAACCCGATGATAGGGTGGAGGGGAGCGTCCAGGTATTACTCGCCTGTCTTTAAAGAGGCGTTCCAGATGGAGTGTCAGGCGATCCTCAGAGTCAGGAACAAGATGGGCCTCACCAACGTCAAGGTCATGGTCCCCTTCTGCAGGACACCGGAGGAGGGGGAGAAGGTCCTGAAGGTCATGGAGGAGGCTGGTCTGAAGAGGGGCGAAAACGGCCTTGAGGTTTACGTTATGGCGGAACTGCCCAGCAACATAGTCCTTGCGGACGTGTTTGCGGACATATTCGACGGCTTCTCCATAGGTTCCAACGACCTCACCCAGCTCGCCCTCGGCATAGACAGGGACTCCCAGCTGGTTGCCCACCTTTACGACGAGAGGAACGAGGCGGTAAAGAGGCTCATAGCGGACCTGATAAAGACCGCAAAGGAAAAAGGCAAGAAGGTCGGCATATGCGGGCAGGCGCCCTCCGACTTTCCCGATTTTGCCCAGTTTCTCGTTGAGCTCGGAATAGACAGCATCTCCCTGAACCCTGACTCGGTCCTAAAAACCATCCTTGCGGTTACCGAAATGGAGAAAAGGATGGGGGTAATAAAATGAAACTGGGGGGGATCTTCAGGAGGTCCGGAACGGGCCTCTCCGTTTACATGACGGACAGATTCGTGAGGGTGCTCGAGCTCGGGAGGAACAAGAAGCCCGTCTTTGAGCCCATAGAGATCTTCTGGGAACAGGATGACGAGGGGAGTAAAAGACAGATCCTCAGCAGGGTGGTCGAGACCAACGGGCTGAAAGGTAAGGAGGTGATCTCCTGCATAGGTGCAAACGAGGGGATCCTGAAGTTCCAGAAGTTTCCCGTAGCGATGTCGAAGAAGGACCTCATGGAGGCCATAGACTGGTTCATAAAGTCCGAGACCCAGCAGATAAAGGAGGAAACCGTTTACGACTTCTTCTTCCTGGAGAGGGAGCCCGAGGACAAGTACATCAAGGTGGTAATAACCATAGCCAGGAAGAGCTCGGTGGACAGACTGAGAGACACCTTGAGGAGCGCGGGCCTCCAGCCGAAGGTCATAGACTACGAGATAGTCGACATAATAAACTACGGGCTGTACAACAGGCTCCCTCCGCCCTTTGCCATACTTTACATGGACTACTACGAGAGCGTTCTCACCTACTACGGCAAGAACACGATAACCTACAACAAGATAGACTTCAACTACAAGTACTACAGGGACGTGAAGGACACGTCCATGCTCGACCACTTCCTCATAGAGGTCAGGAACCAGCTCGTCATAAACGAGATATCGAACATATACCTGGCGGGGCCAGTTATCGGGGACGAGACAACCCTTGAGAACATCATGATGAACCTTCCCGTTCTGGGAATCCTCGACCTTGAGGACGTTCCTCCCGCCTTTTTCATACCGTACATACTGTCCATAAGGGGACTGGAGGAGTGAGGGATGATAAGGATAAACCTGCTCAAGAAGGAGAGGAGGGGTTTAAGGCTACCGGACCTTTCTAAGATAAAAGAGGTAAAGGTTCAGGACCTCCTGAGGGAGAGGGGTATATTCCTGCTCCCTCTGATCGGTGTCCTGGCTATAGGCGCTGAGGTCTACTACGTTACCCAGCTGAGGAAGGAGATAGACGACCTCAAGGGAGAGATAGCGAGGCTCACGGTGGAGAGAAACAACCTCAAGAGAAAGGCGGACGAGATCCAGGCCCAGAAGCGGAGACTCCAGAAGAGGATAAACGAACTGAAGGCCAGGATAAGGTATCTGGAGACGAGCAGGGAGATCATACTGACCCTCAAGAGCTACTACGTACCCTTTAACGAGTCCTTCAGGTACCTGTCCACGAACGTCCCCTCAACTGTCTGGCTGGACAACCTCTCTCAGAGGATGAGCTTCTCCGATATGGACGTGGAGCTCTCGCTCGGGTCCTACGACATAGACTCCATAAAGCACTTCATAGAGACCGCAAAGAAGCGGTACGCTGAGTTCATACCGGGGACCGTTGAGAAGAAGGAGAACAAGATAGGCATCATATACTACACTTCCTCGATAAAGTTCCGAAAGGATCTCGTGAAGGGGGAGGAGTAGATGCTGGGAAACATCAGGGAGCAGTGGGCGAACACACCCCTGTGGCAGAGGGCGCTCCTGCTGATAATATTCCCGGCGGTTGTGGTGGGGGCCCTGTGGTTTTACATGGTAAAGCCCTCACAGGAGGAGAGGGACAGGCTCAGGCAGGAAAGACAGAGACTCATACAGGAGATAAACAGATACAGGGCTATGATCAAGCCCGAGACCCTCGAGAGGCTGAGGGTTCAGATAGCCAGGCTCGAGGAGGAGGTGGAGAGGAAAAAGGAGGAGCTTGAGAAGGTTGTGGGAAGGGTTCCCACGGAAAGGGAGCTTGAGAGGGTTCTCGGTGAGATGAACTACCTGGCGGGGATAAGGGAGCTGGTGATAACCAGGATATCCCTGTCAAGACCCAAGGTTCAGAGGCTCCAGCTCGTTGAGAAGGACGGTAAGAAGGTAGTTCAGGCGGTCGCAACACAGCCCCAGAGGAGACAGGTCAGGAGAACCGCGGGACGGCAACGACCCCAAAGACAGCAACAAACCCAACCGCAGGGCATACCCATAGTGACCGTAGAGCTGGCCATGACCCTGGAGGGGAAGACCCGAAACATACAGGCCTTCCTGAACGACCTTCACAAGAGGGGTCTCGTCTCTTACCCCAAATCCCTCAGGATAGAGCCCGTCCGTCAGGAGGACAGGGTGAAGGCGGAGGTTATCATAGATGTCATACTCCAGAGGTGAGGTGGGGAGTATGATCGGGAGAGCTGTGCTGACGGTTCTGACCCTGGGGGTCGTCTTCGCAAAGGACCCCTTCCTGAATCAGCAGGACGCGGTGGGGTACATAATCCTCGAAAGGGAGGGCAGGACCGAGAGGTTCATAGTGGTTGAAAGCAAGGAAGGAACGGTTAAGCTTATAAAAACGAGATACGAACCCGAAAAGGTATTAAAGAAGGGAGAGAAAGGGAAATGAGCAGATTTGCTGTCCTGGCTGTTTTTATCGGTCTCCTTCTCAGCGCAGGTTTTCCCCAGACCATAAAGGAGATGAAGTTTGAAAACGTCAAGCTGAGTACCGTCGTTAAGGCCCTCGCCAAGGTTGTGGGCAAGAGCGTGATCATAGACCCTGATGTAGAGAAGATCCTAGATAAGGAAGCCAACATATTCATCCAGAGACCCGTCAGCGTTGACGAGGCCTTCAACATAATCCTGAGGGAATACGGACTGATAGCTGTTCCCGTGAACAGGGAGATCTACAAGGTGACCAAGGCGGGGGAGCTTGAGGTGGGCATAAAAGACCTTGACGACAAGGACATAGACAAGGTCATAGGGCTACTCAAGAGGAGGGTGAGCCCATCCGCGGAGATAGTGATAGACAAAACCCTCAAGGTCATATACATAAGGGACGAGGAGAGGAGGATAAAGAAGTTAGAGAAACCCCTCAAGGAGTTCATAGAAAGGATCGTGGCGGAGAAAAGGCTCGGCGTTGAGGAGAAACCCGAAGCGGTTATAACGAGGGTCTTCTACCTCAAGACCATAAGCCTCTCGGAAGCCAAGGAGATCCTTGCCCCCCACATAACTAAGGAAACCGTAATAACCGAAGCTCCCACCTTCAACGCCCTCGTCATAACCGACAAGGTGGACAGACTCAAGAAGTACGAGGAACTACTGAAGGAGTTTCTGGTGACCGCACCCGCCGCCAGGAAACCCGTGACCGAGATCTTCTACCTCAAGTACATAAGCCCCGAAGAGTTCATAAAGATGATAGAACCGATAAGGTCCGAGGCGGGCCTCGTCCTCACAGGGGGGGCGGTAAGAACGGAAAGGACCCCCGAGGACAGGAGGACAGCACAGAGAGTCACCCCTGTTCTCAAGGAGTTCAACGCGGTGATGATAACAGACTACCCTGAGGTCATAGAGAAGATAAAGGAGCAGTTCAGTGAGTACATAAGCGACATACCCCCCCAGGTGAAGATAGAGGCGAGGATCCTGGAGGTCAGAAAGGAGGCCCTCAGAGAGCTCGGTATAAACTGGTCCGCCCTCCTGTCAAATGTGAGGTCTCCGGAATTCTGGTCCGCAGGAGCGGGAGCCAACCTGGGTGTGGGGGCCACCGGATCGTTAAACCCAGGCTTGAGCAGAATACGTGGTGGTATACTCACGTTTACATATTCCAGAGGGATCCTCAACGCCCTGAACCTGAGACTCTCAGCCTTGGAAAGGGTTGGAAAGATAAAGAACCTCGCAAAGCCGACCGTGATAACCATAAACGGTCAGGAAGCGGTTATAAAACAGGGACAGGACATACCCTACCAGACCGCGGTGATAGCGGGAGGAACCTCCGTGCCCAGTATCCAGTTCAGGGAGGCGGTCCTGGAACTCAGGGTCCTTCCCATAATCTCTCCTGACGGGCGAATACTCCTTGACATAAAGCTCAAACAGGACACACCCGGAGTCCTGACACCCCAGGGACCCGCCATAAACAGAAAGGAGGTTACCACAAAGGTCATAGTGAACAACGGGGACACGGTTGTGATAGGCGGGATCATAGACACCCAGAAGAACGTGACCGTTGAAGGTATACCCGGAGTCGCAAGGATACCGCTCCTTAAATGGCTCTTCGGTCAGGAAAGGATAGACATAAGAGATGTGGAGCTTCTTATCTTCATAACGCCGACCATACTCTACGAGTGATCACTGGACCCTGTAGACGAAATCTATGACCGCTCTCTCACCTGTTGCGGGGGATTCCGCGGTCACCCTTATCGAGTAAACGTATACACCGAACCTGCTGATCTCACCGAGATATCTGGCTGTGATGTTAAAACCCTGCAGGTTGCTGTAAGGTCCGAGATCTATAACGTTGTTGTCCGGTCCACAGGCGCCACCGCCACCGCAGGTCAGGTTTCCTGAAAGTATAAGCTGGATCACATACTCCGAAGCTCCCTTGGCAGCCTCGAGGGCGATTGAGTACCTCTTCTCCACACCCGATATCCTCGTTCCCGCGGTGAGTATGTAGAGGAGCACACCTATGAGGGAGACCGCTATAAGTCCGAGAAGGAGTGTGGTTATCAGGGCTATACCCCTCTCACCTTTCATCCTCACCACCTCACAGATTCATGGCGATTACCGATAGCTTAAGGACCTTCCACCTGTAGTTCCTGAAGTCAAGGGGAAGGTTCAGCTCAACCCCCGTTTCCGTGACCACACAATCACCGCTGAACCTCGGGTCCGTCGGCACCACAGAGCAGGTCCTGAAGTTCCTGAAGTTGTAGTCCCTGTCAAAACCCCCTTCCTGAAGAAGTATGTAAACGTTGACCGTCTTCAGGTGACCCCTTACCTCCTCCGCGGTAACCGCTGTGTCCCCGTTTACGTCGAGGGAGGAAAAGTCTCCGTCCCTCACATCCACCACACCGTCTCCGTCCCTGTCCACGTCGAAGGTAAACCTCACGTCCGCCACGCAGTTGATCAGCGGATTACCCGGGCTGTTTCCAACCGCCCTCAGCAGGTTTCTGGTGTTGGGATTACAGGTGGTAAGGTTCTGGGTCCCGCTCAGGAAGTACCTTATTATGTTACAGAACTGGTCCGTACAGCCGTTCGCAACCCCTGTATCGTAAGGCATAGCTACGAACACACCCGCACCTGGACAGGTCCCGTCCGCGGTGGTACCGACGTGTATCCTGCTGGCTGCCCCGAGGAAGACGAGGCCTGTGTTGGAGGGTATGTTGGTGATGTCGTCACCCGCCTTCACAACAGGGATAAGCCCGGGTCCCTGGCACTCAACGAGGGACCAGTGGATCGGGTCACCGGTCACCGTGTCCCTTATGAGTCTGGTGTTGTTGAGGACCGACCTCACTGTGAGGGTGTTTGTAGCGGGGTCAAACTCTAAGGGGAGGTCGGGCTGGTCCTCACCTATGCCGTAGCCTGCATGTTCTATGTCGAGCCTCATAAGCTCCAGTCCTGCCGCGACCTCTATCTGGGTCTCCGCGGACCTGGTTTCTCTCCCGAACCCCCTGATTACAGTTATGTAGGTGATGTACGCTGCACCGAGAATGAGAGAAACTATAAGCACCGCAACGAGGATCTCGATCAGGGTGAAACCCCTCCTCATCTCGCCCTCCCGACCAGCGTCGTTACCGTGTGGGTGTAGTTCCTGTTTCTGTAGGTCCAGCAGACGCGTATACGGACCTGGGCTACGTCTCCAGCCACATTTACGTCCCACCCTATCCTGTACCTGACGGAGGTGTTCCTCACCTGCCTGTCTATCTCCTCCGCCTGACCCGTTACCACCCTGGTTCCTATGTCCCCGCAGGGAACGTTAACCGACACCGTCGTGTTGGCGTTACAGTCCACACTCCCCGCAACAAGGTTTGTGAAGGGTGTGTTCCGTATGTTCTCCGCACACTCGAGGGCGAGGAGTCTGGCTTCATCTCTTATGTAGTTCATAAGGTTATACTGGATAGCGGCAAGAAGCCCCGCAAGAAGCCCGAGAAGCAAAAGGGCGAGTATTACAAGGGCAACGAGGGCCTCCATGAGGGTGAAGCCTTCACTTCGGCCTGCACTCCGTTCCATCCCACACCCCCATCCTTACCCTGTTCACCGACACAACCAGACAGTCGTAGGCAGGGCTCACATCCGCGGTTCCCGCATACCTTATGGTTCCTGTCCCGCTGAAGTATCCCCTCCTAGATATGACAAGAGACCCGTTAACGGTGAAGGGGTTTCTCAGCGGAAAGCACTCAAGAGGATCAGCCTGTCCAGCCGGGGTCATGCACACGTTCCTCCCGCTTATCTCAATCCTTATGTCCCGCTTCCCGGTGAAGGCCACGGTCCTCGCCTTCTGGATAAAAGCGTACATGTCCCTGACGTCACCCTCTATGGAAGCCTTCAGCCTCCACCGGTTAAAAGCGGGAAAGGCTAAGGTCATCAGGACCGCCAGCACACCCAGGACAACAAGCACCTCTATGAGGGTTATTCCCCTTTCCCTCATCTCTCTATCCAGAGGATCATCTTACCCCGAACCGCCTGACCGCCCGGAACTGCGGGCGGTGACTCGGGAGTTGTTCCCGGTACCTCCTTGGTCGCCCTTTTGCCTCCTTCGAAGTCCTTCCTTCCGAACTGCTCTATGTTACCCCTCGAGAGCTGAAGGAGGACGCTCATCTCGGGTGGAACCTGTGCTATGAAACCCGGACAGGCGGTGCTGAGGAGGCTGTCACCCGTTGCACAGTTAAGACCCCACAGCCTCGAATCCCCGCCGAAACCACATATATTGTCAGTTGGTTTGGTGGTCGCGAAAAAGACCACGTCAAAGTCCGTAACCGCGGGGTCGGAGATCGCCCGCTCTTTGAAGTAGCCTCCTCCCCTCGGGTCGAGCTCCACCTTCCAGGCGAACACCCTCGAGCCGGACTGAAGCTCCTGACAGGCTTCCGCGGAGTTTTTCGCCTGGTTTATGTTGCAGTTGCCGTTTTCGAGGCAGTCGTCTATCCTCACACCGTAGAGGGCTTCGGTGTCCGCACTGTTGTTCGGGTCTCCCGGCTCATCGTCCCTGTAGAACCACCTTCCCGTCCCGAAGAATATGTAGTTCATACCGAAGCACCTCATGTGCTCTACTTTGGCGGTTACAGGTCCTGCTTCTTTACCCTGGGGGAAGTTCAGGATCGCCTGGACGTCCCAGTTTGTGGGGTCGGAACCTGTGACTCTGACGACCATCACATTACCCTTCCACTTCCCCTGACCCTGGCCCGGCTTCCAGTTGACTCCGAAGAAAACCGCATCCGTCTCTCCGTCTCCATCGCCGTCCACACCTTCTGTAAAGAGCCTGCCGCCGAAAGCCCTGCTGAACCGGGCAAGGGCGGGTACGGAGACCACGGTGTACCCATCGGTCAGGGCAGGTGTCGCGTTTCCGTAAAAGATGTATCTCCTCGCTATCCTGCAATCGGTGTCCATCTCAAGTACGAAGATCTTGAGCTCCTGAACCGAGTTACCGCACGGGTCCGTGGGTCCGGAGAGGAACATTACAAAGTGTTTTCCACCTTTTGTTATGTGGGCTGGCCCCGAATAGCTGAAGCCGAGATCGGGATGGGTGAACTCCCACAGGAAACGGGGGTTGAACGGGTCGGTTATGTCAAGGGCAAAGTAAGAGGAAAGGCCCCTGCAGTTTGCGGGATCGTTCGGGTTACAGACGTCCGGAGGCGGGTTCTCACAGGCGGGATCCGTACAACCACAACCTCCACCGAGCCTCATACCCCCTATCAGCACAGCCCTGTCGGGGAATCCGTCGTTATTGGTGTCGAGCCTGATGATGTAAGGCTGAAGGTCCACGAAGTACCTGTGGACGTAGTTGGGGTCCGCGAGCTCCCTGAGGTAAGGAAGGACGTTCTGGGGTATGAAGGCCCACTCCTCTTTACCGATCTCAAGGTCGGTGCAGTTTCCCGTAAGCTGATCACAGAGCTTAACAACCTGATTTGCGGAAAGGCCGTCTGTCCTGAGCGCTCCCAGCCTGAAGGCGTGGAGCATACCGTCGTTGGCACCTACAAAGACCATACCGAAGTCGCCGTAATCCACTATGGCGGGGGTCGAGTAGACTATGTCCCCCAGCTTCCAGGTGTTACCCTGCTGATCCACCCTCCTGTCCCTGCACCCGTCCACATGGGAGCCTCTTATGAAGTTTATCAGGTTGTCAACGGGGTCGCCCGAAGCGGAAAGGCACTGGGGGAAGCTGGCGGTATCTCCCAGCAACTGCGCGAACGAGGACTTGTTGGCGACGGTAAACTCAACCATGTTACCGTTAACGTCCACCGTGTATATGTTCCTGCTCGCAGGGTCCGTGTTCTTGAGTATCTCTCCCGCCTCCCAGAGCGGATTCACCTCGTCCAGAGAGTTGTAGACGGTGACAAGGTTATCGTTGTTGTCATAGGCCTCTATCTTCAGATTACCCGCTGAGTCCACGACAAACTTTAGCTTGTAATCCTGGTCGAGGTCGAGGATCCTGTTCCTGTTTGTGTCTTCCCTTATACTCTGCTCGGAGGGTGTCTGATAGAACCAGTAGTTGTACAGATATCCGACCCAGTCAAGTTTGTTCTCGTTGGGGAAAGGCTTCTGGGGGTAGAAGACCGCCTGTATGACGTTCTGACCCGCGGTGCCTCTCCTGGACAGTATGGAGACCGAGCTCGCTGCGGACGTCCTCTTCAGTATATCCCTTATAAAGGCGAGCAAGCTTCTCTTTATCTCTATCGCGTTCCTCGCGTTCAGGAAAGTGTCGGGAAGACCGTCTCCGTTCCTGTCCCAGTCGGGGGAGGAGGAAGGAATAGGCGTGCAGGGACTGCCTTTATCGTCATCATCCGCAGTTCCATCGGTGTACACCGTGCAGTCATCTATCCAACATCCTGAGACAGTTGGATAGTAGCTCGTACCCCCCGGCCAGTCCCCCGCGGAGAGGTCAAAGGAGCCGTACATGGCAACGTGTTTGAGCGAGTTCTCACCCGTCCCGCCGAGGAAAAGACCGAGGGCGTAGACCGCCTCCACGTTTATGTCATAGGTCTGGCCGAGGAAGTTCATCCGCCTGAGGACATCCCTGTGCATCCTGTAGGCGGGAACGACCGGGTCCGCGGAGCTGAACTCATCAAGTCCGGTATCTATGGTACAGGTTACCCCAACACTTCCTGGTGGTCCCCCTATGTTCCACTGGCCGTCGGAAGCGAGAATAACGAAGTTCTTCGCGCAGGGAACAGGCTGGCATCCGACAAAGTTTTGATCATTGGGTTTACAGTAATACCTACGGCCAGTGTTCGGATCCTGACAATAACAGAATTTCCATGGGTTTACAAAATCATCCAAATCGTCTCTGGACAGCTTGACATCAAGCGGGTCGTCATCAATTACAAACCCATTATCATACGCATGTTCGTTTTTTTGTTTAAAGTAATCATAAGCTTCCCACATAGCAGGAGCCGTGGCTGTAAGCCCACCTGGATCCATAGCATTTATAAATCTTTTCACATACGTATAAGGATTGTTCGGGTCTGGCGAATCTATCTGAAATGCGGTTTTAGCATTCACAGCCGGATAATCACCTATATAGACCTTGGGATCTTCAATACCTGTTCCGAAGAATAAAACCCCTATTCTTGGTTTTATAGTTTCTCTTTCAAGCTCCTGTAGGACTCCTTTTATTCTTGATTTTGGAACTTCAACTATATCCTCAGTCCAGCCACGCCAATAATCGTCCATACCTGTTGTGATCAATCTACATGTAGAACCAGCACACGCTAAGTCTGGATCACAATCTTTAGCAATGAATTCACCAACAGGACAGGTTTCAGGTTTTCCTCCTGTAATAGCCCATCTAAGAAGATCCATGCGGGACATTCGTGCGAAATTCAAACGATTCCCTGAACATATACCTCTAACTGAATAGAAGTTATAATACATTCCTTCCCACCATATCCATATACTTTCCAATTTCATTTCGCAATTTTCGGAAGCTGCGTTGCTTTCTACCCACACATCATTCTTTAACTCATAAAGTTTATCTGGTATGAAATATCCTTCATAAAGCAAATTTGGATCATATTGACCTATATCCGCAGGATCATTTGTAACGGACCATGTTTTGTAATAAGCAGCCCAGCTCATACTACCGCTTTTATCGATCACAAACAGAATATTAGGAGGTACCGCTGTAGTAAGGAACGGTGGTATATTACAAAGGGATTGTGTAAAACCCATACCTGTGAAGAAGATAGTAAGTATAATAAACGCCATTGCTATCATCTTTTAAAACCTCTTGGTATTACTTTGTTTACTTTTATTTCTTTGTTTATACAGGGACTCTCAACCGTAATAAACATGATTCTTGTGTGCTTTTTTAAATCAACATCAAGAGCTCTATCAAAATAAACCTTTAAAGTATGATTAGGACATCTATCCGGGTTAACAAGTATATAGTCTTTTTTAATCTCAACAATTTTAGCAGAAATAAGTTGGAAATCGCCTGCAGCAATAAAAGTAAAAAATTGAATGAGTAAAGTAAATATTAGAGAGAATCTTATGTGTCTCATCGCCCGCACCTCCTTACCTTTTTCAAGCTTAAGACAACAGTATGAAAAAATCGTGAATTATAACCAAAGTGAATTTTTCGTGAAATTCAGAATCTCACGACCACGGTGAAGTGGTCCTTTATCCTGTATCTGACCTGCGC
>JAUZRJ010000061.1 GCA_030950545.1 Aquificota bacterium | reverse complement strand
AAGGCGGACCACGCCTACGTTGAGGTCCACTTTAAAAACGGAGGTGCATTTCCCGTTGAGGACGATCTCGTTGTCATCTCCAGAAAGGTCACAGGGGACGGGAGGAGTACATTCAAGGTAAACGGCACAACCGTCAGGGAGAGGGACCTGAAAGACTTCCTCTCCAAGGCGGGCATATATGAGAACGGCTACAACGTGGTCCTTCAGGGAGACATCGTAAAGTTTCTAAAGATGACACCTGTCGAGAGAAGAAAGGTCGTGGAGGACGTTGCAGGGATAAGCGAGTACGAGGCGAAAAAGGAAAAGGCGATAAAGGACCTCGCGGAGGTGGACATAAAGATAAGGGAGCTCAAGCTCCTTCTCGATGAGATAAAGGTCCAGCTGGACCGCCTGAAGGAGGAGAAGGAAAAGCTGGATAAGTACAGAAGCCTCGAAAGGGAAAAGCGGGAGACGGAGGTCGCCATACTCTCAAAGGAGATAAGGAAGCTCTCCCGGGAGGAAGAGAGGCTCTCCTCTGAACTTAAGGAGGTCCAGGAAAGGATAAGCTCCCTCAAAGAGCGGGTGGAGAAGCTCGAGGAAGACCTGAAGGTAAAGGAAGAGCACCTGAAAGCTCTAAACGACAGACTGCTACCCTTCAAGGAGAGTGTAGGGAGGATATCCTCGGACATAGACCACGTAAACAGGGAGATAGAGGAGAGGACCAGGACGAAGGACAAGCTGGCCTCCGAGCTTAACAAAGAAGAAAGGACCGCGGAGTACCTGAAAAGGGACCTCGAGAACCTCACGTCCGAGATCGAGAACCTGAAGGCTGAGATAAGGACGAGGGAGGAGGACCTTGAAGGTCTCGTGGATCTCGAAAGACGCCACTATGAGGAACTGAAGGCCCTCGACGAGAAGCTGAAGGTCTCCATAGAGGAAGCCCAGAGAACGGAGGAGAAGGAAAGACAGATCAGGGAGCACATAGAACGCCTCAAGGAGGAGGACCAGAGGATAAGGATCAGCATAAAAGAGGCGGAGGTGAGGATAGAGAAGACTGAGGAGGAGATAAGGAATCTCGAAAAAGAGAAGGAGGACCTTGAGAGAAGGATAAAAAGCTCGGAGAAGGACCTTGAAAAGCTCAGGAGCATGAAGGCGGTGGAACAGGACATCCTGAAGAAGGAGAGGGAGGAGCTGAAAAAGGTGGAGGCGGAACTCAAAAGGGTGAGGGACAGGATAGAGGAGGTGATAAGGGCAAAAGCCTACGTGGAGGGGAGGCTCTCCGACCTCGAGCCGGCGGAAAACGTCTTCGGGAATATGGAGGGTGTTTACGGGACCGTCGGAGACCTCATAACGGTGAAGGACCCCGAACACATAAGGGCGGTCGAGGTGGCGGGAGGAGGCAGGCTCAGGTTCGTGGTCGTTGAGGACGAGGACACAGCCAAGAGATGTATAGACTTCTTGAGGGAGAACAACCTGGGGAGGATGAGCTTCATACCCCTGAACAGGATAAGGGTCGAGAACAGACTCCCGCCCCTTCCCCGTGTGAAGGGTGTGATAGACTTCGCCATAAACCTCGTTGAGTACGATCCGAGATTTGAGAAGGCGGTCAGGTTCGCCCTCGGAGACACCGTCATAGTCGACAGCTTCGAAACCGCCAAGAAGGTCGGCATAGGGACCTACAGGATGGTCACCTTGGACGGGGACCTGTTCGAGAGGAGCGGTGTGATCACGGGGGGGAGTCCGTCACCCAAGGGAGACCTGGGGAGAAAGTTCTACGAAGAAGAGAGACGGAAGCTCGACCTTGAGGAGAGGGATCTGAGGGAAAGGGAGCAGGACCTGGTTATAAAGATGAGGGCGATAAGGAACGAGATAGCGGAGAAGGAGGGACTCCTTAAGGTCCTGGAAAGAAAGCTCACGGAGACGGAGGAGCTCTCCCGAAGGGGCCACGAGAAGATAGAGGAGTACAGGAGGAGGATAGAGAAGGCGAGGGAATACCTTGAGACCTTGAGGGAGGAGATAGACGCCCGGAAAAGGAGGCTTGAGGAGATAAAGGGGGACCTCGAGTACTCCCGCGAAAAGCTCAGGAACCTGGAGATCAAAAGACAGGACATAATAAACCACTACAGGTCCTCCGGTATAGAGGAGAAGAGGAGGGAGTACGAAAGGATAAAAAGAAGGGTGGAGGCTAAAAGGGAGGAGCTTAACTCCCTCAGGCTCCAGCTCAGGGACAGGGAGAACCAGATCGGGAACATACGGGAGGAGATAAGGAGGAGGGAGGCCAGGATAGAGGACCTCAGGGAGGAGATCAGGAGGGCGGAGGAGGCCATAAAGGAGCTCCAGGAGAGGAGGTCTTCCCTTGAAAACAGCATAAAAGAAATAGAGGCTCAGGTCTACAGGATCTACAAGGAAAGGGACAGAACAGAGGAGGAGGTCAGGAACCTTCAGGCGGAGATCGGGAGGTTGAGAATAGAGGAGGAGGACCTAAGAACCAGGGAGAGGGATATAAGCACGAACCTGAGCAGGGTGAGGCAGAAGATCTCGGACCTGAGGCAGAGGCTCCAGGAGATCGGCTTCGAGGGGGAACTTCCGGACGTAAAGGATCCGGTCACGAAGCTCAAGGAGAGGCTCTACAGGATAGAGAGGGAGATCGAGAACCTCGGGAGCGTGAACATGAAGGCGGAAGAAGACTACAAACTCGAGCTTGAAAGATACAGGGAGTACGAGGACAGGTACAGAACGCTACAGGAGGAGAGGAAGGCGATAAAGAGCATGATAGAGGAGATAGAGACGAAGAAGCTCAGGGCCTTTATGGAGGCGTTCAAGAGCATAAACAGAAGCCTCAGAAGGATATTCTCCTTCCTGTCTCCGGGCGGTAAGGCCCAGATGATCCTGGAAAACGAAGCGGACCCCTTCAGCGGTGGCATAAACCTCGTTGTAAAGCCGAGGGGAAAGGACGTCCAGTATCTTGAGGCTATGTCAGGTGGTGAGAAGACCCTCGCAGCCCTTTCCCTCATATTCGCCATACAGGAGTACAAACCCTCACCCTTTTACTACTTTGACGAGGTGGACGCCCACCTTGACGAGGCCAACGCCAGGAAGGTGGGTGAGCTGATAAGGCAAAAGTCAAAGGAGGCCCAGTTCATAGTGGTCACCCTGAGGGAGGTGCTGGCCAGCTTTGCGGACAGGCTCATAGGTGTGTCCGCGAGGGGAGGCGTGTCGAGGGTCTTCCCCGTTGAGAACCTGTCAGCGGTTCTGGAAAAAAGCGGATGACGCAGGAGGTTCCGGTATGAATCTGCACCCTCTTGTCATATACATCACGGGAGGTCTTCTTCTTACCGCCTACGGGGGTTACCTGCTTCACTTCTCCCTCTTGAGGAACAACAGCTTCTCCTTTTACTACGCGCTCGCCAACCACGCCCTCTCCACCTTACTCATAATAGTTGCGGTCCTCACGGGCTTTTCCGCGGAGGGCCTTGTGAAGGCTAACAGCCTTCTTCTCACACCCCACAAAGTCATGGCGGTGATACTTGCGCTCCTGACCCTTCTTTCCTTCATATACCTCTGGATAAAGCAGAGGGACACGAGCAGGAAGGTCGGTCTTGTTATCTCGGTCGCGGGGCTTGTGCTGACCGTCAGCGTCATACTCCTCGGGTGGCGGATCAGATTGACCCTGGTGTAGGCGGGAAATATCTTTATTCTCATGCTCGACAGGTACAGGATCCTGAAGGACTACTCAGGACCACGGGACCTGAAGTCAATGTCTTACGAGGACCTCGAAGTCCTCGCCTCCGAGATAAGGGATTACATAATACAGGTCACCTCGAAGAACGGGGGCCACGTGGGACCGGGCCTCGGTGTGGTTGAGCTGACTATAGCCATCCTCAGGGTCTTTGACCCGCCGAAGGACACCGTGGTCTGGGACATAGGACACCAGGGCTACCCCTGGAAGATACTGACCGACAGGAAGGAGAAGTTCCCCACCTTGAGGCAGTTCGAAGGTATAGCCGGCTTCCTGAGGAGGGAGGAAAGTCCCTACGACGCCTTCGGTGCGGGCCACAGCTCGACCTCCATATCCGCGGCGCTCGGGTTCAGGGTCGCGAAGGACCTCAAGGGTGACGACTCGTACGTCGTCGCGGTGATAGGCGACGGAGCCATGACCGCGGGCATGGCCTTCGAAGCCCTCAACAACGCGGGACACCTGAGACCGGACAGGTTCATAGTCATACTCAACGACAACGAGATGTCCATATCACCCAACGTCGGTGCGATATCCACCTACCTCAACAGGATAATAAGCGGGCACTTCGTCCAGGAGACGAGGCAGAAGATAAAGAGCTTCCTGAAACACTTCGGTGACAAACCCTTAAGGGTTCTGAAGCTCACGGAAGAGTTCCTCAAGGGCCTGATCTCACCGGGGATAATTTTCGAGGAGCTCGGATTTAACTACATAGGCGTGATAGACGGCCACAACCTCCCCTCCCTCGAGAAGACCCTGAGGAACGTCAAGGACATAAAGGGACCCGTTCTCCTTCACGTGGTGACCAAGAAGGGTAAGGGCTACAGACCCGCGGAAGAGGACCCGGTCAAATGGCACGGGGTAGCGCCCTACAAGGTGGAGTCGGGAGAGATAATAAAGAAGCCCTCTCCTCCCACCTGGACCTCCGTCTTCGGGAAGGCTATCGTGGAGCTGGCGGAAAGGGACGAGAAGATAGTGGTCATAACGCCCGCGATGAGGGAGGGTTCGGGTCTGGTGGAGTTCTCAAAGAGATTCCCGGACAGGTTCTTCGACGTCGGGATAGCGGAACAGCACGCGGGCACCTTCGCAGCTGGTCTCGCCTGTGAGGGGATGAGGCCCGTCGCCTGCTACTACTCCACATTCCTCCAGAGGGCCTACGACCAGGTTATCCACGACATAGCCCTCCAGAACCTCCCCGTCACCTTCGCGATAGACAGGGGCGGGCTGGTGGGAGATGACGGCCCTACCCACCACGGGGTCTTCGACCTCTCCTACCTGAGATGCGTTCCCAACATGGTGGTTTCCGCTCCCAAGGACGAGCAGGAGCTGAGGGACCTCATCTACACCGCGGTATACAGCGGGAGGCCCTTCGCGGTCAGGTACCCGAGGGGCGCAGCTTACGGAGTTCCCACCGAAGGATTCAGAAAGATAGAGATAGGCACGTGGGAAGAGCTCATAGAAGGTGAGGACGTGGCTGTTCTCGCGGTCGGATACCCCGTCTATCAGGCTCTCAAAGCTTCGGAGAAGCTCTACAAGGACGGGATAAGGGTGGGTGTTGTTAACGCGAGGTTTGTGAAGCCCATCGACGAGAAACTGCTCCTCGATCTTGCGGGCAGGTATGAGATCTTCATAACCGTTGAGGACAACGTTCTCACGGGAGGGTTCGGTTCCGCGGTCCTTGAGTTTCTGGCGGACAGGGGTATAAGGAAAACGGTTGTGAGGCTCGGTGTTCCCGACAGGTTCATAGAGCACGGCAACCAGAACCTCCTCAGGAAGCTTGTGGGTATAGACGCGGAGGGCATAGAGAGGGCGGTTCGGGAGATCCTCTCCCGCAAAACTTTAGAGTATTAGAATATTTTTAAAAATTATGCTCATATAAGAACCTGTGGGTTGAAGAAACGCGGGAGGGGTAGAAAATATCGATCGATGGACCTCGTAGAGGAGTTCACCTTTGACATAGGCTGTTATATGGCCAACATAGAGCAGGCCCCCGGGGACAGGATAGAGGATCTGAAGAGGTGGCTCGGCAGGAACGAAAAGAGGTTCATGTGCATCCTCGAACACCACTACTCCTTTGACCACTACTCTCACCTGATAAGGGACTGTGAGAAGGACAGGTGTATCGTGAACTGGCTCAAGGTTTACAAGTACATAAACATACTGGGACTCCAGCTCAGCCTCACCGTTTATCCCGTTATCCTGTGGGACGTTCCCCTTCCGGGGGCCCACAGGATCCTCTACAACGCCCAGTTCAGATACAAGAAGGGATGGATATCCAAAAAGGAGAAGATATCGATAAACGGGGAGGACGTGGACGTTTACCTCTCGAGCAGGTTCCCCAGGGAAAAGGACTTCCTGACCCAGAAGATCCAGTCGGAGGTTATAAAGCTCTCCGACTACATAATAAGTACGTTCTTCTCAAGCATGATGAGGTGTGAGGGCATACGGGAGATCATGGTCTGAAGCCTCTTTCCGCCATTAGCTCTACCGCCCTCTGGAGGTTGTCGGTCCTCAGAACCTGGCTGAAGGGTGACACGTCAACCACCCAGCAGTCCCCTTTTCGTCTTATCTCAATAAACAGCTTCTGCAGGAACCCGAACTCGGAAAGGAGTGTCTCTACCAGGATAACACCGTCCGCCCTGTAAACCCTGAAGAACTTAAGGTAGACACCCTCACCCAGCCTTATCTCCTCACCCGTTATCTCTTCAGGACAGGGCTCCCTTCCCTGAACCTTTACGGGAAACACCTCTTCCACCTCCCTTATGGTTCTTACTTCTCTCTGCTCGGGTTCCTTTGACCTGACCAGCTTCAGCTCGTATATCTCCTTCCCCATCGAGACCCATCTCTCCTCGTACTTCGTGAGGGGGTCCTCAACGGAGAGCCTCCTGACCTCGGAGGAAAAGACCTTCAGGTTTTCCGCCTGCTCAAGGGTGTACTCGATGAAAGGGTAGTGGTCCGTCCTGATTACGATCTCACCGCCGGGCTTTAGTCTTCTCGCGAAGATGTAAAGGTTCTCCTCTTTTGTGAGCCTCCTCTTTATGTGTCTTTTCTTGAACCAAGGGTCAGGGTAGTTCATGTAGATCCTTTCAACGGAGCTGTCTTCGAGAAGAAGGTTAAAGCACCAGTAGGCGTCCATATGGACTATCCTTATGTTCGTTATACTCTCCCTTTTTATTCTCTTAAGGAGCTTCTCCACGGACACCCCCGATATCTCGACCCCGAGGACGATCCTCCCGGGGTTTTCCCTCGCGAGCCTGACGATGAACTCCCCCCTGCCGAACCCTATCTCCACCAGGAGGTCCCTGAACGGGAGGGGCTTCGGGACCTCGAAGTGGTTTATCAGGGGGAAAGGCTTCATAGGTTCTTATCTTAACAGGTTCAGCCCGTCTTCCCCGCCAGCCTCCTCCTCTTCTCCCTCACGAACTCCATCACCTCCCGGAGACTCCTCGTGTTGAGTATAACCTCGGGTGTAGCCCAGCCCCTTCTCGCTATACCCACGCCGACCTTCATGTACCTGAGGTGCTTTACCGCGTGGGCGTCCGTCACTATCGCCATCATAACGCCCTTCTCCGTGCATCTCCTTATGTTCTCGGGCGAAAGGTCCACCCTGAAGGTGTTTATCTCCAGCGCGGTCCCCGTTTCCTTGGCCACCTCGACGACCCTGTCCATATCCAGGGGGTAGCTCTCCCTCTGGCCTGGGGACTTTCCGGTCGGGTGGCCTATCAGGTTCACGTAGGGGTTTTCCATGGCCCTGAGTATCCTGTAGGTGTTGTCCTGGTTAAGCCTCAGGTGGACGGAAGCTACTACGAAGTCAAAACCCTCGAGAACCTCATCGGGGAGGTCGAGACCGCCGTCCGGGAGTATGTCAACCTCACAGCCCTTGAGTATATGGAAGCCTTTTGGGTTGTAAACCCTGTTCAGGTCCTCTATGACCTTCCACTGCTTCATGTAGCGCTCCGGGGTCAGGCCCTTCGCCTGCCTCTGGCTCTGGGAGTGGTCCCCTATCACTATGTACTCGTAGCCGAGTCTGTAGCAGAACTCGACCACCTCCTCTATGGAGTTTACCCCGTCGCTCCAGTCGGTGTGCATGTGGAAGTCACCCTTTATGTCCTCCAGGCTGACGAGCCTCGGCACCTTCCCCTCCAGGGCCAGCTCTATCTCTCCCCAGTTCTCCCTGATCTCGGGAGGTATCCACTCCATACCCACCAGCCTGTAAACCTCCTCCTCCGTGGAACCTCCCACCCTCTCCGAGGTGTCCGCCCTGTAAACGCCGTACTCGTTTACTTTAAGCCCTTTCTCCCTGGCTATATCCCTGAGCCTGACGTTGTGTTCCTTTGACCCCGTGAAGTACTGGAGCGCTGCCCCCCAGCTCTCGGGGGGAACGGTCCTGAGGTCCGCCTGCCTCCCGTTTTTGAGAACAACGCTCGACTTGGTCTCACCTCTGACGATAACCCTATCCACCTCCGGGTAGCTCACGAACCTTTCGTGTATCCTGGGCCAGTCCTTCTTATCCGCGGAAACCAGTATGTCTATGTCGCCTACGGTTTCCTTCATCCTCCTCAGGCTTCCCGCAACGGATATTTCCCTGACCGCTCCTTCCCCCTTCATATACTCCACTATCTCCTCCGCCACCGTGTAAGCTTCCATAAGGGGCATTCTCTCCTTTGCGGTCTTCCAGATCTCTATCCCCTTCAGGATGTTCTGAACCTTTTTGGGACCGAACCCGGGAAGCTTCGCCAGAGACCCGTCCCTGAGAACCCTCATAAAGTCCTCCTTTGTTCTGACACCGAGCTTGTCGTAGGCTACCCTCAGGGTCCTGGGTCCGACGCCGGGAGCGTCCATCAGCTCCAGGAGGTCCTCGGGAACCCTTCTCCTCAGGTCCTCGTACTTCTTAACCGTTCCTGTTCTCAGAAACTCCTCTATCTTCTGGAGTGTGGAAGGACCAACCCCCGGTAGCTTTCCGAGTTTTCCCTTTCTCCACAGCTCCTCAATGTCCTCCTGCAGGCTGGATATAAGTTCCGCAACCCTTCTGTAAGAGTTCACCCTGTAGACGTTGTCCCCGAGGAACTCAAGTATGTCCGCGATCCTTTCGAAAATCCTGGAAAGCTCCTTGTTCTTTTCCGACATTTCCCTTAAAATTAATAGCCCTGACAGGAGATGTCCAGGAGGCTACCCTCTCTATCTCTTCTGGAGCTTTACAAGGAGACGCTGATCTCCAGTACGGACTGTATGAGAAACATACTTAAAAAGCTCCTCTTCCTGCACGAGAGGTACAACAGGGAGCTCTGCCTCCTGCTCCTTGACGTTGACAACCTGAGGTCCATAAACAGACACCACGGCTACTCCACGGGTACTGAGATCCTTCTGAGCGTTGCGGATATCCTGAGCTCCTCTCTGAGGAGGAGCGATGTTGCGGGCAAGTACAAGGGGAGTTCTTTTCTTGTGATCCTTCCCGAAACGGACATCTCAGGGGCTGTCAGGGTCGTTTCCAGGATAAGGAGGAAGATGTCCGCGGTGGAGGTCAGGGGTGTGAGGCCGAGCATCACCATAGGTGCTGTCTCCTTCCCGAGGGACGGGATGACCACGGACCAGCTCCTGATGAGGCTTGAGGAGGTGGTGGCGGAGACCAAAAGGACCTCCCCGGGCTCAACCGTCTTCGCACCTCCCGCGGACATAAGACCGAGAACTGTAACTCCCCTTGAGCTCCTGAACGCCTTCTCCGACGACAGGATCCTGCCCGCCTTCCAGCCCGTGAAGAGCCTCGCGACCGGTGAGGTCTTCGGGTACGAGGTCCTGATGAGGGTGAGGAGGAGGGACGGGACCGTCGTCCCTGCGGGGGAGTTCATAACCCTTCTGGAGAGGACCTCCAAGATAATCATGTTTGAGGAAAAGGTCATAGAGAAAGCCCTCAAGGTAAAGGTGGAGAGGGGGCTAAAGGGCAAGCTGTTCATAAACCTCCCGGCCCTCATATACCAGTTCACACCGAAGAGCGACCTCAAGATAGGGGAGATATACAGCCTTGTCCTGGATCTGGGTGTGTGCCCCCACGACGTTGTCTTTGAGATAACCGAGAAGCAGACGATAGCGGACGTAGACAGACTCTCCGAGGTTATATCGCTTCTGAGGTCCCTGGGGTTCATGATAGCCCTGGACGACTTCGGCGTTGAGAACTCGTCCATAGAGAAGCTTCTCAGGATAGACCCTGACTTCGTGAAGCTAAACAGCTTTTTCCTGAAGGAGGCAAAGCCTATAACCAGGTGGATAGTCATGAGCCTGAAGAAGGCGGGCTACTCGATAATAATGGAGAACGTGGAAACGGAAGAGGACCTTGAGTTTGTCAGGACCCTGAAGGTGGACCTCGTCCAGGGGTTCCACATAGGACACCCCGAAGTCGCGGAGGTTTGAGATGGAGGCGGATCTTGTCATCATAGGAGCGGGTAGCGGTGGTTACGAGGCTGCCATATACGCCTACAGGAGAGGTATGAAAACCGTCCTCGTTGAGCTCTCACCCGAAACCGTGGGAGGGAACTGCCTGAACAAGGGGTGCATACCCTCCAAGTACATGAGGTACGGAGCGTACCTGATAGATAGGTTCGGGGTTATGGAGCGCTACGGTATAATACCCAGGGGCTTTGATATAGACTACGGAAAGCTCGCGAAGGGGAGGGACGAGGTCGTGGTAACTATAAGGGAGAACTTCAAGAAGTTCGCAAAGCAGATAAACCTCCCTATAATCTACGGGAGAGGTGTCGTAAAGGATCCGAACACCGTCTTCGTTGAAGGTCCCGAGGAGAGGATAAGGACCAGATTTATACTCATCGCCACAGGTTCCAGGCCCGTGGCCCTTGGGGATCTCGTCCCTGACGGGAGGTACGTCCTCAACACGGACCAGGTCTGGGAGATAGAAGATCTTCCCGGGAGGGTGCTCATAGTAGGCGGAGGTGCGGTTGGGGTTGAGTTCGCCTACATATTCAGGAGGTACGGGGCGGAGGTTGTTCTGGTTGAGCTCAAGAGGCGGATCCTTCCCTCCGACGACATACCCGAGGACTCCGCGAGATACCTCACCAGGAAGCTGAGGAGCCTCGGTGTTGACGTAAGGACCAAGACAACGGTCGAGTTCTGGGAGAGAACGGAAAGGGGTGTGAGGGCAAAGCTCTCGGACGGCACCGAGACGGAGGCGGACTTCATACTCCTCGCGGTGGGAAGGGAGCCGAACACCTCGGGGATAGGTCTTGAAGAGATAGGTGTGGAGAAAGACAGGAGAGGTTTTATCAGGGTGAACGAGTTCTGCCAGACAGCTGTTCAGAACATCTACGCCTGCGGGGACGTAACCTCACCGCTCATGCTCGCCCACAAGGCCATGTACGAAGGGAAGATAGCGGTAAACCACATGCTCGGAGGAAGGGACTGGAGGAGGGATGACCGGATAGTCCCGAAGATAATATACTCCGCCCTGGAGGTTGCGAGCGTCGGCCTCACGGAAGACCAGGCGGAGGAGGAGGGCTACGAGGTGAAGGTGGGGGTGTCTTCCTTCGTGACCAACCCGAAGGCCATGGACGACGGGGAGAACGAGGGGTTCGTCAGGATAGTGGCGGACGAGGACAGCGGTGAGATCCTGGGATGTCACATAGTGGGACCCCATGCGGGTGAGCTGATCCACCAGGTGGTCCACATGATGAGGAGGAGGATGGACGTTGAGTTCGCTTCAAAGACCCTCTACTCCCACCCATCCCTGTCGGAGGCGGTGGGTCAGAGCGCCTCTGAGATCCACTACGGCCCCATAACCTGGGTGAAGAGGTAGGGGGATGTATGTCCTTCTGGTGCTTATTGCCTTTATCTTCGCCTTTTCGGAGACAGGAGAAAAGGGGACGCAGAAACCCGCGGATGTGCAGGAGACAGAGGAGGTACGCAAGGAAGAACCGACCCCTGAACCGGTCGTCCCTGAGGAGAAGAAGCAAGAAGAAGGACCTTCCAGGATAGAGAAGATCTACATAAGCAGGCTCGGAGAGGGCGAGAGGATAAGGCAGTTCGGGTACGACATATTCAGGGAAGTTACCTACCCGTCCCCTCTACCCGTCGGGAGTGAGTACATACTCGGACCGGGTGATGAGCTCGTGGTTTATCTGTGGGGCGACCCCGTCGATATACTCGGGCTCGACAGCCTGTACGAGCTTACCGTGGACAGGGAGGGAAGGGTCTTCATACCCTCAATAGGGAGTGTTTACGTGTGGGGGAGAACGGTCGGGGAGTTCAAAACCGCCCTGAGGGAACTTCTCTCCAGAAGGTTCAAGAGGTTCAGGGTTGACGTCTCCGTGGGCAGGCTGAGGAGCTTTCCCGTTTACGTTTTCGGCTTCGTGAAGAGGCCCGGACCGGTTACAGCTACGGGAACGGACACGGTTATAGAGGTCCTCGCCAGGGCGGGGGGTGTTTTAAAGGAGGGGAGCCTCAGGAACATAACCATAAGGAGGGGCGGTCGGGAGATAAAGGTGGACCTGTACAGGTTTCTCTTAGAGGGTGAGCCTGTGAACGTAAGGGTAAAGGACGGGGACGTTGTGTACGTGCCTCCCATAGGTAAGACCGCGGCTGTGTGGGGGGCTGTGAAGAGGCCTGGTATATACGAGTTCGTCGAAGGTGAGGGAGTTGAAGACCTGTTCCGGTTTGCCGGGGGGTTCGTCCCCTCCGCCTACACGAAGGCTATAACGGTTATCAGGTACGAGGACAACACCCTGAAGGTCCTGGAGATGTCTCCGGGGGGAGAGTTCTCCTTAAGGGACGGAGACCTTATAGTGGTCAGGGATGTTTACGAGGAGATGGTGTTCGGAAAGGTTAAGGTTGAGGGGTTCGTGAGCTATCCCGGTGTATACTCCCTCACGGAGACGAAGACCGTAGGAGAGCTTCTCAAAAAGGTCGGGCTTCTGCCGGAGACCAACCTATATTACGCGGAGATCCACAGGAAGGAGCCTCCGGATTTCAGGGAGAGGATAGTCGTGTTCGCACCGATAGATGTGCTGGAAGGGAGGGAGGATCTTGAGCTCAGGGACCTCGACACGGTCAGATTTTTCCCGAAATGGGTCTACCGGCCCGTGGAGGTCTCGGGCGAGGTGGAGAGCCCTGCGGTTATACCCTACTACGAGGGCATAACCCTGCTGGACGTTCTCAGGGAGGTGAAGCTGAAGGGCAAACCCAGGGAACTCAAAGCCACGGTCTTCACAGGCCAGGAGGTAGCTTTCAGCGTTTACATATACGACCTTCTCGTTAAGGGAAAGGGTAACACGGAGCTCAACCCGGGAGACAGGGTGGTCATAGAGAGAACGGGTGTTCATGAAAAGGGTCCGTCGGTCACCGTCCTTGGGGAGGTGAAAAGGCCCGGAGTTTACAGGCTCGAAGAGGGCATGACCCTCTACGAACTTCTGGTGAAGGCGGGAGGATACACGGAGAGGGCTTTCCCGCAGGGCCTCATACTGATAAGGGAAAGCGTGAGACAGCTTCAGGAGAGCCAGCTGGAGGTCAGCCTGTCCCTGCTTGAGGAGAGCCTCCTCAGGGACGAGGAAACCGCGGAGGCAGGTGTCAGCCCCGAGGAGAGAGAGGCCTTCAGGGTTGCGGTGAGAAGGTACAGGGAACTGCTTAGGGTGATAAGGAGCAGGGCTAAGATAGGTCTCGGACGTATATCCCTGGACGTTCCCTCTGATCTTGAAAAGCTGAAAGAAAGCCCTGCCAACGTGCCCCTTGAAGACGGCGACTACATATACGTTCCTCCTAGGCCCGGTTATGTGCTCATACTCGGTGATGTTTACAACCAGGTGGCCCTGCCCTACGAGGAGGGTAAAACCCTGGCGGACTACCTGGAAGCGGTCGGCGGTCCCGGAAAGGACGCGGACCTCGAGAACGTGTACGTGATCAAGGCGAACGGAAGGGTCGTATCGAGGAGGAATTACAGGAGGTTTCTTACCTTCAGATGGGAAAGGAACAGGCTCTACTTCGGGAGGGATTTCATGGATATGGTCCTCGAGGAGGGGGACACCGTCGTGATCCCGACCAAGTTCAGGGTTCCGACCCAGTGGAGGCCTCTTATAAGGGATGTGGTCCAAATAATATTCCAGGCGATATCCACCGCGGTCCTGGCGAAGAGGTTGTAGTATGGTGTTTCTTCTCATACTCCTTGCGGTGTCAGCCTCCCTGTCCCATCCCCTCCTTAACCTGAACGCTGAGGAGAGAACGGTTTTCGACAACCTGGAAGCGAGCCCGTACGCGGAAGAGTTCCCCGTATCCATAAAGCCCTTCTCGCTCGGAAGAGCCTTTATCATGGCGGACAGACCTGACAGGATAAAGACCTATCTGAACGCCCTCTCAAGACCCGGCTACTTCCTGAAGCCCGTAAACTCTGTCAGCTTCAGGCTCTACTATACGAACGAGGAGATTTTCCCCCTGGAGAACATGTCGGGCACCCTTCTGAGGAGAGGGGTAAACCTGTACATCTTCCTTGACGGGTATCTTTCCTTGGGAAGGAGGTTTGTGTTCTACTATCAGGTGAGATCGGTCAGCGACAGGAACTCCTACAGGGCGGACGTGTTCAGGGCTTACATGAAGCTCAGACTCTGGAAGCTGTCTCTCCTTGCGGGTAAAGACACCGTTCACCTCGGACCGGGCGAGTTCGGGCTCCTCCTGTCCTCCAACGCGGAACCCTTTCCCATGATCTCCTTAAGGACGGAGGAGCCCCTCAACCTTTTCGGTAAATGGGAGTTCATATTCGTCAGGGGGTTTTTAAGGGAAAAGAGGCGGGACAGAGACGACCCGAACATACTCGCCCTGAGGGTGGTTTACAAGCCGAGGGACTTCCTTGAGATAGGGCTGACGAGAACGTCCCTCTACGGAGGTGAAGGCAGGCCGGGCTACACCCTTTTCGAGTACCCGAAACTGATACTGGGCGTTGAGGAAAACATACCCTTCGGGAAGTTCGACACCGACGGGTACGCTGCCTACGACTTCACCCTTTACCTCCCTCTCAGGAGACTTCTGCCTTCAGTGAGGACGTTCAAGGTTTACTTCCAGAGGGGAGGGACAGACGTCTCCGCCTGGTGGCAGAAGGACAACCCCGGAGATTTCGCCTTTCCCTTCGGTTTCAGACTCCACCTCAGGAGTTACGTGGCTGGGGTCTTCCTATCACTCGATAAGGACATCCTGAGGCTTGAGTACCATGACGTCAACAGGGCCTGGTACATACACCACCTTTATCCCGTGGAGGGGTACACGTACAGGGGTATGTCCTTGGGTCATCCTTACGGCAACGATCTGAAGCACATATTTCTGAAACACATACACTACTTCTCCGACCACTTTTCCGCGGGCTACAGGTTCGGGTTTTTAAGACAGCCCGGGGAGGACAGGCCCGGGATGAACAGGTTCTATATAGTCCTTTTCGGAGAGAGGAGAGTCAGAAGGCTTATCCTGGAAGGCTTCCTGAGACTGGATGTTACCGACAACTACGACAGGGACCCCCTCCCCAACAGGATAGATATAAGATCTGAGGACAGAACCTTTATAACCGCGGGTGTGGGACTGGGGTGGAGGTTCTGACATGGAGGAGAGAGAGAAGAGGGAAGTCCTAGAGGAGGAGGAGATAGACCTTTATGAGCTGTTCCTCAGGATATGGGACCACAGAAAGCTCATAGCGGGGATCACGGTGCTGATAACGTCCCTTGTAGGGGTCCTGAGTTTTGTGATGACGC
>JAUZRJ010000060.1 GCA_030950545.1 Aquificota bacterium | reverse complement strand
CAGGGGTGCGTGATCCCCTCTACCCTTCCAATTACCGCTCTTGCTTCTTCCGCTGACGGAAACCTCGTCTATTTGGGGCTTCCGGAGACGGTGTTAGCGGTGGATGCGACGAACCCCGCGTCTCCGAGTCTTTTTGAGGGTTGTCTGTTCCGGACGAACGCTTGGGTGGAGGCCTTGGCCTATTTTTCCTACGCAGGGGAGGATTACCTGGCGGTGGCCACTTCCTCTCGTCTTTACCTCCTTCCGGCCTGCGATCTTTCCGCTCCCCCGACCCCGTGGACTCCTTTAGCGGTACTCGACCTCGGGGGGATGATCCTTCAGGATCTAGCTATAGACAACCGAACTTCGGAACTTTACCTCTACGCTACCGGGGCTTCCGAAGTCCTGGCCGTGGTGAACGCTACAAACATCCGCCAGCCAGAAGTTCTGGCCACCATTCCCGCTTCTCCATTAGAGGGCGCCGTAGGCCAGCGAATCGTCCTTTATCAGGACGCTTCTTCCAATTTTTACGCCCTAGTGGGCACGGATCAGGGGCTACTGGTTTTCTCTGTTGATAGTCCTGAGTTCCCGATGTTCGTAACTCGTTACGAGAGCCGGGAGGTAGTTTACGATCTTTTTGTGGACTCTTCCTTGGGTCACGCTGTGCTGGCTTCTGGCGAACTGCAGGCGGTGAGCCTAGGTTCCCTTTCTCCGGGTTCTCCGGGAGCACAGGCCCTGGATTGCACTGTTTCAGAAGGCATGTTCGTTTCTCCTGGCACGGAGATCTTTTACTCCTGCAACGCCTCTGGAGATTTCGGCGTGGCCCTTTTGCGTGCGGATTTAAACGGAGACGGTTTCTACGAAATCGAAAACGCCAGCGACACCCTTTCTTTCGTCTGGACCGCTGTCTCGGGAATCCACGACCTACGAGTGGAGTCCTTCGACGCCCGGCTTCAACCTTTGACCATGGATTTTTACCATGTGGTAAGCCGCAACTGCGGGGCTACGGTTTGCGAGGACGGCAAGTTCTGCGGATGCTTTGTGCCTTTGCGGAAGGAGACCGGTCTCTTTCAGGAGACCGAACTCTTCCATCCCGGGGACAAGTTTTCCATTCTGTATTGCGCGTATGCGCACAACTACGCCATTACGCAAAAGCACGATTTATACTTTTTCCTGGACGCCGGAGGCCGCTGGTTCGTGTTACGTCCGGACGGCTGGGTGCGGTGGGAAGGGTTTGAGGCTACTGCTCTGGCCCCTTACGCTACCCTTCAGAGCGAGTTGTCAGACAGGAAACCTTACTGCGTGCCGGTAGCCGGCGGGCGGATCCCCCCAGGGCTTAACGGCACTTTTCGTTTTTACGCGGCCTTCGTGGGACAGGGAGTGGCCCTCGATCCGGTCAACCTCAAATCCAACATCGCCGTTCTCGATATAACTGTATCTCCGTAAGCGTTCTCCAATAGGATCCCCCTCCCTTCGAGAGGTCCCTAAAAGTTCCCCCTCCCCTGCGGAGTCCTCCCCCACCCACACCCTCCCCTTTTAGGGGAGGGATGGAGAGGGGTAAAAGACTCGTGGGGGAGGGGAAAATTTAATTTCCCTCGGGGTTTGCTTCGGCGAGCAGGCGTTCGATCTGGCTGAGGTCGTCGGCGGCTTCGATGGCCTCCGCCAGGGCTTCGAGGAAATCCACATCCTTGATCTTTCTGGCCCTTCGGTAGAGCCTCATTCCCTCCACCCCGAACTTGATTTTAAGCCCCAGCTCTATGGCCTTGAGCAATCCCTGCTGTATGCCCTGCTCGATGCCCGCCTTCAGACCTTCTTCGAACCCTTCTTTTTTGATGATTTCGTAAGCGGCTGATTCGATCATAAGGTCTCGCCTCCTTTCCTCACCACATTCTCGGCCTCCATTTCGTAGATTTTCACCAGTCCGAAGCGGTATTCCACCTCTTCATCCCGGTAGGAGGAGGTGATGCCCGTGGAGGGTTTAAGGAGGACGAGATAGGATTTGACGGGAAGGTTTTCCTCAAGGATATGTCGG
>JAUZRJ010000006.1 GCA_030950545.1 Aquificota bacterium | reverse complement strand
GGGACCGACGGGTGGAGGTCTGTAATAGGGGAAGGTTTTACCTTTGAGAATGTTAGGAGGGTGGCAAGGGCCCACGCGGAGGTCCTGAGGGAGAAAGGTTCCTCCAAAGTCCTTATAGGTTATGACAGGAGGTTCCTCTCCGACAGGTTCGCCCTTGAAGTGTGCAGGGTGATGGCTTCGGAAGGTCTCGATCCGGTTCTGACTTCAAGGCCCTGCACGACCCCTATGGTCTCCTTCGGTGTCAGGTACATGGGCTTTGACGGCGGTGTCATGATCACAGCTTCCCATAACCCGCCCGAGTACAACGGCTACAAGATAAAAGAGGGTTTCGGAGGTTCAGCGAGGACTGATTTTCTTAAGGAGGTGGAGGCGAAGATAAAGGAGGATCCCGTCTGTCTCGCGGATAGGACACCGCGGAAGGTCGAGCTTGAAGACCCCTACCTTGAGAAGGTCCTCAGCTTCTTCGACACGGACCTCTTCAGGGAAAGGGAGGTCCTCCTAATACACGACCCTATGCACGGTACATCCGCGGGCCTTCTGGCGCGGGCCCTTTCCGATACAAAGGTCAGAGTTCTGACCGTAAGGGCGGAGAGGGATCCCCTCTTTGGCGGGTCCTCTCCTGAACCCGTGGAGAGAAACTTAAGAATCCTCTCGGAGAAGGTCAGGTCTGTGTCCGCGGACTTAGGCATAGCCAACGACGGGGACGGCGACAGGGTGGGTCTTGTGGACGAGAAGGGGAGGTTCGTAAGCACCCAGATAGTTTACGCACTTCTCCTTTACCACCAGATAAAGAACAGGGGAAGACGTGACGGGGTTGTTGTAAAGACCGTGTCCACAACGTACCTCGCTGACAGGATATGCGGGGAGGAGGGTATAGAGATAAGGGAAGTTCCCGTGGGTTTTAAGAACGTGAACGAGGTGATACTGAAAGAAAAGGTGGTCTTCGGAGGAGAGGAGAGCGGTGGCTATGGCTTCCCCGAGTTTCTTCCCGAAAGGGACGGTATCTTCTCAGCCCTCATGGTCCTGGAGATGGTGCTACTCATGGGCGAGAGCGTATCCGGTCTGGTCTCTAGGCTGTTCAAAACTTACGGAGAAGCCTACTACAGACGTGTGGACCTTACCGCGGATGAAAGGGTGAAGCGCAAACTCAAAGAGCTTACCGAGAACCCCCCGACCAGACTCGGGTCAAAGGTAGTTGACAGGGTCCTGACGCTGGACGGTCTCAAGCTCGTCTTCAGGGACGGGAGCTGGCTCCTGTTGAGACCGTCCGGGACCGAACCCCTTGTGAGGATCTACGCTGAGGCCCCCTCCCCTGAAGAGGTCAAAACCCTGATCAGGGAAGGGGAGAGTCTTATAACTGTATAATGTTTTCTCCCTTGGAGGTAGTGAGGTGGCCAACGTAGTCGTCACAAAGATGACCTTTGAACCGGTCCACGCCCAGAAGGCGGAGATCGTGGAGAGGAAAGGTGTAGGACATCCCGACACGATCTGTGATTCGCTGGCGGAGGAGCTTTCGGTAGCTTTGAGCAGGCTGTACCTTGAAGAGTTCGGAGCCATAATGCACCACAACGTCGACAAGGCCCTTCTGGTCGGAGGTGTTGCGAACCCGACCTTCGGTGGCGGAGAGGTTAAGGTCCCTATAGAGATCTACCTCGTGGGTCGTGCGGTAAACGAAGTGGACGGGCGTAAGCTCCCCCTTGAGGACCTCGCGGTTGAGGTGGCGAGGTCCTGGATAAGAGAGAACATAAGGAATCTGGACCCAGACAGGCACGTTGTGGTGAGGCCCAGGATAAAGCCTGGGAGCAGGGACCTCGTTGACCTGTTCATGAGGTTCCAGAAAGGGGGTGAGATCCCGCTGGCCAACGACACGTCCTTCGGCGTTGGCTTTGCTCCTCTTAACGACCTTGAGAGGATAGTTCTGGAGACGGAAAGGCTCCTGAACTCCCCCCAGGTCAAGGAGAAGCATCCGGAGATAGGGGAGGACGTAAAGGTCATGGGGGTCAGGATAGGCGACAGGATAAGGATCACGGTCGCCTGCGCCTTTGTTAGTAAGTACGTTAGTAATCTGAGCGACTACCTGGAGAAGAAAGAGCTCGTTCACAGAAAGGTGACCGATCTGGCCTCGGGCATAACAGACCGAGAGGTGGAGGTGTTCGTGAACACAGCGGACGACCCCAAAAGGGGGAGCATTTACATAACCGTTACCGGCACTTCCGCGGAACAGGGGGACGACGGACAGGTAGGAAGAGGTAACAGGGTGAACGGCCTCATAACGCCCTACAGACCTATGAGCCTTGAGGCTGCCGCGGGAAAGAACCCGGTTTCCCACATAGGGAAGATATACAACGTCGTGGCCAACGTGATAGCGGACAGAGTTGTCCGTGAGGTGGAGGAGGTGGAGGAGGCTTACTGCTACATAGTCTCCCAGATAGGGAGGCCCATAAACGAACCCCAGGTGTGCGACGTCAAGGTGAGAACCAGGAAGGACGTGAGCGGTATAGAGGGTAAGGTCAGGGCTGTGGCGGAGGAGGAGCTTGCCAGAATGCCGGAAACCTGGAAGAGGTTTTTGTCCAAGGAGTTCAGCGTCGCCTGATAGGTTCGTCTCTCCTTGACACATCTGACATAACGCTGTTATATTTTTTAACGCTCTCCGAAGGGTGGGTCATGGAAGGTTACGGAGCTCTCCTGGTGTTTGCAGGGATCGCGGTCCTTATAGGCCTGGTTCACGCGGTCCTTAACGACCTCCTCGGACCCAAGAAAAAAGACCCGCTCGAGGACTACCCCTACGAGTGCGGAGTTCCCCTTTACGACCCTGAGGCGAGGGGAACCTTCAAGCAGGGTTACTATCTTCTCGGTCTCTTGATCATACTGTTTGACATAGAAGCTGCTTTCCTCTTTCCCTGGGCGGTGGTTTTTAAAGAGATAGGGCTGTTTGGTCTCATAGAAGCTATACTTTTTATATTTATACTTACCTTGGGATTTGTCTACGCTTGGGCAAAGGGTGCCCTCAGGTGGCAAGTTTAAGGAGGTGAGGGCTATGGCCGTGATAAATTCGAACGGCTTTGTTACCACCACGGTGGATGAGCTCCTCAGATGGGGGAGGAGGAACGCCCTCTGGCCGGTCACGATAGGTCTCGCCTGCTGTGCCATAGAGATGATGCACACCGCAGCTTCCCGCTTCGACCTAGACAGGCTCGGTGTCATATTCAGGGCTTCTCCGAGGCAGGCGGACGTCCTGATAGTTGCAGGAACTGTTGTGAACAAGGTAGCTCCCATGCTCAAGCTCATATGGGACCAGATGCCAGACCCTAAGTGGTGTATATCTATGGGAGGGTGCGCTTCCGCGGGAGGTCCTTTCCCTACCTACTCAACCCTCCAAGGCGTTGACAGGATAATTCCCGTTGACGTTTACATTCCCGGATGCCCTCCCACCCCTCAGGGGCTTATCTACGGCATACTTCAGCTCCAGAGGAAGATAAAGGAAAAGGGGGTCAACAAATATGACAGAGCTTTTG
>JAUZRJ010000059.1 GCA_030950545.1 Aquificota bacterium | reverse complement strand
CTATGGCGAGGAAGAAGTTCGCTCCCGCAGCGTGTATGTGTCTGAAGAGCCACCCGAAGTCTATCTCCCTCATTATGGTGTAGTTGGTGCTGTCAAAGGCGTGGGCTATAACGGGCTTGTAGTACATTATCAGGATTATCCCCGAGAGTATCTGTAGGGCGAAGGTTATGAGGGCAAGGATCCCGAACACATAAGGAAAGGTCAGGTTTTTGGGAACCTTGTAGTTTACCATCTGGTCCCTGTAAATGTCCCTCAGTTTTGTCCTTTCGTCGACCCAGTCCAGTATGCGCCCCAGCATCCTCTCACCTCCTCACACAAGCCTCTCAACGAACCCGGGCTCACCCACTATGAGCCTGCCTCCTTCCAGCTTCTGGGGAGGTACCCACAGCGGTCTCGGCGGAGGTCCGCCTATCACATCACCCCAGGGTGTGTAGAGACCTCCGTGGCAGGGACAGTGAAGGTGGGGTTCGGGAAGATCGGAATCACCCTCCGGTTTCCAGAGGGGTATGCAACCGAGATGAGTGCAGACGCCTATAAGCGCAAACACCCTCTTACCCTTGAAGAGGTCCTGGTTGAGCTTTCCCGCGTCGTTAAAGGTGTCCTTCACATCGTAGTTGTGTTTACCCTCAAAACCTTCCGGAAGCTTTATCACGAAGAGAGGCTTACCCTTCCAGGAGGTTACCCTTATGCCCATCTCGGGAACCTTCTCGGGGTCTATCTCAACCTTGGCCTCGGTTGTGGAGGCTGCGCTGGGTGCGAGGGTCTTTACCACCGGGTAAAGAACTCCCAGAGCTCCCACTATTCCCATCCCGCCGAGGGCAAAACCCAAGAAGTCCCGTCTCGTGGCTTCCATAGTACCACCTCCAGAGGACTATTTTAGCATGAGTATAAAAAATTTCTAATATACTTATAGGACTACTTAACCTCTACACTCCCCTCGCCGACCACCCTTGCCCTTATAACCTTTCCGGTGAACCCGACACGAACACGGACCGTGTCCCCGTAAAAGCCCGTATCCAGAACCCTTCCGGGAACGGTTATCTCCAGCCCTCCCCTCCTCAAGGTAACCTTAACCTCCTCCCCGAACTTGACGAGGGGTGTCTTCCTTATGTTGGACCTGGTGATCCTCTCACCCTTTCCTATACCTCTGATAAGGGTGTAGTTGATGAGGCTGTCCAGAGGCGGAAGACCGCCGTCACACCTCTCCAGGTAGACATATCTCTCCTCAAGAAGCCACGGGTAGAGCCTCTCCCCTGCTCCCATGTTCTCCGATGCGACCAGGACCCTGCACCGCCAGAGGAGGTCAAGACCCGCAGAGATGAACCTGACCTTCCCGTCCTTTTCGAACACCAGGGTCGCCCTTCCCCTCGGGTGTCCCTCCCTCACGGAGACTCTTACCGAGACCCTGTCCGCCTTCGGGACGGTCCTGGCGTATACCGTTATACCTCTGATCCTGACCCTGTCACCGTAGAGCTCCTTTACCTTTTTACTTATAAGACCCTCGATCTCGGACAGCGTTATGCCGAAGGAAACAAAGGGTATTAAGAAAAGCTTAACGACGCAGGTTAGCCGCTTGAGAGAGCATCTCATCCGCTGCGGTTATCCCCTTTGTGTTGAACTCGTAAGCCCTCTGGGCTATTATCAGGTTAACCATCTCCTCCACTATGTTCACGTTTGAAGACTCAAGATATCCCTGCAGGATCGTGCCCAGTCCCTGGTTCCCTGGGTTGTCTATAAGGGGAGGTCCCGAGGCGTCCGTCTCAAGGTAGAGGTTGTTCCCCAATCTCCTCAGGCCTGCGGGGTTTACAAACTTTGCCAGCTCTATCCTCCCCACCTCCTCCACGTTGGTCGCCCCCTGACGGAGAACGGTGACCGTTCCGTCCGCGGCTATGCTCATGCTTATTATGTCGGGAGGTATCGATATCTCGGGGTCGAGGGGGTAGCCGTCGCTCGTCACTATCCTCCCGTTGGCGTCCAGCCTGAACTGGCCGTTTCTGGTGTAGGCAATAGTCCCGTCGGGGAGGACCACCTTAAAAAAGCCGTCCCCCTGTATCGCGAGATCCAGGGTGTTCCCCGTCTGGAAGATGTTGCCCTGGGTGAATATGCCGTAGGTGTCCGATATGTAGGTTCCGAGGCCTATCTGGAATCCCGAAGGGGATCTGGTTATGGGTGATGTGGGCGCACCCGGGTCCCTTACCGTCTGGTAGATGAGATCCTGGAAGGTTGCCCTCATCTTCTTGTAGCCCACCGTGTTGACGTTCGCCATGTTGTGGGAGATGATGTCCAGGTTCGTCTGCTGGGCGGTCATACCTGACGCTGATGTCCACAGAGCTCTGAACATATCCTCTACCCCCCTGAGATAACTTTATTCGGCACCCTGTCACGAAAGTTTATAGAGAAATTTGCGGGCTAAAACCCCGTATCTATGATACGAGGATACAGCCCGCTCCGAAAGGATTGACTGGAAAGCATTCGTGGAGTAAATTAGTAGATGGCTAAATACCCCACCGCTCCCGAAAGGGAGACCAAAGGCTTTAAGGTGGGGTAGAGGTAGAGTGAAGGAGTTGAAAGTAGCTCCGCCTGACCGAAGGTATCTCCGTGAGCTCTGCCTTCGGCAGGGCAGGAGTAGGGGCGGAG
>JAUZRJ010000058.1 GCA_030950545.1 Aquificota bacterium | reverse complement strand
AGTTCCTGAGAAGGGAGGACCTTTACACCTACAGCTTCTTTGTTAACATATCCCCCAGAACCCTCGAGAGGGGCGCCATACTCTCCGAGCTCTCCAGGTTTCCCAAACACATGAGGTCAAGGGTCTTCGTTGAGATCACCGAAAGGGACGGCTTCATGAACCTGGAGTCCGCCCTGAACTACTTTGAGATCCTGAAGGATCTCGGCTTCAGGATAGTCATGGACGACTTCGGTATGGGTTTTTCCTCCATTTCGGTGATGAGACACCTCATAAAGTTCATAGACCTGATAAAGGTGGACGGTATGTTTGTCAAGAACGTCCACAGGGACCCTTACAACAGGGCAATACTCCAGAGCATAAAGATAATGGCGGACAGGTTCTCCATAGAACTTGTGGCGGAGCACATAGAGAACGAGAAGGACCTGGAGACGATAAAGAGGATGGGTATAAAGTTCGGTCAAGGATACCTTCTCGGGAGCACAGCTATTGGCTTCACAGCCTGAAGTCCTCACCGAGGTACGTTCTTCTCACCTCTTCCTTCTCCACCACCCTTACGGGCTCGCCTTCCGCCAGTATCCTCCCTTCAGAGATTATGTACACCCTGTCGACCATGCTTATGGTCTCCCTCACATTGTGGTCGGTCACGAGGACTCCTATGTCCTGGGCCTTGAGACCCGCAACCATCTTCCTTATGTCGCCCACTATTATGGGGTCAAGGCCTGCGAAGGGCTCGTCGAGAAACAGGTATTTGGGTCTCGTTATAAGGCTCCTGGCTATCTCGAGCCTCCTCTTCTGCCCCCCTGAAAGGGTGTAGGCCTTGTGGTTCTTCAGAGAGAGAAGGCCGAAGTCCTCGAGGAGGGCCTCCGCCTTGGCGAGGGCCTCTTCCCTGCTCTGTGTGAAGAACTCTAGGAATATGAGGAGGTTCTCCATGACCGTTAGGTCCTCGAAGAGGGTGTGCTCCTGGGGCAGGAAGGCTATACCCCTTTTGGCCCTTTCGTGGGGAGGCAGGTGGGTTATGTCCTCCCCGTCCAGCTCTATCGTTCCCTCGTCCACCTTTGTGAAGCCTATAAGGGAGTTAAAGAGGGTCGTTTTACCCGCACCGTTGGGACCCAGAAGCCCCACCACCTCGCCCCTTTTCAGGACTATGTTAACGCCTTTTAAGACCTCCTTTCCTTTGAAGGATTTTCTGATGTTCCGGGCTATGAGCATCTTAACCGCTATTATATTTGATCGTGAAGCTCACGAGACCTGTCTTCATACACGGCTGGGCTTTCTCCTCAAAGGTGTTCGACGGCTTTACAGGTATCAAGGTGGACCTTCCCGGACACGGTAAGAACGCAAAGCCCTACACGGGCTTCAGGGATATGGTGGAGGACATAGCCCTCTCCCTTCCCTCAAGCCACGATATTGTCGGGTGGTCCCTCGGTGGCTCTGTCGCACTGATGCTGGCCTTCCTCTTCCCCTCAAAGGT
>JAUZRJ010000057.1 GCA_030950545.1 Aquificota bacterium | reverse complement strand
GCTGAGGGTGTCCCCCAAGGACATACACGCGTACGTCATAGGCGGTCACGGGGACGAGATGGTCCCTCTCGTGTCCATATCGAACGTGGGCGGTATACCGCTGAAGGACCTCATCCAGAAGGAAAAGCTCCAGGAGATAATCCACAGAACGAGGTTCGGGGGAGGCGAGATAGTGAACCTGATGGGGACGTCCGCCTACTACGCACCCGCCGCCGCGGTCGTGGACATGGTGGAGGCCCTTGTAACCAACAGCAGGAGGATACTTCCCTGTTCCGTCTACCTGGACGGGGAGGCGGGTGAGTACTACGGAGTAAAGGGCTTCTGTGTCGGTGTTCCAGTAAAGCTCGGATCGAACGGGGTTGAGGAGATAATAAAAGTCCCCATGACCGAAGAGGAGAGGGAGATGTGGAAGAGGTCTGTTGAGTCCGTGAAAAAGGCGGTAGACCTTGCGGAGGTGATAATAGGTGAGAAGAGTGTCCACCGATGAGATAAAGGAAGCGGTCAAGGAGCTCACGATCAGGGCAAACTACAGCCTGCCCGAGGAGGCGGTCCTCGTCTTCGAAGAAGCCTTCAGGAAGGAGGAGTCACCCATCGGGAAGGAGGTGCTCTCCCAGATCCTGGAGAACGCAAAAGCTGCATCGGAGGAGAAGATGCCCTACTGCCAGGATACGGGGGTGACGGTCATCTTTCTGGAGATAGGCCAGGAGGTTGTCATAGAGGGCGGGGACCTGATCGAGGCGGTGAACGAGGGTGTGAGGGACGCCACCAGAGAGGGATACCTCAGGGCGTCGATGGTATGGGACCCCCTCTTTGAGAGGAAAAACACCCGGGACAACACCCCCGCGGTGGTCCACACCGAGGTGGTGCCTGGGGACAGGGTGAGGATAGTGGTGGCTCCGAAGGGCGCGGGCTCGGAAAACACCTCACGCCTCGCCATGCTGAAACCCGCGGACGGCTGGGAAGGAGTGAGGAGGTTCATACTGGAAACGGTGAAGCTGGCAGGTCCCAACGCCTGCCCTCCCCTCACGGTAGGTGTGGGCATAGGAGGAACTTTTGAGTACTGTGCCTATCTAGCAAAGAAGGCCCTCCTGAGACCCTACGGGAAGAGACATCCTGACCCCAAGATAGCCAGAGTTGAAGAGGAACTGATCGAGGATATCAACAAGCTGGGCCTCGGTCCCATGGGCTTCGGCGGGACGGTCACCGCTGTTGACGTCAGGGTCGAGATGTTCCCTTGCCACATAGCCTCCCTTCCCGTCGCGGTCAACATCCAGTGCCACGCCACCAGGCACGCGGAGAAGGTACTGTGAAGTACATACTCATACTCTCGGTAATAGGTCTCATCACGGTCCTCTTCCTCACGGGTTTTGCCTTCAGGGTTATCAGAACCGAACTCAAGAGAAGAAGAAAGGCATGGAGGTCCTGATCCTGTCCCTGTACTCCGGTTCCCTGTTTCTGATCGTCTCAACCGTAGCTCCCGTGCTTCTCAGGACGGAGGAGAACAAGGACATAGCGGGCAGGTTCTACGGCAGGATCCTGTGGCGGTTTTACAAGATTGCTTTTTTCCTCCTGTTGGTGTATCTTATATTGGGCTCGGCATGGCGGGGGTTGTTACTCCTACTGGGGCTTTCCCTGAACGTGGTTGTGTCTATGTGGCTGAGGAGCTATAAGAGAAGGCTGGGAAACATAGAAAATTACTCCTTCAACGCACCCGAACGTGTCAGGTTCAGGAGGGTCTCCTACCTCTCAACAGGTATACTGACCCTTAACTTCATAATCTCCGTATACATGCTTATCAGGGAGGTCCTATGAGCAGAGGTCAGAACTACAGGGTGAACCGTCAGATAAGGGCGAAGGAGGTCAGGCTCATAGACGAGAACGGCAGGCAGATAGGGATCCTGCCGCTGGAGGAAGCCCTGAAGATCGCGGAGGAGAAAGAACTTGACCTCGTTGAGGTCGCTCCCCAGGCGAACCCGCCCGTCTGCAAGATAATGGACTACGGGAAGTTCAAGTACGAGATGAAGAAGAAGGAAAGGGAGGCGAGGAGAAAACAGAGGGAGCACTCGGTAGAGGTTAAGGACATAAGAATGAAGGTCAGGATAGATGAGCACGACCTCAAAGTAAAGCTTAAACACATGAGGGAGTTCCTGGAAGACGGCGATAAGGTCAGGATAAGGATAAGGTTCAGGGGAAGGGAAAACGCCCATCCCGAGCTCGGGGACAAACTGGTTCAGAGGATAGTGGAGGACCTGAAAGACGTGGGAGAGGTGGAAAACCCGCCCAAGAGGGAAGGTCCCTTTCTGGTGTTCACGCTGATGCCGAAGAGAAGGAAGTGAGTATAATATTCAGTCCGGAGGACAGGTATGGCAAAGGTCAAGATGAAGACAAACAGGTCCGCCAGGAAGAGGTTCAAGATAACCGCGACAGGAAAGATAAAGAGGAGAAAGTCGGGAGGAGCCCACTACAACACGAAGAAGAGCTCCTCAAGAAAGAGAAGGCTGAGACAGGCCACCACGGTTAAGGCTAATATGGAGGACCACATAAGGGGACTCCTTAAAGAGTTTTAACCCGTATATCTGTTAACGACGGGCATCCTCCAGTCCTTGCCGAAAGCCCTCGGTGTAATCTTTACACCGACAGGTGCCTGCTTCCTCTTGTACTCCGCCTTCCTTATCATGGAAACCACCTTCACAACCGTTCCCCTGTCAAAGCCCCTTTCCACTATCTCCTCGGGTGACAGGCCTTCCTCTATGTAAAGCTCCAGAATGGCGTCCAGGACCTCGTAAGGAGGCAGGGTGTCCTGGTCCGTCTGACCGGGTCTCAGCTCCGCGGAAGGCGCTTTTTTAAACACCCTCTCAGGGATAACCGGTTCCACCGAGTTCCTGTAGCGGGCGAGTTTATATATCCAGGTCTTGTAAACGTCCTTGAGGGGGGCGAAACCCCCCGCCATGTCCCCGTAAACTGTGGTGTATCCTGTTGCGGACTCACTCTTGTTCGAGGTGGAGAGGACCATGTAGCCGAACTTGTTGGATATGTAAAAGAGCATGTTAGCCCTTATCCTGGCCTGTATGTTCTCGTCCGCTGTGTCGAACTCCATCTCCCCGTAAACGGGGACGAACTCCTTGATGTAGGCTGTGTAGACACCGTCTATCGGGACCGTGTGGAGCTCTATCCCCAGATTCCGCGCCAGAGTTCTGGCGTCCTCGAAGCTCTCCCGGGAGGTGAACCTTGAGGGCATGAACACTCCGAGGACGTTCTCCCTCCCCAGTGCGTCCACACCTATGCAGGCGGTAAGAGAAGAGTCTATACCTCCGGAAAGACCAAGGACGACCTTCTCAAAGCGGTTCTTCCTCACATAATCCCTCGTACCGAGGACGAGGGCGGTGTAGATCTCTTCCTCGCCCGTCGGGGAAGGCTCTATCCTGGGTTCCACAGCCTCCTTACGGGGTAGCTGGACAGATATTACGGGCCTTTCGGGTTCAACACTCGTGCTCGCCTCCCTCCACCTGAGGTCCAGTAGCCTCCTTCTCCTAACCCTGTCAAGGTCCAGGGGGACTATGAGGAGGTCTTCCTCAAAGGCCTTAGCCCTTGCTATTATGTTCCCGAGGGGGTCCACAACCTTGGACCTTCCGTCGAACACAAGCTCGTCGTTTCCCCCCACCAGATTCACGTAGGCGACGTAGCAGATGTTGTCCTCCGCCCGTGCTCTCACGAACCCCTCCCTGAAGGAGGGCTTGCCTGTGTGGTAGGGTGAGGCGTTTATGTTCACGATGAGTTCAGCTCCGGAGAGGGCGGAGATCCTCTCAACCCCGTCCGGGTACCAGATGTCTTCGCATATAGAAAGACCTATCCTGTAGCCGTTAACCTCGATGAGCAAAGGTCCGCTACCCTGCCTGAAGTACCTCTTCTCGTCGAAAACGCTGTAGTTGGGAAGCCTGCTCTTGTGATACACACCTGCGATCCTTCCCCTGAAGAGGACGACAGCGGAGTTGTACAGATCCCCGTCGTAGTAAGGTGAGCCTACCACAAGAACGGTGCTCACGTCCTCGGTGAAGCGGGCGAGGTCCTGAAGGGCCTCCATACAGTCTTTTACAAAATGCACCCTCAGGAGAAGGTCTTCGGGGGAGTAGCCCGAGAGGGCAAGCTCGGGAAAGACGACCAGGTGGGCGTATCTTTCCGCCTCCCTCGTAAACTCCTTTATCTTCTCCAGGTTCCCCTTGAGGTCGCCTACCGTGGTGTTGATCTGGGCTATTGCGAGGTTTAACATCTGTCTTAGTATACTTGACTGAAGAAGGGATGTGGTAGATAATTTTAAGGGTCAAGGCGCGTAGCTCAGTCGGGAGAGCGCCGGCCCGACACGCCGGAGGTCAGGGGTTCGAGTCCCCTCGCGCCTACCATTAAAGGGAGGGATGAGAACAGCGGAAGTTTTCAGGGAGACGAGAGAGACGAAGGTCATAGTTTCACTCAACCTAGACGGCACCGGGACCTGTGAGGCCAGCACGCCCGTGGGGTTTCTCAACCACATGCTCGAAAGCTTCGCCCGCCACGGCAGGTTTGACCTCAGGGTCGAGGCGGAGGGTGACATACACGTTTCTTACCACCACACCGTTGAGGACTGCGGTATAGTCTTGGGAATGGCCTTCAGCGAAGCCCTCGGGGATAAGAAGGGTATAAGGAGGTTCGGGAGCGTTATACTTCCCATGGACGAAGCCCTCGTCCTCTGCTCCCTTGACATATCGGGAAGGGGACTCTTCTACTACGAGGACAGGGGTCTCAGGGGTAAGATAACGGACTTCGACTTCGAGCTTATATGGGAGTTCTTCAAGGGTTTTGCCCTGGAGAGCAGGACCACCCTGCACATAAAAGTCCTGGAAGGCAGGATACTTCATCACGTTGCGGAGGCGTGTTTTAAAGCCTTTGCGGTCTCCCTAAAAGAGGCGGTCCAGCTGGTCGGAGGTGGTGTCCCGTCCACCAAGGAGACCCTTTGATCACCTGGTGTACCCTTTGAACTTCTGGAGGTTCATCAGCTTCTCCGCTATGTCCTTCTTCCTATCTTCCGCCTTCTTTATGAGAAACTCTATGATCCTGAGCGCTTCCTCGTACTCCTCCTTACTCAGGTTTTTGAGGTCCATGGCCTTTATCCTCTCCAGGGTCTTTATCAGCTCGTCGAAGTTCCCCTCTTCCAGGAGTATCTGACACCTCGTAAGCAGGTCTTTGAGGCTTTCATTCATCAGGTTTTCTTACCGCCTCCTCCCTCGGATACACCTTCTTCTCCGCCTCCTCCCAGGCGGACCTCAGGTCCTCAAGTATAGTCTTTATCTTCCTGAGGGTTTCCGCGTCGTTTTTCATGTTCGCCCTCACAATTTCATCTATAAGAACTTCATAGATTTCGTCAAGGTTTTTGGAGACCTCCTTACCCTTTTCCATGTCGAGGGAGGACCTCAGGACTATGAGTATGTCCATGGCCCTTGTCAGGTTCTCCGCCTTCACTCTCACGTTTTCAAGGTCATCACAGCCCTTCTCTATCGCCTCCACCGCGGTCTCTATGCAGAGTATAGCCTTGTCGTAGAGCATTATGACAAGCCTTATAGGGTTTGCGTTCTCCACCATGTTCTGGAGATAGACCTCAGCGGGACTCATGACCTCTCACCTCCCGTCATCTCGGAGAGCGTGATCATAAACTGCCTCAGGCGTTCCCTGAGCTCCTGAGCCTGGGCTATGAAGGCTTCAAGCCTTGAGTACTCACGCCTCAGGACAAGCTCCTCCTGGGCGAGCCTCCGGGCGAGCTGGTTTATCCTGTCCTCTATCCTGTCTATCCTGTCCCTGTAGGTGTTCTCAAAGGACCTGAAGGTGTCCTTCTGGACCTCCAGGAAGGGTGTGAAGGCGCTCCTCAGGTCTCCGAGGGCCCTTTTAACCCTCCCCGGGTCCGTTGAGAGAAGGTCTTTCAGCCTGTCCGTGTCCACCGATATCTTCCCGGTATCCCCGCTGTAGTTCAGAACCCCCAGCTCTATGAGAGGTTCAAGCCTTTCCGCCATACCGAACTTCACACCGGTTATGAGGTTCTCACCCGCAAAGAGGGCCTCCTCCCCTCTCGTGAGGGAGTCTACCAGCTCAACGATCCCGTTGTAGTTACTCACAAACTCCTCCAGGAACCCGGTAACACCCGAGTAGTCCTCGGTCACTGTCACCGTTGCACTCCCTGTCGTTTTCACCGTCAGCGTTATCCCCGTTATCACGTTCTCAAAGGTGTTGGAAGGGCTCGTTATCGGAGAGCCGGAACCTATCACGATCTCCGCGTTCCTGGCGGGCTGGAGGGTGTCGAGACCCGTCCCCAGCTCGGAGGGAAGGCCCGAGACCTCTATCGCGTAAACACCCGAGGCGGTGTCGGTCTCGACCGTTGAGTTCTCAACCCCCCTTTCGGACAGCATGAGCCTGTAGGCGGTCCCGTCGTAGTAAACGGAAGCCCTCACCCTGTCCTGAGCGGAGTTTATGGCGTTAACAAGGTCCTCGAGGGTCTGGCCCGCGGTGTAGTCCACGCTGAAGGTCTCGGTGGACGTCCCCGTGTTGTAGGTGATGGTCAGTGTGCCAGAGCTTCCGAAGGTGGCGGAAAGGTCCGAGACCCCTCCGTTTGATACCCTTATCTCCGTCTGGGCGAGCCTGTTCACCGTTACGGAGAACTCAACGGTTGGGGCGTCTCCCGTGACGGTTGCGGACAGAACGTCCGGGTTTGAGACCTCCGCCTTCTTACCGCGGAAGATCTTGTCAAGGTCAAGGTTTTCAAAGAGGGAGAGGAAGTCTCCGATAGCACCCGAGAGGTTCCCGAGGGATGTGAGCCTCGCCTGGAGCTGGGTCTTCTCCTGCTGTAGTCTCTGCAGGGGTATGGACTTTATCTGCATTATCTGCTGGACCACAGCACCCGCGTCAAAACCTGTCCCCGTTATACCCGTCAGGAAAAGCTCTCCCGCCATGTCACACCCTCTCGTTCAGAAGCACACCGAGCATCTGGTCTATCCTCTTCATCAGCTCGAGCAGGTACTCGGGAGGTATCTGGCGTATGAGCCTGTTGGTGTCCCTTTCGAAGATCTTAACGACCGGGATCTCAAGCTGCTGGTCTATGTCTATCCTGAGATACCTGTTCATGTAGTCGAGCTTCCTCTTTATCTCCTGTATGATCCTCTGGATCTCCTCCTCGCTCATGTTCACCCTGCTCTCCAGCTCCCTGCTTCTTGCTTCAAGCTCCTTCCTGAGGTTCTCCGCTCCCCCTTCGGGTCTGAGTGTCATGTGCCTTATGAGGTTCAGGTCAACCTCGGAGCCTTTAACCTCGACCCTCATGGCCTTCTCCCCTCGTCATGTTTGACTGGGGGGAGGACCCCCCGCCCGGCTTATTACCTCAGGAGCTGGAGAACCAGCTGGGGAAGGGCGTTCGCCTGTGCGAGCATGGCTATACCCGCCTGCATCCTTATCTGCATGGTCGTGAAGGTAGCCATCTCCTTGGCGAAGTCCACGTTCCTTATAACGTTCTCCGCCTCGTTGGTGTTGTCCATCGCAACCTTCTGGGCGTCGTAGATGGACTGGAGGTTGTTCATGATGGCTCCTATCTGGGAACGGACGGTGTCGACCTTGCGGATAGCGGTTTGGGTTATGATAAGGGCTCTTTCCGCTCCAGAGTTTGTAGAAACATCTATGTTATAAAGGTTTTCAAATTGGACAGGATTAAGACCGAGAGAAGCTATACCAGACTGGGTTATAGTAAAGTTATCAACGCCAGCAACAACCAAGTCCCCCACGCTAACTCCGGAGGCGGTACCTGTCGCCGAGGCCCCTCCTTCAGTATCCGTAACCGTGAGATTGTTAGAGTGGGGAACGATCTTCCCGAGGTCGATACCAAGGTTTATAGATTCTCCTGCTGTCGCGTCATTATTCGATGCAGTTAGGCTAACATCTACCTGGACAAGAACTGTTTGTCCATTTGATGTTGTTAGTCTGAGTTTTGTTCCTGTGTCGTCCTTTGAAGCTGTAAGCTGTCCACCATTTAGAACTGAATTATTTATATCTTGTATGAGACTGTCCAGGTCTGGACCAACAGCAACAGTGCTACCGTTTACTAAAACTCCAGTTTGAGAATATGTCTTCTCAAAGACTTTTGTGTCACCCACATATATCTTAAGGGTTATACTCACATCCGCTATGTCACCATTTCCACTCAACTGAGCCAGTCCAGAACCATAAGCCACAGCGGCGACCTTATCATTGGATGCGGTTGCTGATATACCAGCCTGCTGAAGGGCAGAGTTTCCATTTATCGCCTGTGCTATAGTATAGGCATCTACAAATCTATTACCTCCAAAATCTGGATTTGTAACCCCAAGATCCGCACCCGTCAAAGTAACCGAGGTTGATCCCGAAGAAATTGTAAGGCTATCTCCTGCATCTACTACATAATCTGCATTAGCCCAGCCTGATAGACCTACAGCTGTCTGTACATTTGCTTGTCCACTGCCCTGCATTGTGTAAGCCCCAAGGGCACTTGCCTGAAGATTAGGTATACTTACACTCACTACTTGTCCACTTCTGGGTCCATAATGTATGTATTTGTTAGTGAAAGTCCCATTGAGTAGCCTTATGCCGTTGTACTCCGTATCCGTGGCTATCTTTTGAATGGCATCGATGAGGTTGTTTATCTCCCTCTGGAGCGCAGCCCTTGCGTTGGGGTCGTTGATGTCGTTCGCCGCGTTCTGGGCCTTGACGTAGATCTCCTTCAGCTTGTTGAAGATCTGCCCCGC
>JAUZRJ010000056.1 GCA_030950545.1 Aquificota bacterium | reverse complement strand
ACTCAAAGCCGGTATATATGGTGCAGGTTACCCCGACACTTCCGGGCGGTCCCCCTATGTTCCACTGGCCGTCGGAGGCGAGAATAACGAAGTTCTTCGCGCATGGAACAGGCTGGCATGTGTTATTGTTAGTCCCTTCACAGAAGTACTGGGGATCCCTCCAGGTTCCCGGGTCTATCCTGAAACCGTTAGGATAGTTGTGGTCGTCACTTTGCTTGAAGTAGTCGTAAGCCTCCCACAGGGCGACCGCGGTAGGCGTTCCTCCCCGAGGTCTCACCCTGTTTATGGCCCTTTTCACGTGGGTGTACGGGATCGCATGGAGGGAAGGATCGCTGTTGTCCGTAGTGTCTTCACTGGTAGGCGCAGGGTAATCGCCCACATAGACCTTGGGACCTCTTGGACCACCATGGGAGTAAAACATAACACCTATCCTGGGTCTTGAAAGCTCTTCGGCGAGTTCCTGAAGTATGCCTCTTACACGTTCTTTGGGTACCAGAATCCGGGTGATCATGAGATCACCACCACTTCTATCCCATACAGGGTCAAAGCTAAACAAGCCCCCTATAGCTTCAAGCACACAGGTATTCCCTGTGCAAACTATATCCGGATCGCAGTCTGTGTGGAAGAACTCATCCGAGTAGTCGCACTGAGCGGGCCTGCCCCCTGTGGTAGCCCATCTGAGGAGGTCCATCCTGGACATCAGGTGAAAGTTAAGACACCAGCCCCAGAAGGCGTCGTTGGTGGGATCGCCATCTCTGAGCATATCGTCTATATCCCTCAGACTTCCCGGACAGCTGGCGGGTGTTGCGTTTGTTTCCTCCCAGTATCCCTGGGAGGCGTTGTAGGTATACACTTTATCAGGGATGAAGTATCCTTCCTCGTTCCCGGAAGGTGTCCATCCACAGCCACCCCTAGTGAAACACCAACCCCTCCTGTCGGATCTCGGGTTGTAAGCACTCCAGTTCATACTGCCTGACACATCAACCACAAAGAGTATGTTAGGAGGGACGGAGGTGGTGAGAAAGGGCGGAACATTACACAGGGACTGGGCAGATCCACGAGCAAAAGGCAGGATTATAAGACCGAAAAGGAGGATAAGGCTTCTAAACATCATCCTCTTTTACCTCCAGCCCTTCGGGGCTTATCCTTCTGACCTTAATAGCCTTCATAAACTCATAACCGCACGGGTTATCGGTAAGTGTGAGCTCAACGCCGTCCCCGGGTCTGAAAACCGCCGGATCGCTTACCATTATCTCCACAACTCCGCTACAGCTGTAGCCTTCGGGAGAGTCCGCTATGTGAACCTCGATCGAGTTTCTGTAAATATTTTTGACAACACCTTTGTAGATCAGCTCACCCTGAGCAAGAGAAAACCCGGTTAGTGAAACCAGAAACAGAACCCATTTCCCCACCTTTGAACCCTCCTTTTATCAGATTTAAAGGCTCGCGTGTGAATTTTTCGTGAAATTCAGAATCTCACGACCGCGGTGAAGTGGTCCTTTATCCTGTATCTGACCTGCGCCCCCATCCTGCGGGTTATGAACCTGACTATCTGAAGACCCATACCGCTCCCGCCCGTGTGGGATCTCACGTCGTTCCTTATGACGAGGACAGGTCTGTTTGTTCCCCCGCACACCTTTATGTAGACCTTCGTCCTTGCGTATCTCAGGGCGTTCTCTATAAGGGATGTCAGGAGTATGTCCGTGTAGACAGGATTGGCATATATGTAGACCCTTGAAAGCCTGAGTTTTACCCTCACACCCTCCCTGACAGGCATCGAGCTGACGATCTTCTCCACAGCTTCCTTCAGGTCTATCCTTTCGGGTTCAAGCCCGTGACCCTCTTTAAGGTCCTCCAGAAAGTCAAGGGTTTTCCTGTAGTCCCTCTCAAGGCGCCTGACACTCTCTTTCAGCCTCTCCAGGGCGGGTGAACCGCCCAAAAGCTCAAGGTTAACCTTCTGGACGGAGAGGAAGTTCCCTATCCTGTGGGTGAGGGCGAGGAGGAGTATCCCCGTGATGTCCTTTACCTCACCTTCCCTCCTCACATACCTGACCACTACCCTCTGGAAAATGACTATCAGAACCATCACAAGGAGCGCCTCCCACATCAGTATGAAAACGGAGAAGTTCCTGAGTTTATCCCGCAGGTAGCCTTCCCTGAGGAATATAAAGTGTTTTCCCGTGTACCTCACAACCCTGAAACCTTCGGGGGGAACAGGGTTCGTGCTTATCCTGAGGTGGTCCGGAACATGAACACCTGATCCGAGCGTGTAGAGTCTGTAAACCCTGTCTATCTCACCCTCAAGGGACTCCTCGAGGACAAGCCTGAGGTACAGAACGCTCAGGAAGTTTATCATCGAAAGACCTATAACGAGGGTTATTACCAGAACGGTGAAGGCTCTCGTTTCAAACCTCATACCAGTCTGTACCCTACACCCTTATGGGTTTCTATGGAGCTTTCGGGGAGGACCTTCCTTATCTCTTTTATGTAAGCTCTCACAACGTCAGACCCGACCGGCTTGTCCCCCCACACACAGCTCAGGATCGTTTCCGTCTTTACCACCTTTCCCCTGTTTCTGAGAAGGAGCATCAGAAGTTCCCAGGCGGTCTTTGAGAGCTTGAACTCCTTTCCGCCCCTCCTTACTACCCTGCCTTTCAGGTCTATCTCCGCATCTCCCACCCTGACTATCTCCCCGATCACCCTCCTCACCAGACTCCTGAGCCTGAGAACGAGCTCTCTGGGTTCGAAAGGCTTGGTCAGGTAGTCGTCCGCTCCCAGGTTGAAGCAGGTCTCCTTGTCGGTGATGGAGGTCTTGGCAGTAAGGACCAGAACGGGGACATCCACACCCCTTTCCCTCATGTCCCTCAGTATCTCCTCTCCGCTCCTGTATTTGAGGATAAGGTCAAGGACCACAACGTCGTAAGCACCCAGGGTCTCAACGTCCTCTATCTCCCTCTCGTCCTGAAACCAGTCAACTTCACAGCCACAGTTTTCCAGGTACTCCCTTAAACTCCCTCCCAGGAGCGGATCATCTTCTATCAGGGCTACTTTCATTAGTATGCGAACCTCTCCTTCCTCAGAAGGAGCTTCCAGTAGGGAATATAATCCCATCCGGAAGACCCGCAAGGGGGACCATGTCAAGATAAGCCCTCTCCACTGCATTCCTACCGCCAAAGGTTTCATGCCTCCACTCAAGCCCGAGTTCTTTACACGCTCTCTTATACCACCATCCCTTATCAGTTGTTATTTTCCACCTCCACTGTGAGCTTTCTAAGACAAGTTCTGTGAGTTCTGAAAGCCTGTGATACCTTTGCCTTACAGGTGGCTACTCTGATGTTTCGCTAAACTTTCACATTTCTTTCACGATATAAAAGTAATGTATGTATAAGGTGTGAAAACTTTAAGGGAGGTGTGTAGCCATGCGGGAACTTTATCAGGCTTTTCCGCAGGCAAGGCGTCTGAGCAGGCAGAAGGGTTTTACCCTGATTGAGCTCCTCGTCGTCATAGCCATCATAGCCATCCTGGCAGCTATAGCTATACCGCAGTTTGCGAAGTATCGGGTACGAGCATTCAACAGTGCAGCGGAGTCGGACATCAGAAATATAAGGACTACGATGGAAGCTATATACGCCGATGTCCAAACTTATGGGAATAATTCTGTCTTTTCTACAGCTCC
>JAUZRJ010000055.1 GCA_030950545.1 Aquificota bacterium | reverse complement strand
GATGAGGACTACGAGATCCTGTTCGTGGACGACGGGAGCACGGACGGGACCTTTGAGGTCCTCAAAACATAGCGGACAGGAACAGAAAGGTGAAGGTTATAAGATTCAGGAGGAACTACGGTCAGACAGCAGCTATGTACGCGGGTTTCGACCACGCTAAGGGTGTCGGTTTTCTGATGTTCACAGCGGGCTTTTTCATAGAGCTTTACTTAACCCTCATCAAGATCTTTAAAGGTGAGGACATAGGGGGCAGGCCCCTGCTGATCCTGGGTGTTCTGCTGATACTCGCGGGCATACAGCTCATATCCACGGGCATAATAGCGGAACTTATCGTCAGGACCTACTACGAATCCAGGGGGGAAAAGCCCTACATCATAGAGGAGAAGATAAACACGGACTGAACCGAGATGGATATCCTCTTCGGGGATGATATATACAGAAGGCTGAAGGAGATCTTCGGGAGGGCAAAGGAGTCTATCAGAATAGTCTCCCCCTGGATAAAGGGAGACGTTCTGGCGGACCTCATGTCCGCTGTTGCGGAAGGCGTGAAGACCCAGGTTGTGATCAGGTGTTCTTCGGAGGAGGACCTTTCCATAACCGACCCTTCCGTTTTCATACATCTGAAGAGGATAGGTGCGGAGGTCTTTTTGAGCAGGAACGTCCACGCCAAGATCTTCATAGCGGACTCGTCGGAAGCGGTCATCGGATCCGCAAACCTGACCCCTTCGGGCTTGATGGGAGAGGGGAACCTGGAGGTCGCTGTCCACATAAAGGACAGGAAGAAGGTCAGGGAACTTATCGGTATCTTCGAGAGGATAAAGGAAGTCTCCTACAACCTCTCGGAGGCTGTGGGCTTTGTCCTCACATTCAGGTCCGCGAGGGAGGTTGAGGCCCTGATCCTCAAGGATGTAGCGGAGCAGACCTACCTGAAGATACCCGCAGGCGGAGGCTTTCTGATCGGGAGGCTCTGCGGGATAAGGTCGGGTGTTCCGGAAGCGGAGGACCTTGAAGGTGTTTCAGGAGATCTGTGGAGCAGGGCACGTCTGATCGGGAACCTGAT
>JAUZRJ010000054.1 GCA_030950545.1 Aquificota bacterium | reverse complement strand
TTAATATATAGCTATTGGGCATGCTGGATAAAAGTTCTCTGAGCGAGGACATACTCAGGGAGATAGCCTCCGTGGGCGGTGATTACAGCTACCGCCTCGAGAAGATTATGGAGGATATGGAGAGGATAAAGAGAGCGGTGTCGTATCTTAAGGAGAGGATAAAAAAGCAGAAGGGGACCCCCGTGTACTCCCTGCGCCTTCTGATAAGGCTGAGGAGAAGGTTCTTTGAGATGAGAAAGATGGCTCTTGAGGTGAGGAAAAACCTCATCATATACAGGGAAGCTATAGGCCTGGTGAGCCACAGGGAGGTTTTTGATATATACAACATAGAGAGCTTGGACCTTTAGATCTCCCTCAGGAAGTTTTTGAGGATTTCCATTCCGTGCTCTGAAAGGACGGACTCGGGGTGAAACTGAACGCCGAACAGGGGGTACTCCCTGTGCTGAACGCCCATGATCTCACCCTCCTCCGACCAGGCTGTGACCTCAAGAACTTCGGGCAGGGACTCTTTGTCTATAACTAACGAGTGGTACCGGACCGCCCTGAAGGGGCTGGGTATTCCCCTGAAGATCCCTTTTCCCGTGTGTGTTATCTCGGACACCTTCCCGTGCATGAGCCTCCTGGCCCTCACTATCCTCCCACCAAAGGCGAACCCTATCGACTGGTGGCCGAGGCAGACACCGAGTATAGGTATGTCCCTGTGAAAAGTTCTTATAACTTCCACCGATATACCCGCCTCCCTGGGTGTGCACGGTCCCGGTGATATGACTATCCCTCTGGGCTTTAAGGCCTTTACCTCTTCCAGCGTAACCTGGTCGTTTCTTCTCACGACCACACTGGCACCCAGAACCTGGAGATACTGGACCAGATTGTAGGTAAAGGAGTCGTAGTTGTCTATCATCAGAATCTTCATGAGGAATAATATACTAAGGCTCAAAAAGGTTGTTCTCTTTGGCCTTTCTTATGTAATCCAGAACCTCCTCGTCGGTGAGCTGGTGGAAGTCCCTGTAGAACATACCCACCGCAAAGCTGAACTCTCCCGAGGTGTGGTGACACAGGAACTCGTCCACCCTGCCCGCAAACCTGCTCCCAGCCTCCTTGGGACACACGGGGACCGCGACTATCACCCTTCCTGCTCCCCTCTTTTTTGCAAAGCCCGAAGCCGCTATGGCGGTGTATCCTGTAGCGATGCCGTCGTCAACGACAACAGCTGTTCTCCCCTCAAGGCAGGGGTATCCGTCGGGCACGAACCTCCTCTCCCTTGACCGTATCTCCTCAAGCTCCTTTCTGGCTATATCCCTGACAGTTTTGGGATCGAGTCTTGCCCTGGAGATCAGGTCCTCGTCCAGGTATGTGGACCCGTCCGGGTCAACAGCTCCAAAACCCGCCTCCTCGTTCCAGGGTAGACCCAGCTTCCTGACAACGACTATGCTCATGGGAAAACCGAGCTCACGGGATATCGCGTACGCAACGGGCACACCTCCCCTGGGTATGGCCAGGACTATGGGCCTTTCCTCGGGAGATACCTTTCCCTTAAGGTCTTCAGCGAGAACCCTTCCCGCCTCTTCCCTCGTCTCAAAGATCATACCAGCTTCTCAAACAGGGAGTTTATGTTGTCCAGCTTTCTGTAAGCCTGGACGATCACGTAGCTGAGCTGGTCCCCCTCCGCTATGGAAAGGTCGTAAAGGATCATGCTGATATCCTTGAGGACCTGGTAGAGGGTGGTGTAGTGTTCCTCCGTGAGCTTTTTCTCAGGGTTCGGGATCTCCCTGTAGAGGTTCTTCACCGTCTGGCTTATCTCCTTCAGGTGTGTTGCGAGGGAAGCTATCTCGTAATCGTTCCCGTATATCTCCATGACCTCGTTGTACCTCTCCTCTATCTCGGAGAACATTGTGCTGAAGAGCATGTCCTCCAGAAAACTGAGGTTCCTGTCCATACCCTCCTCCGTCCCTAAATAATTTGGTCTGGGGTACCGCTTTTTCAACGGGAATAAAAGCTGTCAACCTCCTTCAGGATCTCCTCCAGAGAACCAACGTGCTTTACACCCTCTATACCATGGGTTCTGTACCCGACGACGAACTTTCCCAGTATAAGTGCGTAAGCTATCTCCGATAACGTTCCCCAGTGTCCGCCTATGGCTACCACCATATCACCAGAGGCGACGACTATGGGGTTTCTGTTCCAGCTCATACCCGTGTTTATCTTTATGTCGACGTAAGGGTTTGCCTCATGCCCGTCGTAGGAGGGCATTATACCTACGGTAAGCCCACCTTCATCTTTAGCACCTTTGCAGACCGCCTCCATAACACCCGTCCTTCCCCCGCAGATGACCACTATGTTTCTCCTGGCGAGCTCTTTCCCGAGCCTGTACGCTGTCCTGTACTCTTCCTCACCCGCCTTTGATGAGCCTATGACCGAAACCGCCCTCATCTACCCGGTTACCTTTATGTGGACCTCCCTGAGCTGTTCCTCGGTAACCCTGTCCGGCGCGGTTGTGAGCATACATATACCCTTCTGGGTTTTGGGAAAGGCTATGACATCCCTTATAGAGTCAAGACCTCTCATCAGGGCGACCATCCTGTCAAGGCCGAAAGCAAAACCCCCGTGGGGCGGAGCTCCGAATCTGAGGGCCTCAAGCAAAAAGCCGAATTTCTCCCTCGCTTCTTCCTTGTCTATACCAAGGAGTCTGAAGATCATCTCCTGCAGATCCCTCCTGTGGATACGTATGGAACCACCGCCGACCTCCTCACCGTTTATAACCAGATCGTACGCCCTCGCCCTGACCGAGCGGAGTATACCTTTCCTCTCCTCAAGGGAGTCCGCCTTGAGGGCTTCCACGATCTTCTCTTCGTCCTCCTCCCTGGGCGCTGTGAAAGGATGGTGCATGGAGACGAACCTTCCCTCCTCCTCGTCCCATTCCATAAGCGGGAAGTCTACCACCCAGAGGATATCCCACTTCGACCTGTCCGCAAGGTTATATTTCTCCGCTATATGTGTCCTTAAAGCACCCAGTATCCTGTGAACCTCCTCCTCGGGTCCGGCGGAGAAGAGGATCACATCACCTGTGTCCGCCCCCATCCTGTCCAGAACCCTGTCCATCTCACCCTTTTTTAAAAACTTGGTTATAGGGGAGTTTATTCTGCCGTTTTCCAGCTTTATCCAGGCAAGACCTTTTGCACCGATCCCCTGTACAAAGAGGGTGAGGTCGTCTATCTCCTTCCTCGAGAGGTTTCCTCCTTTGAAGTTTATCGCCTTCACTCTGCCTCCCGACTCGACCGCTGTCCTGAACACCCTGAACTCGGTCTCTTCGAACACGTCGGTGAGATCCACCAGCTCAAGACCGAACCTTCTGTCCGGTTTGTCGGTTCCGTACCTTGATATAGCCTCCCCGTAGGAGATCCTGTCAAAGGGTGTACTTAGCTCTACTCCGAGGAGTTCCCTGAAGAGCT
>JAUZRJ010000053.1 GCA_030950545.1 Aquificota bacterium | reverse complement strand
GTCAGAACTTCTCGAAGGCTTATCTCAGGCATCTGTTTGTGTCCGAGGAGATAACCGCCTACGTCCTTAACACCATCCACAACCTCAGGTTCTACATGAAGCTTATGGAACGCATAAGGTCCGCTATAGAGGAAGGCAGGTTTCAGGAGTTCAGGAGGGAGTTTACATCCAGGTTCACCGAAGGTTTGTGAAGGAACAGATTCATACCTCCGCTTCTGAAAATGATATCCGACCATGTCAACTTTTAACCTCCAAGAGAGTGTAGAGAGTAATGAAAGAAGCGAGCCAGCTCCAAACAGTTTCATACTCAGCATTCCAAGGAAACTTCCCGTAAAACCTGTTGAGCCTGTGCTTTATTAAGGTCTCATGAACCCACTCCGCGAAAAACCCCTTTACAGCCCTGACATAATACGGTCCCGTCCGCACACACCCATATGGCATAAGTGTATTAGGCTCTGAGCATTTTGCCTGTTGAGTGGAACCACCCTCTAGGTACTTTCGCACGTCTTTTAAGAACATACCTCTGAAATAGAGCAGGACCGCTCTTGCTTTAATTGGAGGGGTCTCTTTATGAAGAAGTTGACATCCCCCCCTCAGCCTGCAGTTCTATCTTCAGGATCATCTGCAACTGTATATACCCTTACCCTCTCCAAACACCTCTTCTAACCACCAGCTTATCTCGTCCCTGACCTTTCTGAAGGCTTCTATCTTCTCTTCGGGCGGTCCCGCTACAGACGAAGGGTCAGGAAAGGGGCGGTGTATGTGTGTGTCCGCTCCGGAGAAATGGGGGCAGGCGTCCTTTGAGCTGTCACACAGGGTGACTACCACATCGAACCTCTGGCCCGTGAACTCTTCTAAGCTTTTGGACTTGAGACCGTGTGTATCTATACCTGCTTCCTCCAGAACCTTCAGCGCCATAGGGTTCACACCCGAAGGTTCAGTTCCCGCGCTGTGGACCTCCCACGCGTCCCCCATCATGTGCCTCATTATGGCTTCCGCCATTATGGATCTTGCTGAGTTGTGTGTGCATAGGAAGAGGATCCTCCTCCTTCCCATGGTTCAGAAGTTGTATTTTATCATGATCCTAGATCATAGTCCCACCCGCAACGGTGGGCTTTTTTTAGAGTATCTTGATATATTGAATATCTTTTGTATTTTTTTATAGTCACAAAACCCTTAAGGAGGTACGGGCATGGGTCTGAAGGTGAGGGTGGACCAGGACACCTGCACCGCCTGTGAGCTCTGCTACGACAGGGTCCCTGAGGTCTTCAAGAACATAGGAGACGGCATAGCGGATGTCGTTGAGGTTCACATAGAGGACGGGGACGAGAGGTGGATGAACGTCCCCGAGAACCTGGAGGGAGAGGTAGAAGAAGTGGCGGACGAGTGTCCGAGCGGTTCGATAATCGTTGAGGAGGCTTAAGCCATGGCGAATAAGAAGGTTCGCATAGAGTACGACACCTGCACCGCCTGCGAGCTCTGCTATGACAGGATCCCCGAGGTCTTCAAGAACAGGGGGGACGGCATAGCGGACGTCGTACGCTACGACATAGATGAGGACGAGGAGATCAAGTGGATGTTCGTGCCTGAGGACCTCGAAGGAGAGGTGGAAGAAGTAGCAGATGAGTGTCCAAGCGGTTCGATAATCGTTGAAGACGCGGAATAGGATAGTCTTCCTTGGGACCGCCGGGGGAAGGATAACCACCTTCAGGCTCGTCAGGCGGTCGGGTGGTTTCCTGATAGATCTGGAAGGTGTAAGGGTCCAGGTGGACCCGGGTCCCGGGGCCTTTGTGTACCTAAAGGAGCTCGGCCTGGACTACAGGTCCATAGACCTTATAGTTCTCTCCCACATACACCTCGACCACACCGCTGACGTGAACACCCTCATAGAGGCATGCACCGACGGGGGCAGAAGGAAAGACCTGTCCCTCTTCTGTCCGAGGTCCGCGGTGGAAGGTGAGGACAGGGTGGTGCTCCCCTATCTTCTCAAAAGGCTGAAGTGCGTGGAGTATCTGGAGGAGGGATCGGACCTGAGATGCGGTTCCCTTAAAGTCAGGGCTGTTATGAGGCACACCCACCACGGGGCGGAGACCTACGGGCTTTCCTTCAACGACAGGGTTGTATACATGACCTGCGGAAGATATGAGGAGAGGATGATCGATATGTACCCCGAAAACCCTGAACTTCTGATAATCAACACCACCTTTTACAGGAAAAGGGAGGGAATAGACCATCTTTCGGTGGAAGAGATAAAGGAGTTCCTTAAGGTTAAAAGACCGGAGAGAACCGTGATCACCCACTTCAGCATGGAGATGCACGGAAGGGATCCTGAAAAGGTGGCCCTCGATCTTTCCAGAGAGACGGGCCTTGAGGTGATCTCTGCTAAAGACGGCATGGTCCTTGACCTAAATTAATATCATGAAGACTATCTCCGCGGGGGAGATCCAGTTTGCCTACGCGAGGAGGTACTTTCAGGAGTTTGTCTCCTCAAGACCCGGGGTGGCGGAAGTCCTTAAGAAGGTAAAGACACCCGCCCTGGTTGTGGACCTCGAGGGTGTTAGGTCCAAGTACGTCCAGATCAGATACCACCTCCCGGAGGTGAACGTGTACTACGCGGTCAAGGCCAACGACCATATA
>JAUZRJ010000052.1 GCA_030950545.1 Aquificota bacterium | reverse complement strand
GATAACTCCGTAAGTCATTCATGGGCCTGATCAAATTTTCCGCGAATAAGTTATTGATAGAGCTGAACTTTCACAACAGGATGTGGATAAATGTGGAAAAGATCTTACCGAGCCCTTGAGAGACAACAGGATGTGATCTTGATGGGGGTTTCTTATTATTCTTCTTTATAAAAAAGAAAAGAATCGCTCTAAGGAAAAAAGTAAGGATAAGGGATGTGGATTTTATTTGGTTAGTAATCTGGTTAGTAAGAAGATGACGTCCCTTTTCAGGTCTTCTTTTTTCTTCTTGGCGGAGCTGTCTATCAAGCTCTTCAGATCCTCGATCAGGTCGGAGATGTCCGTATCTTTTCTGTCTTCAGCTAAGGTGAGGAAAACGTGAGGTTCCTTTGCCTTAGGTATATGTTTGTATTTTCTCCTTCCGCGGTGAACGTACTGGACGGTGAGCGCCCTGTAAACCTTTCCATTTTTCTTGATTATCTTTCTGTAATAGGGTTTTGTGACTATCTTTGAATCCTCGGGCAGGTTGAGGATCTCTTTGAGCCTCTCCTTCCAAAGATCCAATACTATTCCTCCAAGACGTGCTTTTCAGGTATGACGCAGAAGAACTCTCCCTGGAAAACAACGTTACCCTCTTGGTTCCTTACTAAGGTGATAACCTTGACCCTGTTTTCTTTTCTCTCTTTGACCTTCGCCTCCGCTATAAGGTCGTCACCCACCCTGACCGGTTTGGTGAACCTGACATTTGCGCCCGCAAGTACAACGTTAGGATGGTTCACTGCGAGCATGGAGCTGAGGTCCGCAAGGGAAAATATGAAACCGCCGTGCACGAGACCTTTCTCGTCGACCGCCATTTTTTCTGTAACCTTCATGCGGACTTTGGACATTCCCTCTCTTATCTCCAGCGGTTCACCGCAGAGCTCTTTATCCGCCAAGGTGTGCGTTCTGGCGACAGCCATAATATAATTTTATACTGGAGGCGGCGTAGCTCAGCTGGTTAGAGCGGGGATCTCATAAGTCCCAGGTCGGAGGTTCGAGTCCTCCCGCCGCCACCAAGATAAAGGTCATGTACTCGTTAATTCAGAGACACAAAAGGCTTGCAGCTTTTATAATAGCCTTAGCTTCCATATCCTTTCTCTTCTGGATGTTCACCGTTGCGGACATAAAGCAGATGTTCGGAAAAGGGGGATGTGTGGCTGTTGTGAACGGAGAGTGTGTGGATCTGAGAGAGTTCAGATATGAAATCCTGAAGTACGCGGATATCCTCGGAGATCCTGATGTGGAGAGGGTGGTAAAGAGGCGTGTGGTTTCAGACCTCGTTGTCAGGGAGGTCCTTTTTCAGAAGGCTGAGGACATGGGAATCTTAGCTTCTTATGGAGAGGTGGCGGAAACAATAAAGACGGACAGGGCCTTTTGGGAGAACGGGAGTTTCAGCATAGAGAAGTACAGGGAGGTCCTGAGCAGGTTCGGTATAACACCCCAGGAGTATGAGGAACATGTTAGGAGGATGATAACCATAGATAGGCTCTTCAGGTTTTTGAGAGCTGGAGTTTACATGACGGAAGAAGAGATTCACACTTTCAGTAGGATAGAAGGCGTCAGGTTTAAAGGCAGAGTCTACCTTATAACCGAGGACTATGTGAAGATTACGGAAAAACCTTCAGAGGAGGAGATGAGGTCCTTCTACGAAAGGAACAGGGAGAGGTTTTCCCTTCCTGAGGTCAAGGTTTTCAGGGTGTGGACCACAGAGGAAAAAAAGGAAGCCCATTCCGTTTACAGGTCTCTCAAAGAAGGTAAAACAGTAAAGGGCGGTGTGTCTTACAGAGTATCCAGTAAGCAAAGACCAGAACTACCTGCTGAGGTGGTCAGGGAGATGGAGAGGATAAAGAGAGAAGGCGGATACTCCATTACAAAGGCAGGAAATACTTACTACATAATCTATCTTGAAAAGGTCCACCCGAAGGGCTACAAGTCTTTTAGTGAGGTCAGGTCCCAGATAGAAAAGGAGCTTATAGAGGAAAAAAAGCGTGAGAAGTTAAGGGAGTTTGCTGAGGGCGTTAAGAGGAGACTCAAAGAGGGTAAAGGTGCGGGTGTAAGGTATTTGAGATTTGAGAACTCCGGGGTGGAGGATTTAACCAAGACCTTCAGCATCAGAGAGGGTGATATAATGAAGATGGTTTTCTCAAAGGAAAGGGTGTTCGGTCCTTACAGTATGAGAACAGGTTTCGCTGTCTTGGAGATAGAGGGGAGGAGTTTCGAAGACGAGAAGGGTGATGGTTTGAAGGAGGATCTCTTCTCCCAGAAGGTCGGGAACATCCTTGACCTGTTCGTAGAGAGCCTTGTGAGAAAAAGCAGAATAGATATCAATGAAGATATGCTCAACTGAGCTTAAAATATTTTGAGCCATGGAGCTGGATACAGAAACGAGGCGTAAAATAGACGAGCTTGTTATCAACACGATAAGATTCCTGAGCGTTGACCAGGTGGAGAGCGCGGGTTCTGGGCATCCGGGTATGCCTCTCGGAGCGTCCCACATAATCTACCTTATATTTGACAGGTTTCTTAAGTTCAACCCAAAGAATCCCTACTGGATAAACAGGGACAGGTTCGTCCTCTCAGCGGGACACGCCTCCGCTATGCTTTACGCCACTCTTTTTATGTTCGGATACGACATAACCCTTGAAGACCTTAAAAACTTCAGACAGCTTGGAAGCAAGACACCGGGTCATCCGGAGAGCTGGATCCTCCCCGGTGTTGAAGCTACCACGGGACCGCTCGGTCAGGGCTTCGGGAACGCTGTAGGTATGGCTATAGCGGAGAGGTTCCTCTCATCCCGCTACAACAGGGAAGGATACCCGGTTATAGACCACTACACGTACGTTCTTTGTTCGGACGGCGATCTCATGGAAGGTGTCTCCTATGAGGCGGCTGCTGTCGCCGGTCATCTGAGACTCAACAAGCTTGTAGTCATATGGGATAACAACCGCATAACCATAGACGGAGATACGAGCCTCGCGTGGTCGGAAGATGTTCTGAAGAGATTCGAAGCCCTCGGGTGGCATGTTCAGCACATAGAGGACGGATACGATCTTGACCTGATAGAAAAGGCTATAAGGGAAGCCAGGGAGGCTGACAGGCCCTCCTTTATCTCTGTCAGAACACACATAGGGTACGGAAGCCCGCTCCAGGACACACCCAAGGTCCACGGGGCGCCTCTGGGCAGGCAGATGGCACTGGAGACAAAGAGGAGGATGGGTTGGAAAGAGGATGAGTTCTACGTACCCGAGGAGGCCCTTAGATACACAAGAAGGCATGTAAACCTCGGAAGGGAAAGGGAGGAAGAGTGGAAGGCTATGTTTTCCGAATACAAAAAGAAGTTCCCGGAACTGGCCAGAGAGATCGAAAGGGCCTTCAGGAAGGAGTGGAGCCTGGACTGGGTTTCCGAGATCCCCAGGTTCACAGAACCCATGCCGACAAGGAAGGCTTCGGGAAAGGTCCTGAACGTTATAGCTGACCACATACCAACCATGATAGGCGGGTCCGCGGACCTTTCCGAGTCTAACAACACCCTCCTTCTGAACTACGAGGACATGCAGGCTGACAAACCCGGTGGAAGAAACATCCACTACGGTGTGAGGGAACACGCGATGGGAGCTATACTGAACGGCATGGCCTACCACGGGGGTGTGCTTCCTTACGGGGGAACATTTCTGGTCTTTTCGGACTATATGAGGCCCACTATAAGACTCGCAGCGATGTCTGGACTGCAGGTTATATACGTGTTCACCCACGACTCCATAGGCCTCGGTGAGGACGGACCTACCCACCAGCCGGTTGAACAGCTTCCTTCCCTCAGGCTCATACCGAACCTGTGGGTTATAAGACCCTGTGATGCTAACGAGGTCAGAGTAGCTTGGGAGGTGGCGATCTCAAGAAAGGACGGACCAACAGCCATAGTACTCACAAGACAGAAGGTTCCTATACTGGACAGGAGCGTTTACCCTTCGGAGGAGAACCTCAAAAAAGGGGCTTACATCCTGTCCGACTGTGAAGGTGAACCGGACGTGATAATCATAGCGACGGGTTCGGAAGTCCATGTTGCCTTAGGAGCAAAAAGCATACTGGAAAGGGAAGGTGTAAAGGTAAGGGTAGTGAACATGCCCTGTATGGAGATATTCGATCTCCAAGATAAAGACTACAGAGAAGAGGTTCTCCCGAGGTCCGTGAAGAGAAGGGTGGCCGTTGAAGCGGCAAGGGGAACCTGCTGGCACAGGTACGTGGGTGAGGACGGACTCATCATCTCACTCGAAACATTCGGAAAGTCCGCACCAGGAAACGTCCTGTTCGAACACTTCGGCTTCACACCCGAGCAGGTGGCAAGGAGAATAAAGGAAAAATGGTTCTCTTAGAGCCTGTTCTTCCTGTCGGTTCCCCTGTATCCCACCATATCCCTTATCGCTTCCGCAAGTTCCCTTATCTCCTTCTGGGCACCTTCGTGGGTCCTCAGTGTTAGGAAGTTGTCCAGGGCTATTCTGGGAACCGTCCAGTAAAACCTCGTCTTCATGAACTGGGGAAGAACACCCCTGGCCAGCTCCTTAGCTACTTCCCTCTCTATCATCCTGCTGTAGAGGGAAAGGGATCTCTCCACCGATTCCTTTATCTCCTCAAGAAACTCGGTCTGGTAGGGGTCTTCCACGGGCTCGTCCACCGACGCCTGTTTGTTCTTGCTCGCCTGCTTCCTGAGGTAATTGGGTATGTAAAACTTTATGTCGTAGGAAGTGTATCTCCTGCTTATCTCGTTGTAGGAGCCGAACCTGTGCCTCATCCACTGTCTCGCCACGAAGAGGGGGCACTCAACTATAAAGGTGTAGTAGTCCATGTCAGTCCCAAGCTCAAGGCTGTCCACCAGACCGACCCATCCTGACTCTGTTTCCGCCTTCATCTCCAGAAACACCCGGTCTGTTGTGTAGGGCAGTTGGCTCAGCTCATCGTCCTCTATTTCTCCTCCACTCCTTACTATTGCCCATGTCGCGGGAAAGGACCTCTCTATCTGGGATAGAACTTCCTCTGGCAGGTGTTCCATTGAGTTCACCACGTTTCTCAGGTTAATCCACGCGTATCCGCCCGAGTAGTAGATCTGAACCGTTGGGTTGTTCAGTCTGGACAGGATCCTGAGCCACCCTTCCCTGTCTATCTCGAAGGCTATGATGTTGTGCTCGAAGGGAGACGCGTGCCTGTGCCTGAAGAGAAACCTGAGGAGCTTTTTGTCCCTCTCAGGGTCTACCTTATCGTCCTTTCCGAAGGACACCCTCGCACACCTTACGGACCTCTGGTCTGATCCCATAATCCTGACGTCCATGGCTCTCAGAGGAAGACAGCACCCGCGTAGGACACCTTGGAATCCGTAGCCCTCTCTTCGTATATACCGTAGTCAACCACCTCTCCTCCGCCCGATCCCAAGATCTTCATAAGCTCTATGAAAACGAAGTTCGTAAACTGACCGTCTATTCTCGTTCTGTTTCCGTCCTTCCTGAGAAGATCGAAGGCCTCCTCGTTTTTCATACCGCAGAGCAGATCCATGTACTCCCTGTCCCTCCCTGATGGGTCGTAGCTCATAGGGTCACCGAACTTCTTCCCGACGTGGCTGAGGTCAACACTGGATACTACCAGAAGACCTTCATGGTCGCCCACAGACTCCGCTATCTTCCTTGCCATCTCCCTGAGATCTTCAGGTTCACCGTAGGAAACTATTAAGGGTATTATCTTGGCTTCTGGGAAAAGGAGTTTCACGTAAAGGGTCTGAAACTCTATGGAGTGCTCCCTGATGTGAGACAGTATGTCCTGGTATATGTCGTGGTCAAAGGATGCCCTGAGCTTTTCCAAAACTTCCCTGTCCACCTCCACCCTCCCGATCGGTGTTTCAAAATCGAGGGGACATGCGGAGAGGGGTGTCTCGTGAAGATAGTGGGAGACACCGAGGACCAGAACTTTCTTTACGTAAGACCTGTCTATCCTGCCGTACACTGAACCGTAAGTGTGTCTTGCCACCCTGAGGTCCATGTGGGGAACTATCACACCCCGGGGCCTGAGAACGCCATCGCCCTTCAGGCTCTCCCTGAGGAATGCTTCCAGCTTTTCTCCCTCGGACGGGTAGGCTTCTCCCGCATGGGCGGGCTTCCTGATACCTGAACTCAGAACCTCTGACCTCATCCTCTCGATCCTTTCCCTGAACCGGTCGCTTAGGAGAAGGAGGTTTTCGTCCAGCATGTTTATGACCTGGGAGAGTTCCTCTTCTGTAATTATGCGACCTGTAATCCTCAGGAAATCGACCTTTATATCTTCTCTGGTTCTATTTCCGTCCATCAGGGACATCAGGATCAGAAGTTCCCGTGCTACGATCATGGTATCCGATACACCCAAGGGGTCCGTCACCAGGAACCTGTCTCCAAATGGCTGAACGTTAAGGTATCTGACCTTGGGTCTTTCCATCTCAGACCGCTTTCTCGTAGATCAGTTTAGGCTTTTGCTTTTTCTTTACTGTTTCCTCATCCACTATTACCTTCTTCACGTTTCCGAGGGAAGGTATCTCGAACATAACGTCTGTCATGATCTCCTCCATTATCGCCCTGAGGCCTCTGGCTCCAGTCTTCCTTCTTATCGCCTCCCTCGCTATTTCCCTGAGCGCCCCTTCGGTGAACTCAAGGTCCACACCGTCAAAGGAAAGGAGCTTCTTATACTGCTTCACAAGGGCGTTCTTCGGCTCAACTAGGATCCTGACTAGGTCCTCCTCCTTGAGCTCATCAAGCGTCGCTATCACAGGAAGCCTCCCCACGAACTCAGGTATGAGACCGTACCTTATCAGGTCATCCGGCTCAACGAGGGCCATTATGTTCTCCTCATCGCTCACCTTCCTTATGGAGGACTCAAAACCGATCGTGGACTTGCCCAGTCTGTGCTTTATTATCTCCTCAAGGCCCACAAAGGCACCTCCGCATATGAAGAGTATGTCCGTTGTGTCTATCTGTATGAACTCCTGATGGGGGTGTTTCCTTCCTCCTTGAGGAGGGACATTTGCCACAGTTCCTTCTATTATCTTAAGAAGCGCCTGCTGTACACCTTCTCCCGAGACGTCCCTGGTTATCGACGGGTTTATACCTGACTTTTTGGCAATCTTGTCTATCTCGTCTATGTAAACTATACCCTTCTGGGCAGCCTCCACGTCGTATCCGCAGTTCTGGAGGAGTCTGGTCAGGACATTTTCCACATCCTCACCCACATAACCCGCTTCGGTCAGGGAGGTGGCGTCCGCTATGGCGAAGGGAACGTCGAGGATCTTGGCAAGGGTCTTGGCGAGCAGTGTCTTCCCGGAACCTGTGGGACCTATGAGCAGTATGTTGCTCTTCTCAACCTCAACATCGCTGATGTCGAGACCCATCTCCTTGGCCCTTATCCTCTTGTAGTGGTTGTAAACCGCCACGGAGAGGATCTTCTTAGCCCTTTCCTGACCAACGACGTACTCGTCAAGCACCTGCTTTATCCTCTCCGGTGTCGGGAGGTCCTCGAGGTTTATCTCGTAGGTGTTTGCTTTGTGGTCCCTGACTATCCTGTGGCACTTCTCAACACACTCATCGCATATGTGGGTGTTGTTGGGACCTCCTATGAGTATGAGGGCCTGGTCTTCGGTTTTACCGCAGAAGGAACACCTGCTCTTGCCTGTTCCCATGGTCACCTCTTCTCTATAACCCTGTCTATGACCCCGTACGCCTTAGCCTCCTCGGGCGACATGAAGTAGTCCCTCTCCACATCCTGCTCTATCTTTTCTACGGGCTGTCCTGTGTGCTTTGCCAGGATCTCGTTAAGCATCCTCTTTATCCTCCTTATCTCCTCCGCGTGTATGATAATATCGGTCGCCTGGCCCTGGATTCCACCCACAGGTTGGTGGATCATGATCCTCGAGTGGGGCAGGGCGTATCTCTTTCCCTTCGTTCCCGCAGCGAGCAGGACCGCACCCATCGAGGCCGCCTGCCCTATGCATATGGTCACAATATCCGGCTTTATATACTGCATGGTGTCGTATATGGCGAGCCCCGCGGTCACGGAACCTCCCGGCGTGTTTATGTAGAGGTATATGTCCTTTTCGGGGTCCTGAGACTCCAAGAAGAGGAGCTGGGCTATGATCAGGTTGGCGACGTGGTCGTCTATGGGAAATCCGAGGAGGACTATCCTGTCCTGAAGGAGTCTTGAGTATATGTCAAAAGCCCTTTCTCCCCTCGGTGTCTGCTCGACGACTATGGGAACCAGCTGATCAAGTATCCGCTCCATCCTTCTTCTCCTCCTTACCTTCGACCTCTTTTATTTTAACCTTCCCTATTATGTCCCTCAGGGCCTTTCTCCTCAGGGCGTCCGCCCTTATGACCTCCATGAGGTTCTCCCTCTCGAAGTACTCCCTGATCTCCTCAGGCGTGGACCCGGTCTCCTTAGCGAGGTCCTCTATCTGCTCCTTCACGTCCTCCTCATTTACCTCTATCCCTTCCTTCTCAGCGTAGGCGTCTAAGATATACCTCAGCTTTATGTTCGCAACCGCCTGTGGCGTGAACTCCTGGGCCATAGCCCTGTAGTCCAGATATCTTGGGTCAACACCGTAGCGCTTGAGCTCGTTTACTCTTCTCTCAACCAGAAACGAGACCTCCCTCCTGAGAAGGGTCTTGGGTATCTCCATCTCGTGTTCCTTAACCAGCCTGTCCGCAACAGCGTCCTCAACGATGGCCCTTTTCATCCTCTCGAACTCTTCCCTTACCTTCTCCTCTATGGACTTCCTCGCCTCCTCCCAGCTCCCGTAGCCGAGCTCCCTCGCGAAGTCATC
>JAUZRJ010000051.1 GCA_030950545.1 Aquificota bacterium | reverse complement strand
CTCAGGCTGACGGGTGTTTCGGGTCTTGCGGTTATCCTGATGGTCCCTCCCTCGTCTATGAAGGTCTTCAGGTTTTTTACAAGGTCCTTCTTTATCTCCGGGTCGCTCTCGCTGACGGACATCTCAAGGTCCCTGAGGATCTCCTCCTTCACCCGCTCGGGAGTCTTTCCCGTCTTCATGGCTTCCCTCCTTATCGCCCTCTCCCTCAGGCCCAAGTCTGTCAGGCTCACCTCAAGAGACCTTATCCTTATCCTTCCCACCTTCTCGGTGATCTCGGGAAGGTCCTCCTCGTCTATCTTCTCGAGGAAGGAGTAGCTCAGGTTTCCGAGGTCCAGGCTCATGCTGAGTGAGAAAGCTCCGGGGACCTCAACCTCGAGGGACCTCACCTGAAGGTCTCCCTTTTCCCTGTCGGTTCTGACGTCCAGAAACAGGTTCACCTTAACATCTTCGTATCCGAGGTCTTTCATGTTCCTTCTGAACTCACCGAAGTCTTCGTCAGTGGAGGATATGCCGACGAACCTGACCCTGGTCCTTTCGTCCGTGAGTTCCGACACGATGACCTCATCAACGCTGACAACCCCGTCCTTAACCTGGAAGGAAAGGTTTTCTATCCTGGTCTCTCCTTTAAGGACCGAGTGGTCCACCTTCCCGTAGGAGACCCTGTCCTCTATCCCGAACCTCTCAACGAGCGTGTTGACGGTCTCCTTGGCCTTCCTGTCCGCGTAGACGTCGAGGGATAGGAGCAGGACACCCGCCATGAGGACTGCAGCCAGGATGTAGAGGCCCTTCCTCCCCATGGGAAAATTTTAATTGTATACTTTTATCCCATGAAGGAGTTGTGGGTCTGGGTTGAGCCTTACGACAAGAAGCTGGTGACTACCGCCATAGAGTCGGGTGCGGTTGCGGTGGTCATTCCCGTAAAGGGAAAAGCGGAGGAGGTAAAGAAGCTGGCCCGCATAACCGTCGTGTCTCCAGACGGGGACCTCAGGCTGAACAGGGACGTCCTCTACATAAGGATAGAGGGGAAGGAGGACGAGGAAAGGGCCGCGAGGGTCCCGGAGGGTGTGAAGGTGATAGTGGAGACCTCGGACTGGAAGGTGATCCCCCTCGAAAACCTGATAGCCCAGAAGGACGAGATCTACGCGGTGGTCAGGAACTCCGAAGAGGCGAAGCTGGCCCTCCAGACCCTCGAGAAGGGAGTTAAGGGTGTCGTCCTCAGAACTGAGGACCTGAACGAGGTAAGGAGGACCGCGAAGGTCCTCGGAGAAGGGGAGGAAACCCTACAGCTCGTCACCGTAAAGGTCACCCGCATACTCCCCCTCGGTCTCGGAGACAGGGTGTGCGTTGACACCATGAACCTGATGACCAGAGGGGAAGGTATGCTGGTGGGAAACTCATCGGGGGGTATGTTCCTCGTCCACGCGGAGACGGAGGAAAACCCCTACGTGGCGTCCAGACCCTTCAGGGTGAACGCGGGTGCGGTCCACATGTACATAAGGGTCCCCGGGAACAGGACCAGGTACCTGTGTGAGCTCAGGGCGGGAGATGAGGTTATGGTTTACAACCACGAAGGGAGGGGAAGGGTTGCCTACGTGGGAAGGGCTAAGGTGGAGAGGAGGCCTATGGTCCTGGTGGAGGGTGTTTCCGAAGGGAAGAAGCTCTCCTGCATCCTCCAGAACGCGGAGACAATAAGGCTCACAAGACCGGACGGGACTCCCGTGTCTGTAGCCCAGCTGAAGGAGGGCGATGAGGTGCTCGGGTACGTGGAGGAGGCGGGGAGACACTTCGGTATGAAGGTGGAGGAGACCATAATAGAGAAGTGAGGAGGTGGTAAGTATGGTGAGGCTTCTCATAGCCCTCATGGTTCTCGCGGGCCTTTCCCTCGCGGAGGAGGTCCTGAGGCTCGGGGCGGCGGTCTCCTTTACGGGTAAGTACGCTAAGGAGGGTGAGCTCCTCAGGAGGGGATACGAGCTCTGGAAGGAAAAGGTTAACTCCATGGGCGGTATAAAGGTGGGAAACAAAAGGTACAGGGTGGAGATAGTCTACTACGACGACCAGAGTGATCCCAAAACGACCGCCAAGCTCGTTGAGAAGCTCATCGTTGAGGACGGGATAAAGTTCATCCTCGGACCTTACGGTAGCGCACAGGTTTTTGCCGCTGCGGGTATAGTGGAAAAGCACGGGGCACTTATGGTTCAGGGTGGAGGAGCGTCTTCCAAGATATACAAACAGGGCTACAGACACATCTTCGGTGTCTTCAACACCGCTCCCGACTACGGGAGAAACCTTATAGACCTCGCGGTCACCCTGAAACCGGAGCCAAGAACTGTCGCCATAATCTACGAAAAGGACATATTCTCCGAGGACGCGGCGAGGGGTGCACTGGAAAGGGCTAAAGAGAAAGGCCTTAAAGTCGTCCTCTTTGAGGGCTATCCTAAGGGAGCTCAGGACCTTTCCTCACTCATGATCAAGATAAGGGCGAAGAAACCCGATGTGGTCATAGGTGCGGGCCACTTCAGGGATTCGGTCCTCGTTGTGAAACAGCTTAAGCAGTTCAAGATAAACCCCAAGTTCGTGGGTCTCACCGTCGGACCGCCCGTTCCCGCCTTCGTGAAGGCCCTCGGTGAGGACGCGGAGTACGTGTTCGGACCTGTGCAGTGGTCAAAGGCCTTCAGCTACAAGGACCCCCTCTTTGGCGACACACGGGGTTACGTGGAAGCTTACAGGAAGAAGTACGGGGAGGACCCCGAGTACCACTCCGCGGGGGGAACCGCCGCGGCGATGGCCCTCCAGATAGCCATAGAGAGGGCCGGGACCCTTGACGTGGAAAAGGTAAGACAGGAGCTTCTGAATATGAAGGTGGAGACCTTCTACGGTGTCATAGGCTTTGATGAGACGGGCAAGATAGTCACGAAGCCGATGGCGGTTGTTCAGATACAGAACGGAAAGCCTGTAACCGTCTACCCCTTCAGGGAAGCGGAGCCTGTATACCCCAAGCCCGCCTGGAAGTAGATGGACACGGTCCTCCAGCTTCTGGTCGAGTCCCTGTTTCTGGGGACCTTTTACGCCTTCATGTCCCTCGGTTTCTCCCTCACCTGGGGTGTTCTCAACATAATAAACCTCGCCTACGGGAGCTACATAATCCTGGGTGCCTACCTTGCCTACACCCTCCACATCTACCTCGGTCTCGACCCCGTGCTCTCCCTCCCCCTCTCCTTCACAGGAGGTTTCCTGCTGGGTCTCTTCTTTCAGAGGTTTCTGATGAACAGGGTGATGAACCTGGAGCCCTTCATGGTGCTTATCTTGACCTTCGGCCTTGACATATTCATAGCAAACGCCCTCAACCTCATATTCAGGGCGGATATAAGGTCCATAGACGTTCCCTACGCGGAAAGGAGCCACCTGCTCGGACCTCTCATAATCACGGAGGTTAAGGCCCTTGTTTTCGTTCTCTCTCTAATCCTGACCGCCCTCGTCTACCTGCTCCTTCACAGGACCTGGACCGGGAGGGCTATAAGGGCGGTAGCCCTCGACAGGGAAGGTGCCAGGACGGTCGGTGTGTCTCCGGAAAAGATCTTTCTGATAACCTCGGGCATAGGGACGGGGATCGCCCTCGCCTCGGGGAACCTGTACGGGGTCCTTCAGGGGTTCACACCCTTTGACGGCGGTATGCTCACGGTAAAGGCCTTCCTCGTGAGCATAGTGGGTGGTCTGGGAAGGGTGGAGAGTGCGGTCGCGGGCGGTCTGTTTCTGGGTGTCCTTGAGGTCTTCACCGGGTTCTACCTGGGAGAGGGGTGGAAGTTCTTCGCCTCCCTTATCGTCATGTTTCTTTTCCTGATCCTGAGACCCAGAGGGCTTTTGGGCGGTAAGTACTATGGGGAGACATGACCTCGTCGTCCTTGCTGGGCTTCTGGCTCTCAGTATCCTTCCTCCCTTTCTCACCGACTACCTGGAGAGGGTGATAACGTCCGCCCTTCTTCTGGCATCTCTTGCCCTCGCCCAGAACATACTCCTCGGGTACACGGGGTATCCCGCCTTCGGATCCGTTGCCTTCTTCGGGGTCGGTGGCTATGTGACCGCGGTCCTGATGAAGGACCTGTCCCTCCCCTTTCCCTTAGCTCTTCTCTGCGGTACGCTATTTTCGGGTCTGCTCGCCCTCCTCATCGCCCCTCCTGTTATGAGGCTGAAGAGCCATTACTTCGCCATAACTACGCTTGCCCTCCAGCTCGCCCTCGGTGAGCTCGTCGCAAACCTGGAGGTCACGGGAGGCGCCCAGGGCATAAACCTGCCCATATACAGGGGTCCGGGGGGGTACCTGATCTTTTACTACCTCTTCTGGACCCTTACCCTGGTGGCGTTCCTGATAAACGCCTATGTGGAGAGGTCAACCTTCGGGTACGCCCTGAAGGCGATCAGGGAGGACGAGGTTGCCGCTGAGACCCTGGGGGTTAACACCCTGCTCTTTAAGACCGCCTCCTTTACCCTGATGGCCCTTATAACAGGGTGTTCAGGAGGTATTTACGCCTACTGGATAACCTACATAGACCCGACCTCCATGTTCGACCCAGTACTCTCGGTTAAGATGTTCGTCGCACTCCTTATGGGTGGGGTGGGTACGGTGGGCGGTCCCGTGGCGGGCGCCTTCGTTCTGGAGGTGGTTTCGGAGACCCTGTGGGGTCAGTTCCCGCGAGTTCACGGCCTTATCCTGGGACTTCTCATAGTCCTCATCGTGCTTATCATACCAAAGGGTATATGGAGGAGAAGATGAGCCTCCTCGTTGTGAGGGATGTATTCAAAAGCTTCGGCGGAAACGTTGCCTTAAAGGGGGTGAGCTTCTCCCTCGGAGAGGGCGAGATCCTGGGGATAGTTGGTCCGAACGGGTCAGGTAAGACCACACTCCTGAACGTCCTGAGCGGGACGGTAAGGCAGGACAAAGGTAGCGTCTTCTTCGGAGGGAAGAGGGTGGACCGCCTGAGCCCTCACGTTAGGGCGAGGATGGGTATCGGTAGGACCTTCCAGATAACGAGGCTGTTCTCCAACCTGACGGTCCTTGAGAACGTGCTCGTACCCCTCCACTACGGCGGTCCGGGATCCGACGGGAAGAGGGCGGAGGAGATACTCGGTATGGTCGGGCTCCTTCACATGAAGGACGTGAAGGCGGGTAGCCTTTCCCTCGCTCAGAGGAAGAGGCTCGAACTCGCGAGGGCGCTTTCCCTGAACCCGAGGCTCCTGCTTCTAGACGAGGTCTTTGCGGGCCTCAACCCTGTGTCCGTAAGGGAGATCCTGGATCTTCTCAGGAGGATACACTCCGAAACGGGTGTAGCCATGATCCTTGTGGAGCACGTCCTCAAGGCCCTCTTCCAGATAACCAGAAGGGTCATAGTCCTGAGCGAGGGGAGGGTGATATACGAGGGAGAACCAGAAGGTATGGCAAACAGCGAGGAGGTCATAAAGGCTTACCTGGGGGAGAGGTATGAGGCTTTTAGAGGTAAGGGACCTTGAAGCGGGGTACGGAGACGTTCAGGTCCTGAAGTCTGTGAGCATGCACGTGAACGAGGGTGAGGTGGTCGCTGTATTCGGGTCAAACGGTTCGGGTAAGAGCACCTTCCTGAAGGTCCTGGCGGGTATCCTGAAGCCCTGGGGGGGAAGCATAAAGTACATGGACCAGCACATAGAGGACCTCAGTCCAGAGGACAGGGTGAGAAGGGGTATAGCTCTTGCTTCGGAGGGTAGGAGGCTGTTTCTGGGTATGACCGTTGAGGAGAACCTGATCCTGGGTGCGTGGACCAGAAAGGACAGGGTGAAGGAGAGCCTCGAGAAGGTTTACTCCTACTTTCCTGAGCTTTACAGGAAGAGGAAGGACCTGGCTGGAGACCTCTCGGGGGGACAACAGCAGATGCTCTCCATAGGGAGGGCCCTTATGAGCGGGCCGAAACTCCTGATGATAGACGAGCTTTCTCTCGGTCTTGCTCCTGCGGTCGTGGAGAGGCTCGCAGGCATACTCCTCAGGATAAGGGAGGAGGAGGGCATATCGATGATAGTCGTTGAGCAGGAGGTCTCCCTCGCCCTTGAGATATCCGACAGGGCGTACGTCTTTGACCTGGGAGAGATAGTGGACGAGGGGAGGTCCGAGGACCTCCTGAAGAGGGACACAATAAGGAAGACCTATCTCTCAGTCCTCTAAGGTCGAGATGTCACCCACGTCAAGCCCGAGCTCTTGGGCTTTGAGGACCCTCCTCATTATCTTTCCGCTTCTCGTTTTGGGTAGCTTCTCCACGAACTCTATCTCGTCGGGAACCGCTATGGGACCGAGTATGTTCCTGACGTGGAGCTTGAGCTCCTCGACGAGCTTGTCGGAGGGCTGGGCGTCCTTTTTGAGGATCACGAAGGCCTTTATGGACTCACCCTTCACCTCGTGAGGCTTTCCTATGACCGCAGCTTCCGCAACCGCGGGGTGGTCAACGAGGGCGCTCTCCACCTCCATCGTTCCTATCCTGTGTCCCGCAACGTTTATAACGTCATCCGCCCTCCCGAGGATCATGATGTACCCTTCCTCGTCGTAGGAAGCGAGGTCTCCCGCAAAGTAGACGCCGGGGATCGTGTTCCAGTACTTCTCGTACCTTTCCGGCTCACCCCAGCAGGTCCTGAGCATGGAGGGCCAGGGTGTCTTTATGACGAGGAAGCCCACCGTATCGGGCGGTAGCTTCTTCCCGTCCTTGTCCACTATCTCGACCTCAACCGTAAACATGGGCTTTCCCGCCTTTCCGGGCTTTGCTGAGTAGGAGGGGACCGTGGTTATCATGTGGGCGCCCGTCTCGGTCTGCCACCAGGTGTCAACTATCACGCACTTCTCCCTTCCTATGTTCTTGTAGTACCAGTGCCAGGCTTCGGGGTTTATGGGTTCACCTACTGACCCGAGGATCCTCAGGGAAGACAGGTCGTACTTTGCGGGCCACTCCTCTCCGTATCTCATGAACATCCTTATGGCGGTCGGGGCTGTGTAGAAGACGTTCACCCTGTACTTCTCAATGTAGCTCCACCACCTCCCGGGGTCGGGGTAGTCGGGAGCTCCTTCCACCACTAAGGATGTTACCCCGTTGGCCAGTATCCCGTAGACTATGTAAGAGTGTCCGGTTATCCAGCCTATGTCCGCGGTGCACCAGTATATGTCGTCCTCGTGAAGGTCAAAGACCACCTTGGAGGTGAAGTATGTCTGGACCATGTAGCCACCCGTAGTGTGGAGCACGCCTTTGGGCTTGCCTGTCGTTCCCGATGTGTAGAGTATGAAAAGAGGGTCTTCCGCATCCATCACCTCTGGTTCGCAGTAGGGTTCTGCGTCCTTTACCATCTGGTCGAAGCTCACGAACATATCTCCCATGTCCTCTGTAAGTACGTCCCCGTCCCTGTCCCAGACGACGACCTTTTCAACGAAGTCAAGGCCGTCTATCGCCTTCTGGACTGTCGGGAGAAGGTCTATCCTCTTTCCCCTCCTCTTCGTGTAGCTTGCGGTAACCACAACCTTGGCTTTTGCGTCCTCTATCCTGGTCCTCAGAGCCCCCTCCGAAAAGCCTGCAAAAACGACGCTGTGGATAGCCCCTATCCTGGCACAGGCGAGCATGGTCGCTATGGCCTCTATGGTGTTGGGCATGTAGATGGACACCCTGTCTCCCTTTTTGACCCCCAAAGACTTGAGGCCGTTCGCTATCCTGCACACAAGCTCCAGAAGCTCTCCGTAGGTTATCTTCTTTTCCCTCCCCTCTTCATCTATGTATATGTAAGCCACCTTGTTCCTCTTGCCGTTCTTCACATGCCTGTCCAAGCAGTTGTAGGTTATGTTGGTCTTTCCGCCCACGAACCACTTGGCGTAAGGGAAGTTCCACTCGAGGACCTTGTCCCACTTCTTGAACCAGTGGAGCTCCTCCGCTACCTTTGCCCAGAAGCCTTCCCTGTCCTTGATGGATTCCTGATAGAGGGACTCGTAGTCCTTTATCCACGCCCTCTCCACTGTATCCTTAGGAGGCTCGTACTTCTCCTTTACCTTAAGAAGAACCTCCGCCTTCTCCTGCTCAGCCATAACACCACCTCCTGATATTTTGTTTAAATTTTAGGCGGTTTTGTCCAGGCTAACAACCGATTTGAAAATAAAACGTTGTTTGATTTTTGGGATATGCGCATATTCTTATAAAATCTTAAGACTTCATTTACCAATATTTTCCAGATACCCGCCGATCTTAAAATTAAAAATGGGTCTTTAAGATAAAAAAGGTCCGGATTTTAAAGCGAAAATACCGTATTTTTTATCAAACGTTGTTTTATTTAAAAGGAAATAATTGACAATTTAAAAGCTGTTTTGTAAACTTTAAAACAAAATTTTAAAGGGAGGTGTAGTGATGGACAAGGAAAAGTTAGAGGCATACCACAGGGAAAATATACGGCTCATCTCTGTTCTGCTCATCATATGGTTCCTTGTGTCCTATGTCGGTGCCCTGCTTGCCAAACCGCTCAGCAAGCTGTCTATGTTCGGGTTTCCCATGCATTACTGGGTCAGTGCTCAGGTGTCGGTTGTCACCTTCGTGGTGCTTATCTTCGTTTACGCCTACGCTATGAACAGGCTTGACCAGAAGTACGGAGTGGAGGAGTGAGCCATGGAGAACATTATGGGTTATGTGATAGTTTTCGGGATCATAATCGTCTTCATGGCGATAGCCATCTACAACCGGGCGACCGAGGCGGTGGAGTTCTATGTTGCTGGGAGGAGGATACCCGCCTTCTGGAACGGTATGGCTGTTGCAGCGGACTGGATGAGCGCAGCCTCATTCATCTCTATGGCGGGGGCTCTTTACGCACTGGGTTATGACGGCCTCGCTTACATAATGGGCTGGACGGGAGGATACGTTCTCCTCGCCATGCTTATAGCCCCGTATCTCAGGAAGTTCGGGAAGTACACCGTTCCTGACTTCATAGCGGAAAGGTACGAGTCCCAGTTCGCCAGACTCGTTGCCCTGGTGACCGCAATAATCATAAGCTTCACCTACATGGTTGGCCAGGTGGCGGGTGTGGGGATAATAATGGGAAGGCTCTTCGGCGTTCCCTTCGAGATAGGTATAGCCATAGGGATGATCGTCATAATAGCGACTACCATACTGGGCGGTATGAAGTCAATAACCTGGACCCAGGTAGCCCAGTACATAGTCCTTATAACCGCATACCTCCTCCCCGTTTCGATCCTGGCGGTCCAGTGGTTCGGTGTGCCCCTGCCCCAGATCCTGTACGGTAAAGTCCTGGAAAACATAATACAGCTTGAGACACAGCACGGCATATCCCCACACTACGTTGAGCCGTTCGTTAAGTTCAACCTCGCCCAGTTCTTAGCCCTCACCTTCGTCCTTATGGCGGGAACAGCCGCCCTCCCACACATACTCATGAGGTTCTTCACAACGCCCTCGGTCAGGGATGCCCGGGTGAGTGCGGGATGGGCACTCTTCTTCATAGCGATCCTGTACCTCACCGCTCCCGCATACGCCGCCTTTGCCAGATACGTGATCCTGAAAGACGTGGTCGGCAAGCCCGTGGACCAGCTTCCCGACTGGGCACAGAAGTGGGCGGAGACGGGCCTCTTTAATGTAGTCGACAAGAACGGGGACGGAATAATACAGTGGGCGGAGCTGAACATGCACAGGGATATAGTGGTTCTCGCCACCCCGGAGATAGCGGGCTTGGTTGCGGTTGTCGGTTTCTTTGTCATGGCGGGTGGACTCGCGGCTGCGCTCTCCACCGCGGACGGTCTTCTCCTTGTTATAGCAGCGGCCATATCCAACGACCTGTACGCCAAGATGATAGATCCCAAAGCACCGGAAAAGAGGGTTGTCCTTATAGGCAAGATCGCGGTTGCGGTTGCGGGCATCATAGGAGGTTTTGTGGCAGCGCAGCAGATAGCCTTCATAGTTCAGATAGTCGCCTGGGCCTTCTCACTGGCAACAGCTTCCTTCTTCCCTGCTCTCGTTCTGGGCGTGTTCTGGAAGAGGTTGAACAAGCAGGGGGCTGTTGCGGGTCTGGTTACGGGACTTGTGGTTACCATAGCCTACATCTACCTGAACAAGGTCCACGGTTTTTCGATACTCGGCATACAGCACACAGCTTCAGGGCTGTTCGGGCTTATAGCCAACCTGATCGTCACCATTGCGGTCACCCTTGCCACACAGCCACCTTCCGAGAGGATCCAGAAGATGGTTGAGGACCTCAGGTATCCTAAGAAGATCCACGAGGTATGATACGGGATGTTGACGATTTCCTCAGGAATCACTACCCCTTCTCCTCGCTCCCGGGGGAAGCCCTGGGGGCGGTCTCCTCTCACATAATAGTCAGATACTACCCGGAGGGAGAGGTCATATTCGGTGAGGGATCGAAACCCCTTGACTACCTTTACATAGTCCGTAAGGGGGCTGTTGTGCTCTTGGTCGACGGTAAGGAGATAGACTTCCTCCACGAGGGAGACGTTTTCGGTTACCCATCTCTACTGAGCGGAGACCCACCCACCTCCACCGCCAGGGCGGTTCAGGACACAATACTTTACCTCCTGCCCAAGGAGATCTTCCTGAAGCTGGTGGAAAGGTATGAGGAGTTTGACCTGTTCTTCACCAGGAGTCTGGCGAAGAAGCTCAGTAACACCATGAACCTCGTGAGGACACCTCTGAAGGAAGGCGGAACCCTGGAGAGGTTTCTCACCCTCAAGGTGAAGGATCTCAAGGTAAGGGAAGTTCCCATTGTAAGCGGTAGCACATCCGTTTTTGAAGCGACCAGGATGATGAAGGACAAGAACCTCACCTGTCTGTTCGTTCTGGGTGACGGTATCGGTATAGTGACCGAAAGGGACATCATAAAGAGGGTTGTCGCGGAGGGCAGGGACCCCAGAATGACACCGCTCGGCGAGATAGCCACCTATCCTGTGATCAGCGTAGAGGAGGAGAGCTTTGTCTTTGAGGCTATACTCAGGATGGCGGGCAACAACATAAGGAGAATAGGAGTGACCAGGGAGGGGAGGCTTGTAGGTGTGCTTGAGGACAAGGACATAATAGCCCACGAGAGTAAAAATCTTCTCGTTCTGATAAAGGAGATCGAAAGGGCGGGAACTGTTGAGGATCTCAGGTATCTGTATTCCCTGGTAACAGACCTCGTAATAGACCTGTTCCTGGAGGGCGTTAAGGTAACCTACATAGGCAGGCTTATATCGGAGCTGGGCGACAAGATAATGGGAAGAGCTGTTCTCCTGACGATAAGGGATATAGGGATTGAGCCTCCTGTCTCCTTCAGCTTGATGGTTCTCGGCAGTGAGGGGAGGAGGGAGCAGACGCTGAGGACGGACCAGGATAACGCCCTTGTGTACGACGACACCTACCCTGTGATCGACGCGGACGTGGAGGACTACTTTTCGAGGTTCGGAAGCGCATACTCGGACATGCTGATCAGGATAGGGTTTCCGCCCTGTCCCGGGAACGTTATGGTGAGAAACCCGGACTGGAGGAAGGGTATATCGGGCTGGAAGGAAACCGTGTCCGAGTGGTTCTCCACAGCTGATCCAGGACGCACCCTTAAGGTTGGTATCTTCTTCGATCTGAGAAACGCCTTCGGTAGTGCGGACCTTGTGGAAGATCTGAGAGACCACATATTCAAGGCGGTGGAAAGGCACGACATCTTCCTGGCTTACATGCTTTTGGACGCTGTAAAGGTGAAACCGCCCGTTGGTTTCATGAGGAGGATAGTCATAGAGACCAGGGGTGAACACAGGGGTGAGTTCGATATAAAGAAGGGAGGTATATTTCCTGTCACGCAGGGTGTCAGGGCGCTGGCCCTCAGGGGTAGGATACGGGAGACCTCGACGCTGGAGAGGATAGACAGGCTTGTGGCCTCAGGGGACATGCCCCGTGACCTCGGGGAGGACCTGAAGGAAGCCTACACTTTCCTGCAGACGGTAAGGCTGAAGAGCCAGATAGACAAGATCAGGGAGGGTAGGAAACCTGACAACTACGTGAACCCTGAAAAGCTCACCAAGATCGAAAGGGACCTCCTCAAAGACTCCCTCAAGGTGGTGGCTGAATTCCAGTCCTTCATAGAGAGGAGGTTCACGGGCTTCCTGCCAAGATGATCCTCGGTCTTAAGATACACTGCCTGAAAAGAAGGTACAGCAACAGGGAAGCCTGGAGGAGGTTCTACAGGGACCTGAACCTGAACCGCCCTATAGAGAAAACAACTTTTACTGTCATCGACACGGAGACAACAGGCCTTAACCCGAAAAAGGACCGCCTCGTCTCGGTGGGGGCTGTGAAGGTGAGGGAGTCTCTGGCGGTAGACCTCTCCACAGCCTTCCACAGGTTTCTGAGGGTGGACAGGTTGAGCAGGGAGTCTGTGGAGGTGCACGGTATAACGCTCCGGGATCTGGCGGAGCTCGGGGAGGATCCTGAGAAGGTAATGGAGGACTTCATGGAGTACGCGGTAGGAACGGTGGTGGTTGGCTTCAACGTGGAGTTCGACATACGTTTCGTGGAGAGGTATCTGAGGAGAATATACGGTATACCTTTCCCTTTTTACAGAGTTGATGTTCTGGCACTGCTCAGGAGGAGGGGTGTAAGGGCAGGGTCCCTTGAAGCTGTAGCCCGTGCTATGGGCGTGCCTGCTTTGGGCGTCCACTCAGCGGTAGATGACGCCTACACAACAGCCCTTCTTTTCCTGAAACTGGTCACACCACTGCGGGGAGAACCTCTGAGGGTGCTTCCCCTCGTGCTTTAATATTTCTATGCCCAGGCTCTGCATCGCCCTTGACCTCGATCCGGACGAAGCCCTTAAACTCGTGAAGGTCCTGTCGGTGTACCCGGTCGTCTTCAAGGTCGGTCCTGTCCTCTTTCTGAAAGGCGGACCCGACATCATCGGACGTATAAAGGAAACGGGCAGGGAGGTCTTTCTGGACCTTAAAGTCCACGACATACCGAACACTGTGGGTGAGGTGGTCTCGAGGGCTGACGACCTCGGTGTGGACTATCTAACCCTGCACACGCTGGCGGGAAAAGAGGTTCTTCAGGAGGCGGTGAGAAGGGCAGGGAAGGTCAAACTGGTAGGCGTTACCCTTTTAACCAGCCACGACGAGAAGTATTTGAGGTTTCTCAAAACGGGTTTCGGGTCCGTAAGGGATATGGTCCTTCACCTGTCTTGCCTTGCAAAGGATGCTGGTCTCTACGGGGTGGTCTGCTCGCCACTGGAGGTGAAGGCGGTCAAGGAGCTTACAGGTCTATTTACTGTGGTCCCCGGCGTGAGGATCTCTGGACGTGCGGATGACCAGAGGAGGTTCTCCACACCCCGGGAGGCTGTAAGAGACGGTGCGGACATGATAGTTATGGGCAGGGACATATACAGGAGCGGTGACCCGGAGGGTGTGGTGAGGCATGTCCTTGAGTCCATCGGAGATCGAGAGGATTTTCAGGGAAAAGGGCTTTAAGTTAAGCGGTGACCAGGTTGCGAAGTTCGCACTGTACCTTGAGGAGATCCTGAGGTGGAACAGGGTACACAACCTCGTGGGTGATAGGGAACCAGGGAGGATAGTTGAAAGACACTTCTTGGACTCCCTGACTCTGGTGAGGTGTTTTGAGGACGTGGGTGTGGACTGGAAGGGGAGGACGGTTGCGGATGTGGGTAGCGGTGCGGGTTTCCCGGGAGTCCCTTTAAAGATCTACCTCAAGGATATAAAGATCACACTCATAGAGGCCTCCTCAAAGAGGTGTAGCTTTCTCGAGTATTTGAAAACCAAAATAGGAGAGGATTACAGTGTGCTCTGTGTCAGGGCTGAAAAGGTCGCGGAGAGATTCGACATAGTTGTCGCAAGGGCTCTCGGTGAGTTCGAGGAGATAGCACCTCTACTCGAAGGCCTCTCGAGGGACTACGTGTTTGTCATGAAGGGGTCTAAGATAAAAGACACCTGGACTGACAGGACAGGATACAGACCTTACTTGGTAAAAGAAACTGGTTCCTTTATACTGTGGAAGAGGATCACCCCTCCATCTCGTTGACGGTGGCACCGTCTATGAGACCCTCCTCCAGACCTATCTTTATCTCCTCGATCTCCTCCTCAGACGGCTTCCTGCCCTTGAGGACCTGTTTTATGAACTCCTCAAGGACCCTCTCCACGGTTTCCTCGTCGATCTCATCTACGTGTAGCTCGTCCCTCTCGGAAACAAACCTTCCGAACCTGACCGCCAGTTCGCTCAGATTCTCCATGTACCGAAAGTTAATACCCGAGCCGGGTTTTTTGTATGATTTATACTCATGCGGAGGAGACCCGTCATAGTGATCAACTTCGGGTCCCAGTATGTCCAGCTTATAGCCCGCAGGGTGAGGGAGCTCGGGGTTTACAGCGAGATAGTTAGCTGGGAGGAGGACCCGGAGAGCATCAAAAGAAAAGACCCATACGGGATAATCCTCTCGGGCGGACCCGCTTCGGTTTACGAGGAGGGTGCACCCCTTCCAGACAGAGGTATTTACGAGATCGGCGTTCCTATCCTCGGTATATGCTACGGCCTTCAGGTTGTTGTTCACCAGCTCGGGGGCAGGGTGGAGAGGTCAGCAAAGCAGGAGTACGGGAGGGCGAGGCTGAGAGTCCTTAAGGAGGACCCCCTCTTTGAGGGACTCCCGGAGGAGTTTGACGTCTGGATGAGCCACGCGGACAGGGTAACCGAACTCCCCGAAGACTTCACAACGGTCGCGGTCTCGGAAAACTCACCCCATGCGGTCATCAGGGACAGAAGGGGATTGATCTACGGTCTCCAGTTTCACCCGGAGGTTGTCCACACCTCCTTCGGCAGGGAGATCATCGGTAACTTCCTCTTCAAGGTCTGCGGGGCAACGAGAAACTGGGAGATAGGGGATCTCGTTGGTGAGAAGATAGAGGAGATAAGGATGAAGGTGGGAGATCGCAGGGTGATAGCGGCTCTGTCTGGGGGCGTGGACTCAACGGTCGCCTCGGTTCTGGTCCACAGGGCGGTAGGGGACAGGCTCCACTGCGTGTTTGTGGACCACGGACTCCTCAGGCTCGGGGAAAGAGAGGAGGTGGAGAGGAACCTGAGAGCCCTAGGGCTTCCCGTCAGGGTTGTGGACGCGGGAAAGGTGTTCTTGGAGAGATTGAAGGGCGTAGAGGACCCTGAGGAGAAAAGGCGGATAATAGGAAACACCTTCATAGAGGTCCTGGAGAGTGAGGCGAGGAACGTGGAAGGGGTCAGGTTCCTTCTCCAGGGGACTTTATACCCCGACGTCGTTGAGAGCGCAGGTGTAAAGGGATCAGCCAAGATAAAGACCCACCATAACGTGGGAGGCCTGCCCGAGAGGATGAACCTCGAGCTTCTGGAGCCTTTCAGGGACCTGTTCAAGGACGAGGTAAGGGAGATCGGGAAGCTACTGGGAGTCCCCCGTGAGATCCTGATGAGACATCCATTCCCGGGACCGGGCCTTGCTATAAGGATCCTCGGTGAGGTGAACGAGGAGGACCTTGAGATCCTGAGGAAGGCGGACAGCATATTCATAGAGGAGCTAAAAAGGGAAGGGTTCTACGAGAGGGTCTGGCAGGCCTTTGCGGTCCTTCTCCCCGTGAGGACCGTCGGCGTCATGGGCGATGTGAGGACCTACGAAAAGGTTATAGCCTTGAGGGCGGTTGAAAGCGTGGACGGTATGACCGCGGACTGGTTCAGGTTCCCCCACGACTTCCTCGACAGGGTCATGAGAAGGATAATAAACGAGGTCAAAGGCGTAAACAGGGTGGTCTACGACATATCCTCAAAGCCTCCCGCCACGATAGAGTGGGAGTGATCACCTGGGAGGGCACTTGGGAGACCTCGGCCTGTCCTTGAACTTAAGGTCCCACTCTATAGCCTCCCTGACAGCCATGTCCTTCTCCTCTTCCGTGAGGTTCAGTTTGTATCTGAGAACGGTCCCCTGGGCAAGTATCCAGGGATCATCTCCCACCTTTTCCCTGTTCAGGTTGTATATGGCGGGCCAGTAGAGGGAGTTGTTGTAAACCCTCTCGGATATATCCCAGAGTGTGTCGCACCAGCCGACCTTAACGGTCCCGTACTCTTCCTTCTCAACCGGTGCGGGAGGGACTTCCTCCGCCACGGGTTTTTCCGGGGGAGGCGGGGGTGTGTGAAGCTCCCTGTTGGCTATGTGTCTCTCCAGCCTCTCCCTAGCGGACTCAAGGATCCTCCTCGCCTCGCCGAGGATACCCCTGGCCTCCTGAAGGTTCTCCCTGGCTTCCTGGATGTTCTTCTTGGGAACCTCCGCTTCACCCTGAACCTCTTCCAGGGCTGACTTGGTAGCACAGGACTGGTTCACTATGAAAGCCCCAGACAGACCCACCAGGGGAAGGAGCGCTATCAGTCCTCTTCTCATACCTTTCCCTCCCGGTCACCTGCTGTAGTGAATGCTCGTATCACCAGCGTGCTCGTCCACCTTCCTGCTTATCTCCTCCGCAAGCCTCCTTATCTCCTCAGCTTCCTTCTTCAGCTGGGCTGTTTCCTCCTTGACCTGCTGTGTTTCCTTCTTGAGGGATTCGATCTCCGCCTTGAGGGCGTCCAGATCCGACTTGCTCGCGCAGGACTGGGTGAGGAGTGCTACCATCCCGATCGCTACCGCGGACGCAAGGGGGGCGGTCTTTTTCATATCCATCCCTCCTTCTGCTGGTTTATCGTTTACTATAATATCATTTTTAATGCCTAAAAGAAAAGACCTCAAAAGGATACTGATAATCGGTTCGGGACCCATAGTCATAGGCCAGGCTGCTGAGTTCGACTACTCAGGGACACAGGCCTGTAAAGCTCTCAAGCAGGAGGGTTTTGAGGTCATCCTGGTAAACTCAAACCCCGCCACCATAATGACGGACCCCCAGATAGCGGACAGGACCTATATAGAACCCTTAGTCCCTGAGGTTATAGAGGAGATAATAAAGACCGAAAGGCCGGACGCCCTGCTTCCCACCCTCGGAGGCCAGACAGCCCTCAACCTCGCTGTCCAGCTCTACGAGGAAGGAGTCCTCCAGAGATACGGTGTTGAGATGATAGGGGCGAGCTACGAGGCTATAAGGAAGGGTGAGGACAGGGACCTCTTCAGGAAGGCCATGAAGAACATAGGTCTTAAAGTCCCGGAGAATGTCGTAGTCTCCTCCGAGGAGGAAGGTCTTGACGCTGTCAGGAGGATAGGCCTTCCGGTGATCCTCAGACCCGCCTTCACCCTCGGAGGGACTGGGGGGTCCATAGCTTTCAACATGGAGGAGTTCAGGGAGAAGCTCTCCATAGCCCTGAAGACCTCACCCATACACCAGGTCCTCCTGGACAGGTCCCTGATAGGCTGGAAGGAGTTCGAGTTTGAGGTCATAAGGGATAAGGCGGACAACGTGATAATAGTCTGTTCCATAGAGAACTTCGACCCGATGGGTGTCCACACGGGCGACTCTATAACGGTCGCACCCGCCCAGACGCTCACCGACAAGGAGTATCAGGTCCTGAGGGACGCGGCGATAGCTGTGATAAGGGAGATAGGTGTCGACACCGGTGGGTCAAACATCCAGTTTGCGGTCAGCCCGGAAAACGGGGACTTTTACGTTATAGAGATGAACCCGAGGGTCTCGAGGTCCTCCGCGCTGGCATCCAAGGCGACAGGCTTTCCCATAGCTAAGGTGGCTGCGAAGCTCGCTGTGGGCTACACCCTGGATGAGCTTAAAAACGACATAACCAGGTTCACCCCCGCATCATTTGAGCCCTCGATAGACTACGTGGTCGTCAAGATACCCCGCTTTGACTTCAAAAAGTTCCCCGAGGCGGACAGGACCCTCACCACCATGATGAAGTCTGTTGGGGAGGTTATGGCTATCGGCAGGACCTTCAAGGAGGCACTCCTTAAGGCCATAAGAAGTCTGGAGCTGGACAGATACGGCCTCTCGTTCCCGAAGCTCGACGTCACTGACAGCGACCTCATAAAGGGCCTCAGGATCCCCAACGAGGACAGGCTGTGGTACATAGCGGAGGCGATAAGGAGGGGTTTTCCTCTGGAGGAGATATACGAGTACACACGTATAGACCCGTGGTTTCTGTTCAACATAGAGGAGATAGTCAGGTTCGAGGAGGTCCTGAGGAGGGAGGACCTTACCGAGGAGGTCCTGAGGAGAGCCAAGGAGATAGGGTATTCGGACAGGGAGATAGCCCAGATAAAGGGTGTCTCCGAGAAGGAGGTAAGGGAACTGAGGAGGAAGTTCGGTATAAGGCCCGCCTTTAAGGGAGTAGATACATGTGCGGGCGAGTTCGTCGCTTACACACCCTATTACTACTCTTCCTATGAACCTCCCTACTACACGGTGGAAGGGGAGACCATCCTCGACGAGGATTAGATTATAAGCATATTTTTAAAACTTTTCGGACCATTAAAAGATCTTAAGCCGGAGATTGCTTTTCGGACCTTTTAATAGATAAAAACCCAGAAAGGGGGTGGAGAGATGAGGAGCTACCTGGTGGGTATCCTGATCACAGGTTCCGCTGTACTCTCCGCACCTGTTTTCATGGACGCGGAGTGGGCGAGAGCCTTCTGCGAGGTCTGGAACAACACTCCCGACCTTGTGAACAGGCTGGGAAACAGTGACTCCTGGAACTCGGTGCCGGAGAGAAAGATATTCCTCTACAGGAAGGACTGCGGTAAGGATAAGACCGTCCAGCTGACCATAAGGAATGAGGAGGGAAGGGCGATGTGCGTGTACGGTGGCTGGGCGAAGGACGAAAGGGGGAAGGACGACTTTCTAATGTTCGCTGACACGAAGAGGTGGATCGAGATGGGTCAAAAGCGGTACGGCCCTATGAGAGCTATGATGTTCGGGAGGTTGAAGTTCAAAGGCCCAAAAGGGGTAGCCATGAGGAACATGAGTCCCTTTGAGGCTTTCCTCGACGCCATAGATGAGGTAGAATCAGATACATCGAGATGCCCATAAAGGTGCTTTACAGGGGTAAGGAGATAGAGATACCCGAGAAGAGGATGCGGGCGGGGGACCTGCTGAGGCGTCTCGGACTGTCTCCCCTCTCCTCTATAGTGATCCGGAACGACGAGGTGATCTCGGAGGAGGACTACGTCCAGGAGGGTGACAGGGTGAGGGTCGTGAATGCGATCTCCGGAGGTCTTTAAGGGTCTCGACTGGTTCCTCATCGTGACCTTAGCCCTAATACAGGTCTTTGGTCTGGTCGCGGTCTTCAGCGCCCTAAAAAGCGAAGGGAACCTCACGCTGTTTAAAAAGCACATTCTCTATGTGGTCCTCGGCTGGGTGGTCCTGTTTCTGCTCTCAAGGGAGAAGTTCAGGAACCTGGTGGACCTGTCCCTTTACATATACCTCTTCAATCTGTTCCTGCTCGTTCTTGTCCTCGTTGTAGGTAAGGAGGTCTCAGGTGCGAGGAGATGGTTGAGCCTCGGCTTTATAACCATACAACCCTCCGAGTTCATGAAGCTGTCCCTGATCCTCATCTCCGCCTGCCTCCTCCCCCTTATAAAGGGCCTGAGAGACAGGAAGGTTCTGCTCCTTTTCCTCGCCTTCGCGATCCCGGTCGTCGTCACCTTCCAGCAACCGGACCTTGGTACAGCGGTAGCCTACGCGGTTCCCCTGCTCGCCATGGTCTTTGCGAGAGGTGTTCCCGTTAAGTACCTTGTGGCGGTCTGCCTTCTCGCCGTCGCCTCCTTACCTTTTCTGTGGGACCTTCTGAAGGACTACCAGAAGAGGAGAATACTGGCTGTGCTGGACCCTTACAGCGACTACCTTGGTAGCGGATACCAGCTGATACAGTCCGTCATAGCCATAGGCTCCGGCGGGCTCACGGGGAAGGGCCTGACCAAGGGTACCCAGACCCAGCTCCTCTTCCTTCCCGAGGTCCACACGGACTTCATCTTCTCCCTGATAGGCGAGGAGATGGGCTTTCTGGGATCCTTTGCCCTCGTTGTCCTCATCTTCCTATTCCTTTACCGTATTCTGAGCTACACAAAGTTCACCCTGACCATGTCCGAGACCCTTTTTGTTGTAGGGACGTTTTCTCTGTTTTTCTTCCAGTACGGGGTTAACATACTCATGACCCTCGGCATGTTCCCGGTTGTGGGTATACCCCTTCCTTTCGTGAGCTTCGGAGGTAGCTCCTTTGTAACATTCAGCGCCCTTGTGGGTATACTTCTGAGTATCTACAGGGACTACAGGACCTCGGTCCCTCTTCTCAGGGGGGAAGTAAATTATGAGTAATGGTAAAGGGTATCTACGTCCACATACCCTTCTGCTCTTACAGATGTCCCTACTGCGACTTTTACTCCCTCGTTGACTCACCGGTCGGACCTTCCGAGTACGTTGATCTGATCCTGAAGGAAGCGGAGCTCTACCGGGACACTCCCGCCTCACCCGAAACCCTTTACCTGGGAGGGGGAACGCCCACGAAGCTCAAACCCGGTGATATCCGCAGGATCGTGGAAGGGATAGGGGAGATCTTCGGAGTTTCCAGATTCGAGGAGGTCACGGTGGAGTGCAACCCGGAGGATTACGGGGAGAAGGAGTTCAGATCTCTGAAGGCCTGCGGTGTGAACAGGGTGAGTGTAGGAGTCCAGAGCTTCACGGAGAAGGGCCTCCGGGTTCTCGGACGGAGGCACACAGCCTCCGACGTCTTCAGGACCTTTCTGAGTTTGAGAGATGCGGGTTTTGACAACGTGAACCTTGACCTGATATACGGGTACCCGGGACAGAAGAAAGAGGATCTCATAAGGGACTTGGAGGCGGTGGCTTACCTAAGCCCTGACCACGTTTCCTTTTACCTGCTGACACCTCACCGGGGAACACCCCTCGGCCTCAAGGTACTGAGCGGAGATGTCCGGATGCCCGAGGATGAGGAGATATGGGACCTGCACAGTCTTCTGTGGAAAGCCCTGAAGGACCTCGGCTATGTGAGGTACGAGATATCAAACTGGGCAAGACCCGGAAAGGAGTGCAGGCACAACCTGATCTACTGGACTATGAAGGAGTTTTTAGGACTCGGTCCCTCCGCATGGGGTTTTGTGGGGAGGGTCAGGTACGGGAACGTAAGAAACATAACCCTTTACAGGGACAGGGTCCTGCATCGTAGGAGGCCTGTGGAGAAAGAGGTAAAACTCTCAGAGGAGGACCTTTTCGAGGAGGGGCTGATGCTCAGCCTGAGACTCAGGAGAGGAATACCTGAAGAACTCGTCCCTCCGCACCTTAAGGACCTTTTCGAGCCCGCACCCGGCGGGCTCACCGTAAAGGAGGACTATATGATCCTAACCAACGAGATTATAACGGATCTGTTGGTATATAATTCAATAGGTCGGAGGTGAGTCATGGCCAAGATATACTACGAGGAGGACGCCTCCCTCCAGCCCCTTTCGGGAAAGAAGGTCGCGATCCTCGGCTACGGGTCCCAGGGACACGCCCACGCGCTCAACCTAAGAGACAGCGGTATAGAGGTGGTCATAGGTCTTTATAAAGGTAGCAGGTCCGCGGAGAAGGCAAAAAGGGACGGCTTTGAGGTCCTGACACCCTCGGAGGCTTCAAGGGTGGCGGACATAATCATGTTCCTCGTGCCGGATACGGTCCAGCCCGAACTCTACGAGAGGGAGGTAAAGCCGAACCTGAGCGGGAACAAGACCCTGGCCTTCGCCCACGGGTTTAACATACACTTCAAGCAGATAGTCCCACCCCCGGATGTGGACGTCTTTATGGTGGCTCCCAAGGGACCGGGCCACCTGGTAAGGTGGATGTACGAGGAGGGAAAAGGTGTCCCCGCCCTCGTTGCGGTTTACCAGGACGCTTCAGGAGAGTGCCTCGAGAAGGCCCTTGCCTACGCGAAGGCCATAGGTGCCACGAAGGCGGGTGTGATAGAGACCACCTTTAAGGAGGAGACGGAAACGGACCTCTTCGGGGAGCAGATGGTCCTGTGCGGTGGTGTGACCGCTCTCATAAAGGCGGGGTTCGAAACCCTCGTTGAGGCGGGCTACCAGCCGGAGATAGCCTACTTTGAGTGCCTTCACGAGCTCAAGCTCATAGTGGACCTCATCTACCAGTACGGCATATCGGGGATGAGGTACTCCATATCCGACACCGCCAAGTACGGGGACGTGACGAGGGGGGAGAGGATCTACGAACTCGTCAAACCCCTCATGAAGGAAGTCCTGAAGGAGATCCAGGACGGCAGGTTCGCACGGGAGTGGGTCCTTGAGAACAGGGCGGGAAGGCCCGTTTACCACGCCCTCCTTGAGAAGGACAGGAACCACCTCATAGAGAAGGTGGGTGAGGAACTGAGGAAGATGATGCCCTGGATCACAGGCAAGGAGCTCAAATGAACCTGACCAGCAGAAGGGAGAGCCTGAGACGTATATACGCGCCGATAGGACTTGCCCTTGCGAGAGCGGGACTGCCACCCAACCTTATAACCCTGATCTCCCTGTTTCTGGGAACAGCCTCCGCCTACTTCTTTTACCACGAAAAGGTCCTCACAGGTGCCACCCTCCTTCTGCTTTCCGG
>JAUZRJ010000050.1 GCA_030950545.1 Aquificota bacterium | reverse complement strand
ATTGCATCAGACCCGACCAACGGAAACCAATACATATGCGTTGACGGGATCCTCCACCTCTTTGACAGAAGGAACCTGAACCTGAACCGGATAGGTGTTAGTTGCGGTAGTTCCGGAGGATCCAACGACCAAGCTGTCTCCGACGACCAAGCTGTCTATGTGGTATCCGGCGGAAATGTGCTGAGGCTCCCGCACGACGGGACCAGCTGGCAAACCATTTATGGCGGAGGTGATGCAAGTGAAATATTCGTTCACACCCGGAACTACCTCATTGTGTATACCTCCTATACCTCCCCAGGTCTCAAAGCGGTTAAAAAGGACGGATCGGGAACGGTAATAACTCTTTCTACCAGCTCAGTCCATCTTACGGTAGCCACATCAGACAAAGTATTCTTCACGGAAGTTACCATTGGGGGAGGAGGAGTTGTTACCAGCATTAAAGCCTGCGAGTGGAGCGAAGGCTCTCTTTCCCCGACATGCTCCGATAACAGCTACTGGGCAGGAGCCAGCCTTGCAACCAGCGGGACCGTAAACACATCCGGAGGAATCCTCATACCCATTTACAGACTCCTCAGGGTAGATGGAGTTGACCTCACAAACGGTTATCCCAGCGGCGGGACCCTCAGGGCTGTGAACCCCTCCGACGGCTCGACCACCGACCTCGGAACTGTACCAAATGACTTCTTTGTGTTCGGCTCCGGAGTGGGAGACCACCTTCTCCTTAGAGGAATTGATCATGTAAACAACCAAAATGATGTTTTCTACGTGAACCTTTCCTCACCCAACAGCCTGCAGAATCTGACAAATACCACAAACAGCAGTGAGTATCCCATCTTCTTGGAAAGGAGGTGAGGTCTTCCCTCCCCTGCTGTATAATCTTTTCCCATGGGCTACAGGGTTGCTGTTGTCGGAGCTACAGGTGAGGTAGGAAGGACCTTTTTAAAGGTTCTTGAGGAGAGGAACTTTCCCGTTGATGACCTTGTCCTCTTTGCCAGCGAAAGGTCCGAAGGAAAGACCCTTACCTTCAAGGGGAAAGAGTACGAGGTAAAAGCACTTACAAAGGCGCCTTCTTTTAAAGGGATAGACATAGCCCTCTTCTCCGCAGGAAGCTCAACCAGCAGGGAGTACGCCCCGAGGTTCGCACAAGACGGCGCTGTTGTTGTTGATAACTCCTCCGCCTGGAGGATGGACCCGGAAGTCCCCCTCGTGGTTCCGGAGGTAAACCCCGAAGACATCAGGGACTTTCACAGAAAGCGCATAATAGCAAACCCCAACTGCTCCACCATCCAGATGGTCGTCGTACTCAAGCCTATCTACGACTATGCGGGTGTAAAGAGGGTTGTGGTTGCGACCTACCAGTCAGTCTCGGGTGCTGGAGCTAAGGCTATAAGGGAGCTGGAGGAGCAGACCAAGGCCTGGTGTTCTGGCAGGGACCTGCCCGAGGCGAGACACATACCCAAGAGGATAGCCTTCAACTGCGTCCCCCACATAGACGTGTTTCTCGAGAACGACTATACAAAAGAGGAGATGAAGATGCTCAACGAGACCCGCAAGATCATGCACGACGAAAACATAAAAGTCTCCGCCACCTGCGTGAGGGTCCCTGTCTTTTACGGACACTCCGAAGCTGTCCATCTGGAGACAGGTAGGGATATAACCCCCGAAGAGGTGAGGGAGGTACTTAAAGAGGCTCCCGGTGTTGTTGTGGTGGATGATCCGGAAAAAGGTCTTTACCCGCTCGCCACCGACGTTGAGGGCAGGGATGAGGTCTTTGTGGGCAGGATAAGAAGGGACCTCTCCTTTAACCCGGGCATCGCCATGTGGGTCGTTGCGGACAACATAAGGAAGGGCGCAGCAACGAACGCGGTCCAGATAGCGGAGCTACTTATAAAGGAGGGGCTGGTGTAGGCTATAATTTACCTATGCTGTCCGGAAGAGTCTCCAGGCTGAAACCCTCCGCAACCCTCACGATAACCGCAAGGGCAAAGGAGCTCAGATCCAAAGGTGTTGACGTTATAGGCTTCGGCGCCGGTGAGCCTGACTTCGACACGCCGGACTTTGTGAAGGAAGCCTGCATAAAGGCCCTTAGAGACGGAAAGACCAAATACGCACCCTCCGCGGGGATACCTGAGCTCAGAGAGGCGATAGCGGAAAAGCTCCTTAAGGAAAACGGCGTGGAGTACAGACCCTCCGAGATAGTGGTCTCATCCGGTTCCAAGATGATACTCTTCCTCATACTCACCGCTATCCTCAACGAAGGGGAAGAGGTCCTTATCCCTTCGCCCTACTGGGTCACCTACCCGGAGCAGGTGAACGTCCTCGGAGGTGTTCCCGTAGAGGTCCCACTGAAGGAGGAGGAAGGGTTTGTCCTGACCGCTGACCGTATCAGGGACCGTATAACCGACAGGACTAAGGCCCTGATCCTCAACTCCCCCAACAACCCCACAGGTGCGGTCTATCCGGAGGAGGAACTCAGGAAGATAGCTGAGATCTGCGTTGAGAACGGGATCTTCATAATATCGGACGAGTGCTACGAGAAAATGGTTTACGAAGGGAGCTTTGTAAGCGTTGCATCACTTTCGGAAGAGGTGAAGGATATAACCTTCACGGTGAACTCCTTCTCAAAGACCTTCTCAATGACTGGCTGGAGGTTAGGATACGTGGCCTGTCCCGAGAAGTACGCCAAAGTCATAGCCAGCCTGAACAGCCAGACAGTTTCAAACGCAACCACCTTCGCCCAGTACGGTGCCCTGGAAGCCCTCAAAAATCCGGAAGGAGAAAAGTTCGTGAGGCGGATGGTCTCCGAGTTCAGGAAGAGGAGGGACAAAGCCTTTGAGCTTCTCTCCTCAATACCGAACGTTTCGGTTGTGAAGCCAGAAGGAGCCTTCTACATATTCCCCAACTTTTCGTTTTACTCTAAGGAAACGGGCGGGGATATAAGGTTGGCGGAGATCCTTTTAGAGGAGGGTAAGGTTGCCTGCGTCCCCGGCTCCGCCTTCGGGGCGGAGGGGTACATGAGGATATCCTACGCCCTGTCCATTGACAGGGTAGAAGAGGGCATAAACAGGATCAGGACCACCCTGGAGAGGCTCTCCTGAATATATTTTTATGAACTGGAGGGTTCCAGGATGGTGTGGAGTCTTGTGATGGCTTTTATAGCGGTTCTCATGGTCTCCTGCGGTTCTCAGGATAGATCCCGTGTCTCCGAAAAGCCTCCGGAAGAGGTCCCCAAGAAGGTGATAATACCGGAGAAGGATTACGCCCTCCTCATAGTGGAGAGTAAGAGCTGTATATACTGCAAACAGCTGAACAAGGACATAGAGACCGAAAAGTCCCTCCAGGAAGCTCTCAGGGACATAGACCTCTTCAGGATCCTCTACGAGAGCTACTCACCTGTTAGGGCTAACTTCGGCGGGAAGATAATAGAGACCTCCGAAAACGAGCTCGCCAGGACCCTCAAAGCCCTTTCCTTCCCGCACCTCATCTTCTACGACAGAGAGGGGAACATAATACTGAGGATACCGGGTTACTTATACCCCAACCAGCTCGTCTGTGTGATAGATTACGTGAAAACAGGAGCTTACAGGCAGGAGGACGTTAACTCATACCTTAAGAGGAACAACTGTGCATAGGGTTTTTCTCTTCGACCTAGACGGGACCCTCATAGACTCCGCGGAGGACATAGCCCTATGCCTCAGGCTCACCCTTGAGGATATAGGCATGGAGGACAGGATGCCGGAGGACGTGAAGAGCCTGATAGGTGGCGGGATCAGGGCCCTTCTTGAGAGGGTTTTAGGTGAAGACTTCCGGGAAGACCACGTGAGGATATTCAGAGGCCACTATCTGGATAACCCAGTTGTCCACACAAAGCTTTACCCCGGCGTGGAAGAGGTTCTCAGGACCTTAAAAAAGAAGGGAAAGGCCACAGCGGTCGTCTCCAACAAGCTGGAAGAGCTTTCCCGTGAGATCCTGAAGAGGCTCGGTGTCCTGGACCTGTTTGACTTGGTGGTGGGAGGGGACACCTTCGAGGAGAAGAAACCTTCTCCTGTTCCTGTCAGAAAAACCCTGGACCTGATCGGGTGTGATCCGGATGAAGCTGTTATGATAGGGGATACGGAGGCGGACATAGTCGCGGGTAAGGGTGCGGGTACAAAGACAGCTCTTGCCCTCTGGGGGTATGTAAAGGTAAACTCGGAAAGGCCCGATTACACACTCAAGACTCCCAAGGATATACTCAGTTTAGCATAGCCAGGATCTGGTGTTTTATCACGCGTGCTGGTTTGTAGTCCGGCTCTATTCTAAGCGCGTTCTCTATCTCCCCAAGGGCGTCATAGATCTTTCCCATCATCATGTAAGCCCTCGCCAGGTTTATGTGGGGGTAGTGTCTGGGTTCATAGTTTTTGGCGGTTATCGCCTTTTTGAGCCACGGTACCGCTTCCTCGAACCTCCCCATCTCTATCAAGTACGCACCTATGTCGTTGTAGGGGTTGCCGTAGTCTGGGTCCAGCTCTATGGCCTTTTTACAGTACTCTATCGCCTTTTCGTAGTCCTTAAGCATGCTGTAGGCCCACCCGAGGAAGGTGTAGGCTTTGGCGGTCGGTTTTATCTCTATGGACTGCTTGTAAAGGTCTATCGCCTTCCGCAGGTCTCCCATCATATGGTACGTGTACGCCTCTTCGAAAAGTCTCTCCGCCTCCCTTTCCGTAAACTCCATGGTAGCCCTCCAGAATTAATATAGTCCTTTTCATATAATTTGACAACGTCAGGCTCAAAATTCCCGCCTTCCCCCATGATGTATAATTAACGGAACTTCAAGAGGTTTTGTGAGATGTATCTGGAGTTTGAGAAGAAGCTCCTGGATCTGAAGGAGAAGATAGAGAACCTTAAGGGTCTCCTCCGCATGGGTAAGAGGGAGGTGGAAGCGGACCTCAGGAAGCTCCAGAGGGAGTTCAGGGAAAAGGCGAGGAAAACTTACTCCAGCCTGTCACCCTGGGAGAGAGTCCAGATAGCCAGGCACCCGAGGAGGCCCCACACATCAGACTACATCAGGTACCTCTTTAAGAACTTCATAGAGATCCACGGAGACAGGAGGTTCGGCGATGACAGGGCCATACTGGCCGGGTTTGCTTACTTCAGGAACAAACCCGTCGCGGTCATAGGCCACGAAAAAGGAAGGGGAACCCAGGAGAAGATAGAGAGGAACTTCGGTATGCCTCACCCGGAAGGTTACAGAAAGGCGGTCAGGGTTATGAGGATCGCGGAGAGGTTCAGGATGCCCGTTATAACCTTCATAGACACACCCGGCGCTTATCCCGGAATAGGTGCGGAAGAGAGGGGACAGTCTGAGGCGATAGCGGAGAGCATGTTCACTATGGGCAGGATCAGGGTCCCTACGGTCGCGGTTGTCATAGGTGAGGGGGGTAGCGGAGGGGCTCTCGCCATAGGTGTGGCGGACAGGATAGCTATTCTTGAGAACGCCTACTACTCGGTTATATCACCGGAAGGGTGTGCAGCCATACTGTGGAAGGACCAGGAAAAGGTCAAAGAGGCGGCAAAGGCCCTCAAGCTGACCGCGAAGGACCTGAAGGATCTGGGGCTCGTGGACTGCGTTATACCCGAACCCTTCGGAGCAGCTCACTGGGACCACAGGAGAACCGCCCTTAGGGTCGGTTATGTTATAAGGAAGTTCTTAAAAGACCTGTGTTCCAGAGACACCGACACGCTTGTCAGGGAGAGGATTTCAAGGTTCAGACGTATGGGTGTTTACGTGGAGGTTTGAGCCTCGGACCTGCACTCAGGACACAGGCCGTAGATGTTCACCGAGTAACCTTCCGTCCTGAAGCCCTCGAGCTCCTCAGGTATTGAGAGCCTGTCCTCCATGTATATGTCCCTGATGGCCCCACAGCTGATACATATGAGGTGGTGGTGGTCGTCGGTGTTTGCGTCGTACCTTGCGGAGCTTCCCCAGTAGCAGACCTTTTTCGCAAGGCCCATCTGCTCGAGGGTCTCCACGGTCCTGTATACGGTGGCCAGCGAGACGAAGGGGTACTTCTTCTTCACCTCCTCGTAGATCTCCTCAACGGTGGGGTGGTTTTCGGACTTAAGGAGTATCTCGTAGACAGCAACACGCTGGGGAGTTATCTTAAGCCCCTGCTGTCTGCACCTCTCTATGAAGAGATTTAGCTTTTCCTCGGTCTTCATGGCTATTTAATATAGACGGTTCAGTATTACTTTTCAATAATCTTTTTCATATAGTATATACTCGTAGGTTTCCCGTCTCCTGATCAGCCTGACATCACCCTTCTCCACCAGGACCTCCGCCGGCCTCGGCCTCACGTTGTAGTGGGACGCCATGGAAAAGCCGTAGGCTCCCGCGGAGAGGACCGCTATGAGGTCCCCTCTCCTCAGATCAGGAACCCTTCTGTCCCTGGCCAGGAAGTCCCCTGTCTCGCATATAGGTCCAACTATGTCCGCTATTATGTGTTCTCCTCCCCTTTCCTCCACGGGAACTATGTGGTGGTAGGCATCGTATATGGACGGTCTGACGAGGTCGTTCATACCCGCGTCCACGATTATGAAGTGTTTGTGTCCTTTATCTTTCACGAACTGGACCTCGGAGATGAGAACTCCCGCGTTCCCGACGACTGACCTTCCGGGCTCCAGTATAAGTGTTGCATCCACACCTTCGAGCTTTGGCCTCACCACGCCTGCGAGGTCCTCAGGGGTAGGTTCCCTGTCCTCTGGTCTGTACCTTATCCCGAGACCTCCTCCTATGTCAAGGAACCTTATCTCGAAGCCATAGTTTGAGAGTTCCCTGTAGAGCTTAACGACCTTCTCCACAGCTTCTCCGTAGGGTGCGACGTCAAGGATCTGGGAGCCTATATGGCAGTGTATACCCGCCACATCCAAGTTTTCGAGAGCTCTCGCCCGTTTAAACAGGTCCGGAGCGGTTTCTATGTCTATACCGAATTTGCTTTTTTTAAGACCTGTGGCTATGTAGGGGTGGGTTTTCGGGTCTACATCGGGGTTCACCCTTATGGCTACCCTGACCTTTTTCCCGATTTTGCCCGCGAGCTCGTCCAGGACGAGGAGCTCTTCCTCCGATTCTACGTTAAAGAGGAGTATGTCCTTCGATATGGCGAGCTCGATCTCCTCCTGAGTCTTCCCCACACCCGCGTACACGATCCTGGAAGGGTCCACCCCGCCCTTCAGGGCACAGATGAGCTCACCCCCTGAGACTATGTCCGCACCCGCTCCCTCCTCAGAAGCTATCCTTATGATCTCCGGGTTGAAGTTGGCCTTCACCGCGTAGCAGATGAGAGCTCCCGGGAAAGCCCTTCTGTAGGCCCTTATCCTCTCCCTTATGTAGGAAGC
>JAUZRJ010000005.1 GCA_030950545.1 Aquificota bacterium | reverse complement strand
TGGTGGGAAAGGTCGGGAGACGGCCCGTAAAGGGAATACTTATAGGTTCAAACTCGGACAAGATAACCAGGATGTCCAGAAGTCCCGTCTTTCTCGTCCCCGAGGACTCGGGTGAGTTCAGGAAAGCCTTGGTGGCTTACGACGGAAGGTCCAACTCCAGAAGGGCCATGAGCATGGCTACAGCCTTGAGGGGTGTATTTGGCTACAACCTTCACGTGCTTACGGTCGGAGAGGATGTGAAGCGTGACCTCAGGGAGGAGATAAGGTCCCTGGTGGGAGATGACTTTACCTACCACACAGCGACAGGTTTTCCGGAGGAGAAGATAGTGCACTTCTGCAGGGAAAACAAAATAGACCTTCTATTCATAGGGGCTTACGGCAAGGGCAGGCTCAAGGAGTTTTTCCTGGGGAGTGTCACTTCTTTTGTTGTTCACAACCTGGACATACCTATGGTCCTCACCAGATCTCCCGGGGAGTGATCAGGTCCCTTATGTCCGAGCAGGTGAGCCTCGGCTGGGTTCCCTCCACGAAGACCATATCCACGCCCTCACAGGTCTCGTCCGCTACCACGAAGTCCTTAGGGTTTATTGGAACCACCACTGTACCATCGGGCAGGGGGAAGTCGTCGTTGGGGTACTTGGAAGCGGCAACAGCCATGAAGTCCTTCCATATGGGCAGGGCAGCCCTCGCTCCCGTCATTCCGGGTCCCAAGGTTCTCTTCAGGTCGAAACCCACCCACACCCCGGTTACTATGTAAGGGGAAAAGCCTATGAACCAGGCGTCCATGTACTCGTCGGTTGTGCCCGTCTTTCCCGCCACTATCCTGGGGAGATCCCGGGCGAGCCTGCCAGTCCCCTCAAGGATAACAGCCCTCAGCATGTCCACGAGAACCCTCGTCTCCTGAGGCGGGAGCACCTCCTCGCACTGTGGTGTGTTCTCCTCCAGAACCCTCCCCATTCTGTCAACTATCTTCCTTATCAGGAAAGGCCTGCACCTGACTCCCAGATTGGCGAAGACCTGGTAAGCGGAGGTGAGCTCCAAAGGAGTGACCTCCACGGTCCCGAGGGCCAGGGAGTAGTAAGGCTTCAGGTCTCCAAGACCTAGCCTGTCCCCCACGTTCAGGACAACGTCGAAGCCGAGCTTGTCCAGAAGGTTCACGGTTGCGGTGTTTATACTCTTGGCAAGGGCCTGCCTCAGGGTCACAACCGTGTACTCCGCGTCGTCGTAATTCTTGGGTGTCCACTCCTCCCCTGTGGTCGGGTCGTAAAAGGTTCTGGGTCTTGCGTCTATGGAAGATATCTGGGTCTCCCCTTTAAGGAGCGCTGCCATGTATATTACAGGTTTTATGGCGGACCCCGGCTGTCTTTTTGCGTAAATGGCCCTGTTGTAAGGGCTGTAGGCGTAGGAGTAACCGCCCACGATAGCCCTTATAGCCCCCGTGTGAACGTCCAGGCTCACCACAGCCCCCTGCAGGTCGGGAACGGGCTCAGCCTCGAAACCGCTGAAGGTCCTGTGTATCCTGACCATGAGGTACTCTCTCCGGTCCATAGGAAACCCCTTCACGTTTACGCTGAACTCCTTTCCCCCGACCTCCACCTTAGCGGTGTCCCCTTCAACCTCAAGAACTTTTGCCACGTAAACCTTCCCGTCTACGAGCCTCTTCCCCTGCTTTTTGTAAAACTCCTCAAGGTCTTTCCGGGTTTCGGGCAGGATGGGAACACCCACCACCCCCGCGAGCCTCCTGAGACCCCTTTTAAGGACCCTGACCGCATGGGCCTGCAGGTCCCTGTCTATGGTTGTGTATATCTTCAGACCGCCCTGGAGGGCGAGGTCTCCGTACTTCTCTATCAGGTACTCCTTTATCATGTCCAGAACGTAGTCGGACATCCTGTACCTGTTTTCCGTCATGACCACCACCGGTTTGCTCACCGCCACCTCGTACTCCTCTCTCGTTATGTAGCCGTCCTCCAACATCCTCCTCAGAACGTAGTTTCTTCTCCTCTCCGCAAGCTCTGGGTTCACAAAGGGATTGAATCTGGAGGGTGCTTTCGGCAGGCCCGCAAGGAGTGCAGCCTCTTCGAGGGTCAGGTCCTTTACGCTCTTTCCAAAGTAAACCCTCGACGCAGCCTCAACCCCGTAGGCTCCGTTCCCGAGATATATCTGGTTAAGATAAAGCTCAAGGATCTTCTTCTTGTCGAAGGTCCTTTCTATCTTGAGGGCGAGTATCATCTCCCTGATCTTCCTCCTTATGGTCCTCTCCCTTGTGAGGAACAGGTTTTTGGCGAGTTGCTGTGTTATGGTGCTACCACCCTGAACTATCCTCCCCGCCTTTATGTTCGCTATCATCGCCCTTATGATCGCACCCACATCTATTCCGGAGTGTTTGAAAAAGTTCCTGTCCTCCGCGGAGACGAAGGCCTGTATGAGCTTTTCAGGTATATCCTCTATCTTCACGTAATACCTTTTCTGGACGCCTATGTCTCCGTAGTACCTGTCCCTGTAATCGTAAACCGCTGAGGACTCGGGAGGTGTCCAGGTCTCCAGCAACCTGACGTCTGGCAGGGTCAGATAGATGTAGGTGAGGTAGATAAGGATCAGTCCTCCTGTCCCCCCGAGAAGAAAACCGAGGATTATCAGTAACTTTTTGTACATGGCAGGTTTTGACGGATATCTATAATATTATACTTTCAGAACTCAGAAGAGGAGGAGGACATGGAAAAAAAACAGTTTGAAGAGTGCAAAAGAAGGCTCCTTGAGGAAAAGGCGAAGATCCTGGAAAGGTATCTGGCAAAGGAGGAGACCCAGCAGAGGCTCGAGGAGGAGTCAAAGGAGCCGAGGGACTGGGAGGACATAGGCCAGATGACCTACACCGAAGAGCTCCTCGACAACCTGTCCCAGATAGAGATCAACACGCTCAAGGAGATCGATTACGCCCTCAAGAAGATCGAGGCGGGAACCTACGGTATCTGCGAAAGCTGTGGTGAGGAGATAGCCTACGAGAGGCTGTGCGCCATACCCTGGACGAGACACTGCGCCAGGTGTGCGGAGGAGGTGGAGAAGGAGTCCGGGACCTACTTACCCTCCTACGGCTTTGAGCCCATGATAACCGAGGATATAGAGATAGAGAGGGAGGACCTGGGAGAGTCGTGATAAAATCCCTCCTATGATCCGGCGTAAAGGAGCATCCGAGATAGCCCGCCTCATATCCAAGGGAGAGATCAAACCCTCCGAGATCATGGAGTCTTTTCTCAGAAGGTTTGAGGAGACGGAGGAGAAGGTAAGGGCCTACATAACGCAGAACTTCGAAAAGGCGGTGGAGGAGGCAAAGAAGCTGGACGGGAAGAAACCTGAGGGAAAACTCTTCGGCGTTCCCGTCGCGGTAAAGGACAACATAGTGACCAAGGGGATAAGGACTACCTGTGCGTCCAAGATACTGGAGAACTTCATCCCGCCCTATGACGCTACAGTGATAACGCGCCTCAAAGCGGAGGGTGCCCTGATCGTGGGAAAGACCAATATGGACGAGTTCGCCATGGGGTCCTCCACCGAGTACTCCGCCTTTTTCCCGACCAGAAATCCCTGGGATCTGGAAAGGGTCCCCGGGGGGTCTTCGGGCGGATCCGCGGTCACGGTGGCGGTCGGTTCAGCTCCCGTGTCCCTCGGGTCTGACACGGGCGGTTCCATAAGGCAACCCGCCAGCTTCTGCGGTGTTATAGGCATAAAGCCAACCTACGGCAGGGTTTCGAGGTACGGTCTTGTAGCCTTCGCCTCTTCCCTTGACCAGATAGGCGTTTTCGGCAGAAGGACGGAGGATGTGGCCCTTCTCCTTGAAGTCATAAGCGGTCACGACCCGAAGGACTCAACCTCGAGAGACATACCCGTCCCAAGGTTCACGGAGGAGATAAAAAGGGACCTAAAAGGTCTCAAGGTGGGTCTTCCCAGAGAGTTCTTCGAGTTCGACCTCCAGAAGGAGGTGGAGGAAACCTTCAGAGAGTTTATCTCAAAGCTCGAAGGCCTGGGGTGTGAGGTCGTGGAGGTATCCCTCCCCCACATAAAGTACGCCATACCTGCCTATTACATAATAGCTCCGTCGGAAGCCTCCTCCAACCTCGCAAGATACGACGGCGTGAGATACGGCTACAGATCGGAGAAGTTCTCCGACATAGTGGACATGTTCTCCAGGACAAGGGACGAGGGTTTCGGTCCGGAGGTCAAGAGGAGGATAATGCTCGGCACCTTTGCCCTCTCCGCGGGTTACTACGACGCCTACTACCTCAAGGCCATGAAGGTGAGAAGGCTGATCTACGAGGACTTCATGAAGGCCTTTGAGAGGGCGGACGTGATAGCGGGTCCCACAACACCCACACTTCCCTTCAGGATAGGTGAGAAGGTGCAAAACCCTGTAGAGATGTACCTCTCCGACGTCCTTACGGTCCCCGTGAACCTTGCGGGACTTCCCGCTGTGTCCATACCTGTAGGGTGGGTCGGGAACCTGCCTGTAGGGGGTCAGCTTATAGGGAAACCCTGGGATGAGGCAACCATCCTGAGGGTCTCCTACGTCTGGGAGCAGGTCTTTCCCCACTACGAGAAGACACCCGAGGTATGAAGATACTCTCCCTTGACACCTCCTTTTCCTTCTTCAACCTGTCTGTAGTCGAGGGGAAAAAGGTCAGGCTCATTCACTACCTTGACACGGATAAAAAGACCCTCCAGAACCTGCCGAAGGTCCTCGAGGACCTGTCTCTCAGACCCGAAGAGTTCGACGCCTTTGCGGTCTCCGTTGGTGTCGGGTATCTCACCTCCCTCAGGATAGGGGTCACCTTCATGAAGACCCTCGCCTACCTTCTCGGAAGGCCGATAGTCACCTACGAGAATCTCTACCTTTTGGGGAGGTTCACACCTGTGGAGGGTGTCAGGATACCTTACCTTAAGGTGAGCAGGCACATCTTTTACAGGGTGTTCTCGGAGGAGGTCTCCGAGGTCAGGGTCTTTAAAGGGGAAAGCCTGGAAGGGACGGGGATAACCCTCAAGGCCTTTGAGGACGTTTTTCTGGGAAACAGCAGATTCCTTCACCCCTTCTTCCCCTTCTCCGCCTACGGGGGTCTGCTCGCCCGGGAAAGGCTCGAAGAAAACCCTGATGGTGAGGACCCCTTCGGGATAGAACCCCTTTACCTCAGACCTCCCGCCTGATTCACCAGCAGGGTATCTCCTCCATACTGAAGAGGAAACCGAAAGGAACACCCAGTCCTGTTATGAAGGCGGTTCCCGGCTTCAGGGAGGGCAGGAGCCTGAAGACGTCCTCCTTTGAGTGTTCGAAGAACACGGACACCGCTTCCAGGTCGTTTCTCGTTATCAGCTTGAAGATAACCTGTGTGTTCAGCTGGGAGAGTATGAACTTGCTTATGCTGGCGGGCCTCTGGGTGACCGCTACGAGCCCCAGTCTGAACTTCCTGCCCTCAAGGGCGACCCTCCTTATCCCCGTGTAGGCGAGGTTCTCCCTCCCGGACTGAACTTCCCACACCCCCCTCTCGGGGGCGAAGTTATGAGCCTCTTCTATGACGAGGAGTCTGTCTCCCGGAGACCTTTTGGCGAGTTTGATGAGTTCCCTTATAAAGAGCCCTCCCACAGCGACCCTCGTCTCGGACAGGTCCACTTCCCTGAAGTTGAGCAGGACACCTTTACCCCCTGCTAGGGATCTGAGAAGGTCCCTGACAAGAAGGGGCTGGTCCCTTACCGCCTCCTCACCGAAGGTTTCTTTAAAAAAGCTCAGAGCTTCCCCCACACCGCTCCTCAGTTGTCTGTCCTTTACGTTCCTTAAACCCTCTTCGAGTATCTTCTCAAGGGACGTCTCCTTAAGGGCGGTTCTCCTCAGGTCCGGCTTCACCATCTTCCTGACCGCGGACGCGAACTCCCTCTCCTCTGAAGACCTCTCCGTGAGGTTCACACCGCCTTCCCTGAGGAACCTCTTCACGTCCTCCCAGTCAACAGGCATGAGGACGTTGGGAACCGTGATGTGGGCGGTTCTGCCCTTCAGGTCTTCCACGTACTCGCCGTACATGTCGAGAAGGAATACGCTGACACCTTTCAGGTTCCTGAGGACCTTCTTCACGAAAGTAGTCTTTCCCGACCCCGTGGTCCCGAGAACCGCCATGTGCATGGAGACGACCTTGTCCATGTCCAGAAAGGCCTCAACCTCCGAACCCATCACCTTTCCTATGTAGACGGGTGTGGCCATATCGTAGCCCGAGTGGTTTTTGAGCATTACGGACCCAAGATGCGGGTCTCTGGGCCTCAGCTCCTCAACGGGCGACCCAACACGGGGCGGGCGTACGGGTGTTTTGAGGATCTTCCGTCCGCTGTCGTACTCACCCAGGATCTCCATCCTCCCTATCCTGAGCTCTCCTTTG
>JAUZRJ010000049.1 GCA_030950545.1 Aquificota bacterium | reverse complement strand
AGGACTACCTTCTCGTCGTGAACGGGGACTCACCCCTCATAATGGCGGAGACGGTGAGGAACATCCAGAGGTTCATCTACATGGTTGAGGAGTACGAGAACGTCAGGATATCGGGTGTCGTCCTGACAGCCCAGCTCTCCGACCCTACGGGCTACGGCAGGGTGATAAAGGAAAAGGGAACGGACAGGATCCTGAGGATAGTTGAAGAAAAAGAAGCGACACCTGAGGAGAGGGCCCTCAGCGAGGTGAACGCGGGTCTTTACGTGTTCTTCACACCCCACCTCTCGGAGGTTGCGGGTGAGCTCAGACCTAGCGAAAAGACTGGGGAGGTCTACATCACTGACGCGGTGAACCTGATGGCGTCAAGGGGTATGGAGGTCAGGTCCTTCATGGCGACAGACCCGACTGAGGCCCTCGGTGTGAACACGAGGTGGGATCTCAGCCTTGCGGAGAACGTCCTAAGGATAAGGCTCATAAGGTACTGGTCCGAGAGGGGAGTAACCTTCCACATACCGGAAACGGTCTGGATAGAGCCAGGGGTAACCTTGGGAGAGGAGGTGGAGATAGAGCCCGACGTTACGCTCAAGGGAAGAACCAGAGTAGAAAGGGGTGCTCTCATAGGGAGGGGCAGCTACGTGGAGGATTCGGATATAGGCGAGGATGTCAGGATCCTGCCCTATTCGGTGGTCATAGGAGCAAAGGTCGAAAGGGGAGCGGTCGTAGGACCCTTCGCCCACCTGAGGGAGGGAACAACCATCGGTGAGTCCTCGGAGATAGGGGCCTTCGTTGAGGTGAAGAGGAGCTCGGTAGGCAGGAGGGTGAAGGCAAAGCACCTGGCCTACATAGGCGATGCGGAAGTGGGTGATGAGGCAAATATAGGAGCCGGAGCTGTTACCGCAAACTACGACGGGAGGAAAAAACACAGGACAGTTATAGGAAAGAGAGCCTTCATAGGGAGCAACTCCCTGCTCGTAGCCCCTGTAGAGGTGGGAGAGGAGAGTTACGTAGCGGGAGGTTCCGTCATAACCAGGAACGTCCCCGAAGGAGCCTTGGCGGTGGAGAGGGCGGAGATGAAAGTGTTCGAGGGAAAGGGAAAGAAAAAGCTGAGGGGCTAAACTCCCCTCTGGGCTTTCAGGAAGAGGTCGGTGAATACCCTGCTGAACAGCTCGGTAAAGCTTCCGTTCCCGTCCATTACCTCGAACACAGAAACACCTCCCCCGCTTCTCACCACCTTGCCCTTCACCCTGTACTGGATCCCCCTGTGGGTCAGGACAACCTCGTACTCACCCTGCGGTACGTCCCGGTCCGTTCTTACACTGAAAGAGCTGAAGCTTATATCCTCCACCTCCCCTTCCACACTGCTGTCCCGCAACCTCACCAGGCACGGGACACTTACAAGACCCTTTACCCTGACCCTCGGGAACCTCCTCCTGTCCTCCGTTATGAAGTCCAGGGAGAGAACAGCACCTTTCTCCTCCGTCTTCACAACCCTCGCCTCCGCTATCAGGTTCTTGGATTTTTCCTCTATGAGTATGTAAAGGACCTTACCCTCTTTCAGTTCCTTCGCAAGGGTCGTGGGGAACAGGTATCTCACCCTTACCGCCTGACCGCTGACCGTGTAAAGGTTGAAGGTGACAGGCAGGAAGTTACCGCTGACCTCGAGGAAGCCCCTGTACCTTTTACCCGACCTCAGCAGTTTGAAGGCATCCGTCACGTATGTACCTCCTGAGGACCTGATAGTAGTAGTTGATCTTCACCATCCTCCTGTGGGTTTCTCCGTTCTTTCCAGCCCTGTCGGGATGATACTTCCTGACCATCTCCCTGTATCTGGACTTCAGTGCTTCTTCCGAGATCTCCCTGAGGCCGAAGAATCTCAGGGCTTCCTCTACCTTGGCGGGATAACGTCTGGATGCGGACCAGTATATCCGCACATAGGTTTTGTAAAGCTTTTCCCTTTTGGTCTTTACCTCTTCAAAGGATCTTATGATAGCGGAAGGCGAAAAGTAAAAGATTAGCTCCCTTATTATGGACCTGTCAAACCACTCCCTGAAGAAGGAGTCCGCGTCAAGATCCCCGTACCTTCTGTGTATCTCTCGAAAGGAGGACAGGAACTGGTTTAGCTTTATATCGTACATGTACTCCACCACCTTCCTGCAGAAACTGCTCATACCTAACCTCCCTCAAGGACTCTCACCTCCAGGGACCTCTTTATATCCTGCATTACGTTCATTATGGACTCAAGTTTGGAAGACACCTCCTCGTACTTCCCCTTCAGAGCCTCCATCCTGTACTGAACCAGGTAAAAGAGATCCTCAACGTCCGACGCCTGCTCCTTCTGGAGGCTCGCGTCTTTTACCACCTGTTCCATGTGGCCCTTAGCCTCCTCTATCTTCTTCTCTATGTCCTTCAGGACTCTGTCTATGTTTTCGGTAAACTCCATAGTTTTGGAGGCGAGCCTTCTCACCTCCTCCGCGACCACCGCAAAACCCCTGCCCAGCTCCCCCGCTCTCGCAGCCTCTATCGCGGCGTTCAGGGCGAGGAGGTTCGTCTGTTCGGAGATCTCGTTTATAAGGGAGAGTATCTTAACTATGTTCTCCGACTCCCTGCTCAGGTCCTTCACCATATCCAGGTCCTTCCTTATGCTCTCCTCTGTCCTCGTTGAGGCTGAAGCCATCTCCTTGACTATCTCAAGGCCGTTGCTCACTATCCTGAAGACCTCGTCGAGCTCCGTAAAGCTCGCAACCGCCTGTGAGGAGAGTCTGTTTATCTCCTCCACAACGGGAGATATCTGGTCCCTTATGTCCTCAAGACAGCGGTTTATGTCTTCTCCGGTCTCCTGTGGTTCTTGGTCTTTTACCTCAGCCCTTTTGAACACGAGAAAGGACTTTCCCCTTGCCACAACCTCAACGTCATCGCGGTTGTCTATGCTTTCCGGTCCATCTTCTCCGAGTATCTCCCTTGCGGACTCGTTCATAAACTCCACCTTCCCGTCTTTGAAGATCACAACCCCCTCCTCGAGGCTGGACAGGACTTCTTTGAGCAGGTTCACCTCCGACCTGCACCTTTCCAGGTCACCTTCCAGGTCCTTGAGCCTTCTGTTGCTCAGCAGGAACATCCTCGCACCTCACTTGAAGATCTTCTCCATCTTCTCCTTGAGGACTTCGGGAGTGAATGGCTTGACTATGTAGTTGTTAACTCCCGCCTTGAGGGCTTCGAGTACGTTCTCCTTTTTTGCCTCCGCTGTGACCATAAGGACGGGCAGGTGTTTGAGGTCAGGGTCGTTCCTTATCTCCTTTACCAGCTGAAGCCCGTCCATCTCGGGCATGTTCCAGTCGGTTATCACAAAGTCAAACTTCTCGCTCCTGAGTTTGGCGAGGGCCTGCTTTCCGTTTTCCGCTTCCTCTATGTTCGTGTAGCCCAGCTGGTTCAGGATCGTCCTTATTATCCTCCTCATGGTGCTCATGTCGTCCACAACGAGGATCCTTATGTCAGGCGGTGGCAGTGGCATGGTTTATCCTCCCTGAGACCCGAACTCTTCGAAGAGTCTGTCAACGTCTTCCTGGGAGATCCTGTCCCTTGAGAGGAGCTCGCTCACCTTTCCCTTTATACCGGATACCTGCTCCTCTTTCAAGTCCCTGCCCGCGGTCATCTGGGACACTATAACGTCCACGAGGGTGGACTTTACCCTCTCCAGAACGTCCATGACCGTTTTAAGCTGCTGGCCCGCCAGGTCGTGGAAGGAGAGATGCGTGTAAAGCTCAAGGACCGTTGCCATGTTCTTATCGTTCAGGTCCTTTATCCTCAGGAGTCTGTCCTTTATCTTCGGCACAGGGTTCAGGGATATCAGGAAGTCCACCTCTTTACCTATCTCCCTGGAGTTCTCGTTTACCTTCTCCAGCAGGTTCATTATCGAGTGGGAGGTGTCCTCCAGGTACGCCATCACGTCCTTTATGTTCTTGGCTGTTTCGGGAAGGAGCTGTGAGCTTTCCGCGACCGGCTTCTTGATGTTCTCTATAACCCTTTCCAGCTCCCTTACGTTCTCTATAAGCTCCTTTACTATCTCCTCGATCTCCTTCATTCCTCAACCCTTGGCAGGAGATCGGTTATCTCTTCTATCTTAACAGCCTTCCTGCCGGAGGACTCTCCCAAGATACCCTTAAACATGGGAAGGCCAGAGACTTTCAGGACCACTTCCTCTGTAGACCTCCTGTCGAGAGGTATGAAGTCCCCTTCCTTGAGATCCAGCACTTCCCTCACCTTCATGGTAAGTATCGGCAGGACCGCCTCCACCTTTACCGGGATCGTCATCACGCTCGACAGGATCACCTCTCTGAAGTCACCTTCCTCAGTGTCCGCGGTTCTGAGGGCCTCCTTTATGGGCTCTATGGTTTTCATAGGTATCGCAAAGTATATGCTCCCTTTAAACCCTTCTATCTCAACCGTGAGTGTTACGACTATGACTATCTCGTTCCTGCTCACAGTTATAAGCCTTCTCGGGTTCTCCTCTATGCCCGCAAAGGTGATCTCGCCCTCCCTCACCACCTCCGTCCACGCTGTGTTCAGGTGTTTCACGAGTATGTCCAGAAAGTTCCTCACAATCCTCAGCTCGAGCTTTGTAAAGCTCTTTCCCTCAACCTTGTAAGGCTGGGCGGGTCCTCCGAAGATCACGCTTACGATCGTGTAGATGAGCCTTGTGTCTATAACCAGATACATGCGCCCTCCCAGGGCTTCCGCGTTCAGAAGGGCTATCGCCGCGGGAAGCGGTATCTTAAGTACGAAGTCCGAGATCCTCTCCGTTTTTATGTCCGTAAGGGATATGGCGTCGAGGTTGAAGATCATGCCCCTCAGCTCCGCGGTGGCGGAGGAGATCCATCTGTTTATAACCTGTTCCAGCTTGATGAGTCTTGTGGGCGATATCCTCTCAAGTTCGCCGATGTCGAAGGGTCTGTACTCTACCTGTGGCTTTCCCTCTTCGGTCTCCTCTTTGCCGAGGCTCTGAAGGAGCATGTCTATCTCTTCCTGGGAGAGGAACTCTTCACCCGCCATCAGGTTAAATATATATCTTGAACAGCCGATAATTACTTTTGCTGGAGGTTCGGGAGTGTTCCTGGGAAACGCCGGGAAAAAGAGAACTCGGGAGGTGATCGAGGAGCTTTCCCGCGCTATGGACAGGCTCGGCGGCGGTGATTTCACGGTCCGGCTCGAAGAGCCCGAAGACGATTTCGCCCCCCTCTACAGGTCCTTTAACGCGATGGTTTCCTCGCTCAAGGAAATGCTCAATGCGACGTTCACGAGCTCGAGCGACCTCACCGACAAGACCATACTCATGATGGACATATCCTACGGTATAGAGAAGGACATAGAGAAGCTTTACGGGAACATCAACTCGCTCTCCACATCCTCCGAAGAGTTCTCCATGATAGTTAAACAGAACACCACCAACATATTCGAGGCAAAGAGCATAGTGGAGAACATGCTCGACACCTTCAGGGAAAGCCAGAGGACCCTCAGCGAGCTTATAGACAGCATGAGGGCTATCCACAGGGAGATATCAAAGTACAGCGAGATAATAAAGGAGCTGAACGACTCCGTGGCGAGGATAGGTGAGATAACGGAAGCCATAAACACCATAGCGGAACAGACCACCCTGCTGGCCCTGAACGCTGCCATAGAGGCAGCAAGGGCAGGGGAGGCGGGCAGGGGTTTTGCGGTGGTTGCGGACGAGGTCAGGAAGCTGGCGGAGAGGACAGCCCAGTCCACCCAGGACATAATAGGGATAATAGAGAACATAGACCTCTCCACCAAGAGGGCGGTGGACCTTATAAACAGGATATCCGAAACGGTAAACGCGGGTATGGAGACCTCCGACAGGGCGAGCGAGGCTGTGTCCACACTTGCGGGGAGGGTAAAGGAGGTCGAGCAGAGGATATCCGCCCTGGCAACCGCGGGAGAAGAGGAGGCGAAGGCAGCAGGCCAGCTGGCGGAGTCGGTTATGGAGATAAGGAAGCTGGCGGACCAGGAGAACAGAAGGGCCAAACAGCTGAAGGATATAGCCAACGACACCGTGAGTAAACTGCAGACCCTGCTGAGCGATATGCAAAAGCTCCAGCTCGACACCTTCTCGATCGAAAAGGCCAAGATAGCCCACAACATGTGGAAGTTGAAACTTCTTAAGTTCGTGGAGGGTGAGATAGACATAGACCCATCGGAGCTGGTTGACCACACTCAGTGTTATCTCGGCAGGTGGTACTACTCGGAGGGCATGAAGCACTGTGGTCATCTGAAGACCTTCAAAGACATAGAACCGCCCCACATCCAGCTTCACAAACTCGCAAGGGACATATACAGTCTCGTCAAGGAGGGGAAAGAGAAGGAGGCGAAGGATATGCTCGTGCGCGTGAAGGAGGTTGCGGAGGAGATAGTCTCAGGCCTCGACAGATTGAAGCGGGAGTGCAAGGGAGGTTAACACCATGGGTGAGGAGAAGAGAGAGCTTGAGGCGAATCTGGAGGAGTGTGCGAGGTACATGGAGGAGCTGTCCAAGCTCACGGAGAGCCTTATGAAGATAGCCAAGCAGTCCAATCTCCTCGCCCTCAACGCAGCCATAGAGGCAGCGAGGGTAGGTGAATCGGGTAAGGGCTTTGCGGTCGTGGCAACCGAGTTCAGAAAGCTCGCGGACAACACCTCAAGACTTTCCAAGGAGATAAAGACCATAGTTGACAGGCTCGCGGAGACGCTCAGGGTGGAGGAGGAGACATGAGCTCGGACACGCCCGCCCTTCCGAACATACTGGAGACGGGAAAGAACGAGCTTGAGATAGTGGACTTCAGGATACGGGAGGATAGAGGGGAAGGTTCCTACGAGTGGATCTTCGGCGTGAACGTTGCCAAGGTACGGGAAGTCCTCCGTATGCCCAAGATAACGAAGGTCCCCAACATGCCCCCCGAAGTGGAAGGTATGGCGGAGATAAGGGGTAAGCTGATACCTGTCGTCAGCCTGGCGAGGTGGATGGGGCTCGAAGAGCCACCCGAGAGAAAGAAGTTCCTCCTACATCTGGAGTTTCTGAGGGAAAACGTCGGCGTTATAGTTCATGAGGCACGCAGGATAAGGCGTATATCCTGGAGCGACATAAAAAAGGCACCAGACACCCTGAACCAGAAGCTCGGGGGGAGGATAACAGGCGTGGTTGACACGGAGGACGGGCTCCTGATAATCCTGGACTTTGAGGGCATACTTCACGACATAGGCCTCCTTAAGGTGTTCCACGAGGAAGAGGCTCTCGAACAGGCCAAGACCGTATCTAAGAACTACACGATCCTCTTGGCGGAAGACTCTCCCGTCGCCAGGAGGATAATCAGGGACATTCTGGAGAACGCTGGCCACAGGGTGATAGAGGCGGAGGACGGCGCCCAGGCCTGGGATCTGCTCAACCGGTACCTTGAAAAGGCAAGGGAGGAAGGAAAGAGCATAAAGGAGTTCGTGCAGGTCGTCATAACTGACATAGAGATGCCCAACATGGACGGGCTGACCCTCACAAAGAAGATAAAGGAGACCGCAGGTCTCATGGGCCTTCCCGTTATAGTTAACACGACCTTGAGTGACGACTCAAACAGGCAGAGAGCCTTCAGGGTAAACGCTGACGGTTTCATAGTTAAGTTCGACGCCCAGGAGCTCCTTACCATGGTCAGCAGGCTCGGGGAAAGAGGTGAGGAGTCATGATAAACGACGAGATGAGGGAGATATTCAACGAGTTTGTGGTTGAGGCGGAGGAGAACCTCCAGAAGATAGAGGAGAACCTACTACAGCTCGAGAAGGACCCTGAGAACGAGGAGATCCTGAACGCCACCTTCAGGGCTATGCACACCCTGAAAGGGGGAGCGGGATTTCTGGGCCTTCAGGCGGTCGTTGAGGTAGCCCACGCAGCGGAGGACGTTCTGGGAAAGCTCAGGTCCGGAGAGCTCAGACTCACACCTGACATAAACGACGCGATCCTCGAGGCGGTAGACTTCATAAGGAGCGCCCTCCCCAGGTACGAAGCGGGTGAGGAAGTAGAGGTCCCGAAGGACATAGTTGACAGACTGAGAGCCCTTGAAAGGGGTGAGACCACGACAGGAACCGGTTCAGGTGAGGAGCCCTCACTGGATGACCTCCTCGACAGGTACGGGTTTCCGCACCTGAAAGGCAAGCCCATAGAGGAGGTACTTGAAGAGCTCATACTCCTGCCACCCGAGGAAAGACCGCAGGAGCTCATTGAGGAACTCGACAAGCTCATGACCGGCGGAAAGCCACCGCCCCCTCCCCCGGAGGAGAAGGAGAGGGAAGCGGAGAGAAAGATGATCGAGGCGGTCCAGGAGGTAAAGGAGGAGGCAGGGCAAGAACCCCCAGCGGAGGAAAAACCGAAGGAGAAGAAGGAAGTCACCCCCAAACCCGAGGGAGAGAAGGTCCTCAGGATAGACGTCAGGAAGATAGAGGACCTCATGAACCTGGTAGGGGAGCTGGTCCTTGAGAGGAACAGGCTCCTGAGGATCTTCCAGAGGGTCCAGGAAGAGTACCAGTCCAAGACCATAGACGAGCTCGAAACGGTCATGTCCTCCCTGGACAGGATAGTGGGCGACCTCCAGCTCGCGGTCATGAAGACGAGGATGCAGCCTGTAAAGAGGCTCTTCCAGAAGTTCCCGAGGGTGGTCAGGGACCTAGCCCGTATGCTCGGCAAGGAGGTCGAGCTCGTCCTCGAGGGTGAGGACGCGGAGATGGACAAAACCGTTCTGGAGAAGCTCGAGGAGCCCCTGATACACCTCATCAGGAACGCGGTGGACCACGGTATAGAACCACCGGAGGAGAGGGAGAGGCTCGGAAAACCCAGAAAGGGAACTGTCAAGCTCAGCGCCTACTACCACGGCGACAGGATATTTCTCGAGGTAGAGGACGACGGCAGGGGTATAGATCTCGAAAAGGTTAAACAGAAGGCTCTGGAGAAAGGGCTGATAACACCCGACAGGGCGGAGAAGATGACCGAAAAGGACATCCTGTTCCTTATATTCCACCCGGGCTTTTCCACAGCGGAAGGTGTTTCCAGGGTCTCGGGGAGAGGAGTGGGTATGGACGTCGTGATGAACGCGGTCACCTCCTTCAGGGGTACCATAGACGTTGAGACGGAAAGGGGCAGGGGAACGAGGATAATACTCTCCTTCCCGCTCACAGTCGGCATAATAAGGTCCCTTCTTGTGGCGGTGAACGGTAGGTACTTCGCCATACCCATATATTCGGTCCTCGAGATAATCCAGGGCGAGGACGCCCAGATAACAACCGTCTCGGGTAAGGAGGTTCTCATCCTCAGGGACCTGACCATACCCCTCATAAACCTCGGGGAAGCTCTCGGTATAGGCAGTGAGAGGACAGGTTACGTGATAGTGTCCCAGATAGGCTCCCAGAAGGTAGCCTTCACCGTTGATGACCTCTTCGGCGATGAGGAGGTGGTCGTCAAGCCCCTCGGAAAGATCATAGGAGAGGTCCAGGGTATATCGGGCGCAACCATAACCGGTGACGGGAAGGTGGTGCTGATACTGGATCTCGACGGTATCCTGAAGAGGGAGATGAGCGGTTTAGCCCTCGTTTAGAGGAGGTGCCATGGCGGATATAGTTCCGGTAGGAGAGGGAAAGCCAGAGAGGGTGTCAACAAGAGTTGAGGAGTTTCTGGGTATCTCCCTCGAGAAGGAGCTCATAGGGATCCCCTTGAAGAAGATACTGACCATATCCAAGGTCGTGGAGATAGTTGACGTTCCCTACACACCCTCCTACATAGTGGGCGTGATAAACCTTAGGGGTGAGATAATACCAGTCCTCTCACTGAAACAGCTCCTCAGACTCCCCGAAACGGATGAGCCGACCCGCATAGTAGTACTCGACTCAAAACACGGAAAGGCGGGATCCCTGGTGGACAGCATAGTCGGCGTCGTGAGGGTTCCCCTTGAGAAGTTCGAGCCGAACCCGATGGTGGGAAGGTACAGTGAGTTTGTAAGCCACGTCGCCCAGACGGAGTACGGCCTTATGGAGATCCTGGACGTAGACAGGCTCATGGACTCCGTGGTCAGCGGTTAACAAGTCTGTTTTCATAAAACTTGACAATAACACACTAAAGCTCTAAAATAGAGATCGGTCGGGAAGGAGGTCGTGCCATGGCAAAGGAGAAGGTTCTCGGAATAGATCTCGGGACCACAAACTCAGTAGTGGCGGTCGTTATGGGTGATGAACCCGTCGTGATCCAGAACCAGGAAGGTTCAAGGCTCACACCCTCGGTGGTCTCCTGGACCAAAGAAAAGGAGATCCTGGTCGGTGACCCCGCGAAGAGGAGGGCGATCCTAGACCCCGAAAACACCATATACGAGTCAAAGAGGTTCATAGGGAAGAAGTTCGACGAGGTCAGGGAGGAAGCCAGGAGGGTGTCCTACAAGGTCGTGGCGGACGATAAGGGAGACGCAGCCTTCGATGTACCCAACGCGGGAAAGGTGGTGAGGCCAGAGGAGGTGGGTGCCCACGTTCTCAGGAAGCTCAAGGAGGCTGCGGAGGCGTACCTGGGTGAAAAGGTGACCAAGGCGGTGATCACGGTTCCCGCTTACTTCAACGAGAGACAGCGTCAGGCAACCAAGGACGCGGGTAAGATAGCGGGGCTTGAGGTCCTCAGGATACTGAACGAGCCTACCGCCGCAGCCCTCGCCTACGGGCTTGACAAGAAATCGGATGTGAGGATACTCGTGTACGACTTCGGAGGAGGGACCTTCGACGTTTCCATACTCGAGGGAGGGGAAGGCGTCATAGAGGTCAAGGCGACCTCGGGAGACACGCATCTCGGCGGTGCGAACATAGACGAGAGGATAATGGAGTGGCTCATAGAGGAGTTCAAAAAGGAGACTGGGATAGACCTCAGACAGGATAAAACCGCCCTCCAGAGGCTGAAAGAAGCGGCGGAACAGGCGAAGAAGGAGCTCTCCTTCAAGCTCGAGACCGAGATAAACCTCCCCTTCATAACCGTGGACCCCAACACTAACCAGCCCCTCCACCTGCAGAAGAAGCTCACCAGGGCAAGACTCGAAGAGATGATAAAGGACCTGATAGACAGAACCATGGAGATAGTCCAGAAGGCCCTTGAGGACGCCAAGCTAAAGCCCGAAGACATAGACGATATTGTCCTTGTCGGCGGTTCCACCCGCATACCCCTGGTCCAGCAGAGGATAAAGGAGTTCTTCGGAAAGGAACCCCATAAAGGGGTCAACCCCGACGAGGTCGTGGCGGTGGGAGCTGCGATACAGGCGGGTGTCCTCTCAGGAGATGTCAAAGAGATCCTGCTCGTGGACGTCACACCCCTCTCCTTGGGAGTTGAGACCTACGGCGGTGTGATGACGGTTCTGATACCGAGAAACACACCCATACCCTACAGGAAGTGTGAGATATTCACCACAGCAGCGGACTACCAGACCGAGGTCGAGATCCACGTCCTTCAGGGAGAGAGGCCCCTCGCCAAGGACAACAAATCCCTCGGCAAGTTCTACCTCACAGGCATACCTCCCGCGCCGAGAGGGGTCCCGAAGATAGAGGTCTGCTTTGACATAGACGCGGACGGTATTCTTCACGTCACCGCCAAGGATCTGGGAACGGGTAAGGAGCAGTCCATAAAGGTCCAGCCCTCCTCAGGTCTAACCCAGGAGGAGATAGAGAGGATCATAAAAGAGGCGGAGGCCCATGCGGAGGAGGACAAGAAGAAGAAGGAACTCATAGAGACCAGAAACCAGCTCGACCAGCTTGTCTACAACCTCGAGAAGACCCTCAAAGAGAACAGGGACAAGTTACCCCAGGACCTGGTGACCGAAACCGAAAAAGTCATAGAGGAGGCCAAGAAGACAATGCAGGAGGCGCAGGAAGTTGAAAGACTGAGGTCCATGATGGACAAGGTCCTCCAGACTTCTTCCAAAATAGGGTCTCACATATACCAGGGTGCGGGGAAGAAGGCGGGGGATGAGAACAAGAAGGAAGGCGGTGACGACGTTGTGGACGCCAGACCAGTGGACTGATGAAGAGAAAGATACACACCGACCGGGCACCCGCTCCGGTCGGTCCGTACTCTCAGGCGGTTGAGGTCGGAAACGTCCTCTTCCTTTCGGGTCAGATAGGTATAGACCCGGAGACGGGCGATCTCAAAAAGGACTTCAGGGAACAGGTACATCAGGTCTTCAGAAACGTGGAAGAGATCCTGAAGGAGGCTGGCTACACCATGGAGAACATAGTTAAGGTAACCCTCTACCTCAAGGACATCTCAAGGTTCAAAGAGGTGAACGCGGTATACGAAGAGTTCTTCAAAAACGTCGACCCAAAACCCGCTAGGGTGACCGTAGGTGTGAAGGACCTGCCCCTCGGGGCGGATGTAGAGGTGGAGGTGATAGCGGTAAAGACCTAACTTAATAGATATGCTGTCCATAAACGTAAAACCTCCTTACGATGAGTCCGCGGAAAGGTCCGTCCTGGGGACGATGCTCGTCGACCCCGAGAACATACCCACGGTCCTTGAGTACCTTTCGGAGGAAGACTTCTACATTGAGGAGCACAGGCTCCTCTTTTCGATAATAGTAAAGCTCTGGCAGGAGTACGGAACTGGCTGGGACGAGGTGGTCCTCAGGGACTACATAAGGAAGCAGGGACTTGAGGACAGGCTACCCTACAACTGGATAGTGAGCATCTATGAAGAGGCAGCACCCCTCAGCACCCTTGAGTCCGCCTGCAAGATAATAAAGGAGAAGGCAGGTCTCAGGTCCCTCATAGACCTTTCCATGGACCTCATAAAGGACATAAAAGAGTCCCAGGACTTCAACACGGTGATCGAGAAAGCCCAGTCCAGGATCTTCGAGATATCGGAGAAGACAACCGTCACCCACTACTACCACATAAAGGATGTAGCCCGCGAAGTTGTGGACATGGTCGAAAACTTCAGGAAGACCGAGAGGCTCGTAACGGGACTTTCCACGGGCTTTACGGAGCTTGACGTTATGACGACAGGCTTCCACCCTTCTGATCTCGTCGTCCTCGCCGCAAGACCGGGTATGGGTAAGACCTCCTTCATGCTCTCCATGGTCCAGCATGTTGCCCTTGTTGAGAAGAAACCAGTTGCCATCTTCTCCCTTGAGATGAGCAAGGAACAGCTCGTCATGAGAATGCTCTCGAGCATGGCGGAGATACCCCTCCACAAGCTGAGGTCTGGGTACATAACGGACGAGGAAAGGGAGAGGCTGCTCTCCGCTGCACTGGAGATATCCAAGGCGGAGATCTACATAGACGACTCCCCTTCTCTAACAACCACCGAGCTAAGGGTTAAGGCGAGGAAGCTGAAGAAGGAAAAGGGGGTTGAGTTCGTGACCGTGGACTACCTCCAGATGCTCAGGTCTCCTGTTAGGAAGTCCTCCCGTCAGGAAGAGGTGGCGGAGATATCCAGGAACCTGAAAGCTCTGGCCAAAGAGCTGTCCATACCCGTTTTGGCCCTGGCCCAGCTTTCAAGACAGGTAGAACAGAGAAGCGACAAAAGACCCCAGCTCGCGGACCTCAGGGAGTCTGGACAGATAGAACAGGACGCGGACATCATAATCTTCCTCCACAGACCCGAGTACTACAAAAAGAACCCATCTCCCGAAGAGAAAGGTATAGCTGAGATAATAGTCGCCAAGCAAAGACAGGGACCCACAGGTATAATAAAGGTCGCCTTCATAAAGGATTTCGCCAGGTTCGCCTCCTTAGCAACACCAGTTCAGCAACAGGAAACCGAAATATTCCAGGAAGAAGAGTTCCCCGAGGAAGACTACGACCTTGATTTCTAAAGGTTAGCGGGATAAAATTATAGTCTGGCATCCGGGGTAGCTCAACTGGCAGAGCGGGTGGCTGTTAACCACCTGGTTGGGGGTTCGAGTCCCTCCCCCGGAGCCATTTTGATGGCTGTTTTAAACTCATTCAAAGTCTTCTTCCGACTTGTCCGCACGAAGGAGAAAGCAGGAAAAAATAAAACTCTCTCTTTTTCCTATTCTGGATTGACAGTGAAGCCCACCCGCACCCGTCCAGAGAGAAATATTTTTAAAAAGCAACTTGACTTTTTGATTTTCTTTGCTATATATTATTTATGATATTATATGTGATGTTAAACGATAATAAACTCTGGCAGGCACAATGAGGGTGGGAGAGGTGGTTAAACTTAGACCACAGGATATTGATTCTAAGCGAAAACTTATCCATATCAAGGGAAGTAAGGGGAGAAAAGATGGATACACTTTGCTTTCAGATTATGCATTGAAAGTTCTGAAGGAATATCTTAGGGAGTATAAACCTTCAAAGTGGCTGTTTGAATGTGCAAGGAAAGGCGGACATATCTCTACAAGAACCGTGCAGGCAATTTTCAGACAGGCATGTGATAAGGCAGGGATAAAGAAGTATGTGACAGTTCACTCATTAAGACACAGTTTCGCTACCCATCTCTTAGAAAGTGGGGTGGATCTTAGGTATATTCAGGAGTTGCTGGGACGCAAGAGCAGCAAGACAACTGAGATTTATACCCATGTCAGTAGGGCAAGCATAGTAAATATAAAGAATCCGCTGTATAGTATAATGAAGGAGGAGATAACATGATGGCATCCTGGGGTGTGCATATCTGCAATACTGCGGATATACCTCAGATATGTAAGGATATCCGCAATGCGGATATAACCGAGTTAGGCGACATGGCAAATAAAAACTAAAAGGAGGTGATAAAAATGGGCTTACTTCCAGGAGATTTAGAAAAGGTTCCACCTCATTTCGATAGAAGGGATTGCTATCGAAGGATATATGAATGGCATAAAAAATTTGGGAAACAAAGAATAAAAGAAAAATACCAACGAGAAGACGCATATAGTAAGGCCTATTTAGATCTTGTTGAAGAACTACCCCATCCAGATGAAATATCAGAAGAATGTATGGATTTTATTTTCGGTGAAGTAATTTATATGCTAATGGAATGGTCCTACCATGAAGTTGATGAGTTTGGAATTAAAATAGCGGCTTATG
>JAUZRJ010000048.1 GCA_030950545.1 Aquificota bacterium | reverse complement strand
AGGTTCAAAAATTGAGAAATCATAGCGAGAGTCGTTTTTATCCCCTTTTTTTTCTTTGAAATTTCTTTCGAACTCATCAAAGGATTTTAATTTTGTTACACGAATTCCGCCTTTTAGGATGGCACCGTTAAAATGGCCAGCAAGGTTAAAGTAGTGCATGCTGGTTGTATGGCCTCCTTCAACTGAGTATAGCTTGAACTTCTGGTAGGGGAGAACATTCCTAGCGTCGAGCGATGTCTTGATGACCTCTCTTCCGTAGTTGAACTCATCTTTTTTATTTGAATTTGCTTTGTAGAACTTCTTTTCGGTCATATAGCTTGCTTTGAGCTTAGTTATCTCACTAATAAAGTTCCTGAGCTTGTCTTCAGAGTATTTTTTTTCTCCCTTCAATTTTCGAATTTTTTCTTTGATTGTTTTAATTTTTATTTTCCTTTCATTTTTTTCTTTTTTTTTATCTAATGAGTTAGTTGTGATTGTAAACCCATTATGACGGAGCCGGAAGAGCTTCCCAAAAGCAGGGTTCCTGATGATATAAAGGTGGGAAGGGACGGGCTGATCGTGGAAAAGGGCCATCTGAGGGGTCTTCTCCTCCCTCAGGTCCCCGTCAGGGAAGGCTGGGATGCGGAGGAGTTCCTGAGACACACGTGCCTGAAGGCGGGTATGGGACCGGACTGCTGGAGGGAGAAGGGTGTTAGGATATACAGGTTCACCACCGAGGTCTGGGAGGAGGTGAAGCCTTGGGGAGAGGTGCGGAAGGTGAACCTGTGAACGTGGAGGACCTGAAGAGGATACAGACAGACTGCGCCAAGAAGGTGATAAAGGAGGACGACTTTGACAGTATAGAGACCGTGGGGGGTATGGACCTCACCTTTGAGAGGATAGACCAGAACCCCACCAGAGCCTGGGCGAGTCTGGTCGTGATAGACCTGAAAACCCTGAAGACGGTCTACAACCTCGTTGTCGAGGACACGGTTACCTTTCCTTACATACCCACCTTCCTCGCCTTCAGGGAGATGCCCCTGCTCCTTAAGCTCTACGAAAAGGCCAAGGTAAAGCCGGATGTGTATTTCATAGACGGTCAAGGTGTAGCCCACCCGAGAGGTTGCGGTATAGCCTCCCACTTCGGGGTTGAAACGGGAGAGGTGAGCGTGGGTGTAGCGAAGACGAAGCTCTTCGGCTACTACAGGGAACCTGACATTAGGCGCGGAAGCTACTCTTACCTCAAGTACGGGGACAGGATCATAGGGGCGGCAGTGAGGACGAGAGAGGGGTCGGCTCCTGTATTCGTGTCTACGGGCCACAGGATAAGTCTCAAAACCGCGATAGATCTGGTTTTGAAAACGTCACGCTACAGGATACCGGAACCCACGAGGCTCGCCCACAACCTCCTCCAGACTGTAAGGAGGAAGAGTCTGTTCTGACCTGACATAAAAGAATTTTCGAATATATTTATAAACTTAAGGAGGGTGGAAGATGCTTCTCGGACTGGATGTAAGGGATCAGCTCAAGGAGATCTTCTCAAAGGAGTTCAAAGAACCCGTTACGGTGAGGGTCTTCTCACAGGCGATAGGCTGTGACAGCTGTCAGACCGTAGAGGAGCTGATAAGGGAGGTCGCGGAGCTGGGAGACGGGAAGATAAAGTATGAGGTCCACTCTCCCGCTCTGGAGAAGGATCTTGCGGAGAGATACGGGATAGACAGGGTTCCCACGATCGTGATAGAAGGGGACAAGGACTACGGTATAAGATACATAGGCCTCCCGGCGGGTCTTGAGTTCAGCACACTCGTTCAGGGTATAGTTCAGGTGTCCAAGAGGGAACCGAAGCTGTCAAAGGAGACTCTGGAGATACTGAAAGGCATAGACACACCCATAGATATAACGGTCTTTGTGACCACCTCCTGCGGTTACTGTCCTTCGGCAGCTGTGATGGCCTGGAACTTCGCGATCGCGAGCGACAACATCTCCGCAAAGGTGGTGGACGCTTCCGAAAACCCTGACCTCGCGGAAAAGTTTCAGGTGGTCGGTGTCCCGAAGATAGTCTTAAACAACGGCCTTGCGGAGTTCGTGGGAGCTCAGCCCGAGAACGCCTTCCTCGGCTACATAGTAGCTGTCCATGAAAAGCTCAAAAGGGAAGGCTCTCAAGGATCCTGATGTTGTTCATGGCCCTCCTGGTTGAACCCTCCCTCCGCACACCCTTGAGGAAGTCGGTCACCATCTCCCTGAGCTTGTCCCCTTCCCTTCTCACTACCTTCCCGCCCTCGAACGATATCTCCTCCCGGAGGAAATCCATAAGGACTTCTCCCTTCTCCGTGTCGAGGACCCATTTCCTGGATGGCTCACCCATGTAATCCCAGGCAACCCTTATGGTGAAGGGGACACCTCCAGCGGTTCCCCTCATCTCCCAGACCTCCCCCCTGCTGACCTCTCTCACCTCAACCTCCCCAAGGAGATACTGCATGAGATAGAGGTCGTGCCAGGCAAGGTCCCAGAACGGGTCTATGTAACCCCTGCCCCTCCCAAGCCTTTCCGCCCTTATGTTATAAACCCTGAGACCTCTGGGAAACCTTCTGACAGGGTAAGAGTAGAGCTCTATCTCCGAGATCTCCAGATTCGGGTCCTCCCATATATCCTCAAACTCCGAGCTCGATACCGCGGGAGGCTTTTCCAGAAGAACGGGTATACCTTTTTCCAGAAACTCCCTTGCTATGCTAACGTGGTCCTCGGGATCCACCGCAACTATAACCCTGCTCACCTCCTCTTTAACGTCCCCGAAATGGCAGTAAAAGGGACACTCCCCGCAGAGGTTCTCCTTGGCGGGGTCTATGTCGCACAGGACGGGGGATATACCCAGCTCCTTGAGTTTCCTGAGGTACTTGGATCCCATGTTACCGAGGCCTATCAGCAGGACATGCATACCTCACACCTTTGTGCCGGAGGCGGGAGTCGAACCCGCACGCCCCTTTCGGGGCAGAGGATTTTGAGTCCCCCGCGTCTGCCAGTTCCGCCACTCCGGCTTTGTCTGTCTATTATAACGCACGCACCTTGAACCTCACCCGTATATAAGTAAATTCTAATATGCTGATACCCTTGAAAGAGGGTAATTAAAATTGAGATTGAATGTAAATTTTGATTATAATATCCTCAGGATGAGAACCCTTATCACCCTTATCGTCCTCTTCCTGGGAGCGATCTCCCTTTCGTACGAAAGGGACTTCAGCACACCTGAGAGGTCTCTTATGGCGATGTTTCCAGGCGCCAAGGTGATCGTGAAGAACGTGATCATATCCAAAGAACAGAAGCGCAGGATAGAGAAGATGGCAAGGTCCAGGATAGACTCACGGTTGATATCCGTATACCTGGTCAGGAAGGACGGGAGGGTGATCGCCTACGGCTACGTTGACGTCCACAGAGTAAGGACACACCCCGAAAGTGTCCTCTTTGTGATAAGCCCAGAAGGTAAGATCATAGCGGTCGAGGTTCTCTCCTTTAACGAACCCTTGGAGTACATGGCGGATGAGTCGTGGCTCGCCCTGTTCAAGGGCAAAAGCTTGGACAAGGACCCACTCAGGGTTAACAGGGACATACCGAACATGACAGGAGCCACTCTGACCGCGAGGGCGATCACCAGAGCCTCCAGAAGGGCACTCGCCATATGGAAGGTCCTCTTCGGAGGTGAGAGATGAGGTTCTTCATATCTTCAAACATAAAGAGCAACCCGCCCCTTTACGTGGCCGTTGTCTTGTTCCTGGTATCCGCACTCGTCTACTGGGTGATCGCCTGGTTCGTTTACAGCTCAAAATACGGTCTGAATTACGAGAGGATGTTCACCTACTTCTTCACAGACCCCCTCTACCCGGAGAGGATACCCCTGTCTCAGGTTCTCGAGGACGTCCACATAAACTTCTTTCTAGTTACAGTCTTTTTGATCGTTCTCGCGTCCGTGTTTATACACAAATGCGTCAGGGACTCAATCAAGTACACCCTTATACTCTCTTCCTTTGTGTCCGTCCTTCTGGATCTGGGTTCGAGCTTCCTGATCTACTTCCTATCCCCGCTGTTCATATATCTCAAGATAGCCTCCTTCATCGCCTTCCAGGTGTCCACGGGTATCATGATCCTGCTTTCCATCAAGCTTTACCTCACTAGGGAGAAGGAGGAACCACCTGAAAGGTCCATCCTGTACACTCTGGTTTTTATGTTCACAAGCACTGTCTTCTTCTTCGTTCTGATCAATTTTTTTTTATTCGCAACTAAGCTGGGTGTTACACCCCAACAGGTGGCAAAGTACTATCTGGGAGACCCTGCCAGTTTCATAAGGCCCAAGACGTTTGAAGGCCTGCTTGATGTTATCGCTCCCCACACAGTGGCGATGGTGGTTTACCTGTTTGCACTGGTACACTTCTCCTTCTTCACCAACCTCAAAAGGAAGGTTTTCTGGAGCTGTGTGTGTATGGTCTCCGCGATACTGGACAACTTGAGCGGTCTCATGATAAGGTTTCTGTCCGATCACTTCGCCTACCTGAAGATAATCTCCTTCCTGCTTCTTCAGGTCTCCATGCTGTACCTGTCCATAGTTGTTGTTGTGTCGATCCTGAGGCACAGGGCCAAGGCCATAGTTCTTCTATAAGCCCTCTTCTCTTTTTGCCACCTCGATCATCCTGAGGATCTGTTCCCTTGATGTCCCGCCGTAGGTGTTCTTTCTGTCCGCTGAGCCCTCCGGGGTGAGGAGATCCAGTGCGTCCTCACTGAAGAGATCTGAGAACCTCCTGAGCTCCTCCAGGGTCAGGTCCTCGATCCTCTTCCCGGTCTCGGTCACATAGGCTACTATCCTTCCGGCAGTTCTGTGAGCTTCTCTGAAGGGGACTCCTTTCCTGACCAAGTAGTTGGCGAGGTCCGTAGCAAGGGTGAGGTTACCTGAGGAGGTCTTCATCCTGTCCTCGTTGAACTTCATACCCTCAACCGCTTTGGTCATACCTGCGATAGAACCTTTAAGGGTCCTCAGGGAATCGAAGAGCGGTTCTTTATCTTCCTGAAGATCCCTGTTGTACGCGGTGGGAAGTCCCTTCAGAACCGTGAGAAGGGACATGAGATTTCCGTAAAGCCTGCCTGTTTTTCCCCTTATGAGCTCGAGGATATCGGGGTTTTTCTTCTGTGGCATTATGGAACTGCCCGTACAGAGCCTGTCCGGTAGCTCCACATAGCTGAACTCTTCTGAAGACCACAGGATCATGTCCTCAGCAAACCTGGAAAGGTGGGTACCTGTAACAGCACAGCAGAACAGGACCTCAAGTATAAAGTCTCTGTCAGCGGTTGCGTACATTGAGTTCCTTACAACCTTAGAGAACCCCAGCTCCCTCGCTGTGAAGAACCTGTCCAGAGGAAAGTCAACGCCCGCTACAGCTCCGCTCCCGAGGGGAAGCTCATCCACCCTCCTGTAGCAGTCTAAGAACCTCTCCGAGTCTTTCAGGAACATCTCCCTGAAGGCGAGAAAGTAGTGGGCGAGCCTCAAGGGCTGTGCTCTCTGGAGGTGTGTGTATGAAGGGATCACTATGTCCACGGTCCTTTCCGCTGTTCTCACAAGAACCCTCCTCAGGTCCTTCAGAAGGTCAACGATCTCCGCGATCTCTTTCTTCAGGAAGATCCTCTCGTCCGTCGCTATTTGATCGTTTCTGGACCTTCCCGTGTGAACCTTTCCTCCTGTGTCTCCTGTCCTTCTGATGAGCTCAGCCTCTATGTTCATGTGGACGTCCTCAAGCTCTTTTCTCCAGGTAAATTTACCCTCATCTATATCCTTTCTTATCCGCTCAAGTGCCTTTATTATCTTCTCCACCTCTTCCTCGGTAAGTACTCCCGCACGCAACAGGGTTCTGACATGAGCTATGTTCTGCTTTATGTCCTCCTCAGCGAGCAATTTGTCGAAACTCACAGATTCCGTAAACTCCTCCACGAACCTGTCCGTATCCTCAGAGAACCTTCCTGACCAGGGCTTTTCCATAAGAAAAATTCTAAACCCGAAGACCTGAAACCCTGTTTGAAAATTTACCCGCCCACGGCTATATTATCCTGTTATGAAGTTAAGGTTAAAGGTCTTCAGGTACGATCCCGCAACGGGGAAGGAAGGATACGACACGTTCGAGCTAAGATGTGAGGAAGGAATGACCTTCCTGTCCGCCCTCCAGAAGATAAAGGAGGAGATGGACCCGACCCTGACCTTCAGGCACTTCTGCAGGGCGGGTATATGCGGAACCTGTACAGTTTACATAAACAGCTTTCCGAAGCTCGCCTGCAGGGAACAGGTCCTGCCCTATGCCCTGACAGGAAAAGAGGTTGTTCTGGAACCCCTCGATAAGTTCCCCGTAATAAAAGACCTTGCTGTGGATCACGACAGCGTTATACTCAAACTCAAAGAGTTCCGGAGCTGGATACAGGACTTCAAAGGTGATGTCCGCATACCTCCTGAGATCAGCCTGCGAGTGGAGAAAGCAGCGGACTGCATACTCTGCTCCGCCTGTCAGTCCTACTGCCCCCAGGTCCTCGAGGAAGACTACGCGGGCCCGCTTATATTCGCCAAGATATACAGGTTTTTAGAGGACCCAAGGGAAACCTGCAAGGACATCAGGCTGACAGATGCTGTGCGGGAGGGAAGACTTTACCACTGCCTCTCCTGTAACAAATGCAACAACGTATGCCCTAAGGAGGTAGAGCCTGCGACCCTTATAAGAGAGCTGATGACCTATATTAGGGGTGATGGCGAGGAGAACAGCTAAGTTCGTATGTCAGTCATGCGGTTACAGATCGGTCAAGTGGAAGGGCAGGTGTCCCGCCTGCGGTGAGTGGAACACTCTCGTTGAGGAACCTGCGGAGGAAGAAAACCTCCGCAGGATAAAAGCTCCTGAAAGACCGAGACCCATATACGAGTGGGAAGGTGAGTTCGCTGAGAGGCTGACCACAGGTTTCAGAAATCTGGACGCTGTCCTGGGAGGAGGTCTGGTCCCCGGACAGGTTGTACTGATAGCGGGTGAACCGGGTATAGGGAAGTCCACGCTACTGCTTCAGGTGTCTGAGAGGTTTTCAAGGTACGGCAAGGTCCTTTACATCTCGGGGGAGGAGTCTGGCAACCAGATAGCTGTAAGGGCACGCAGGATAGGGGTGTTTTCCGAGAACGTCCTCCTTCTTCCCGAGACTCACCTCGAGGTGATCCTGAACGCTGTTGAAGAAGAAAACCCCTCCCTGGTGATAGTGGACTCGGTTCAGACCGTTTACTCCGAGAGGCTGGAGTCCTCAGCTGGGTCCGTTGCCCAGGTCAGGGAGACAGCCTTCAGGATATCGGAGGCCTGCAAGGTAAAGGGCACACCCGCCTTTCTGGTCGGCCAGATAACAAAAGAGGGAACCATAGCGGGTCCTAAGGTCCTTGAGCATATAGTTGACACCGTTCTCCAGTTTGAGGGAGAGAGGTTTAACTTCTACAGGGTTGTTAAGGCGGTGAAGAACAGATTCGGGTCCACGGGGGAAGTCGCTGTCTTCAAAATGACAGATAAAGGTCTTGAGGAAATAGAAGAACCCTCCGCCTTTTTCATATCCGAGAGAACGGGAAGTCCCGGAAGCGTTATATTCCCATACACGGAAGGGAGCAGACCGATACTCCTTGAAGTTCAAGCCCTTGTACTTCATGCCCTCTACACAACACCCCAGCGCAGGACCCAGGGCTTCGATGTGAACAGGCTTTCCCTAATACTGGCGGTACTCGAAAAGGAGGCGGGTGTGTTCACAAGGGATTCGGACGTGTTCATCAACATAGCGGGCGGTATGTCTGTGAGAGAACCTGCGGTAGACCTGGCTGTAGCTTTAGCGGTCGTCTCCTCAAAAAGGGAAGAACCACTACCGGAAGACATTGTTGTCTTCGGCGAGCTTGGACTATCGGGTGAGGTTAGGGCTGTCCATTTCGGGGATCTAAGACTCAAAGAAGCGAGAAGGTTCGGCTTCGAAAGGGCTATAGTTCCTAAGAACCTCCACATGGAAGACACAGACATAGAGCTTATCCCCGTGTCAAACATAAGGGAGGCTATAGAGGTGGTGTTTTAATAGTCTCGTTGAGGTCAGGGGAACATCACGGGAGTGACCATGTCAACTTTTAACCTCCAAGAGAGTGTAGAGAGTAATGAAAGAAGCGAGCCAGCTCCAAACAGTCTCATACTTAGCATTCCAGGGAAACCTT
>JAUZRJ010000047.1 GCA_030950545.1 Aquificota bacterium | reverse complement strand
GTGCAGGGTATGCGGAAAGAAACCCGTGATATACATGCCCCATCACAGACTTGCCCTGTGCGGTGAGGACTTCATCTCCTGGTTTGAGAGGTACACCCAGAAGACCATAAAGGAGTTCAGAATGTTCACAGAAGAGGACAGGATCCTCGTCGCTGTCTCCGGAGGAAAGGACAGCCTCGCCCTCTGGAGGGTCCTCAGGAAGCTGGGCTACGAGGCGGACGGCCTCTACATACACCTCGGCATAGGTGAGTACTCCGAGAGGTCGAGGGAGAAGGTTGAGAGGTTCGCGGAAGACCTCGGTGCGAAGCTCATAGTGGTAGACCTTAAGGAGGAGATGGGGGGCATACCCGAGCTTGAGAAGATCACCAGCAGGGAAGCCTGTTCCGTCTGCGGTCTTGTGAAGAGGTACAACTTCAACAAGGTAGCCAAAGACCACGGCTACACCGTTGTCGCCACCGGCCACAACCTGGACGACGAGGCCTCCTCCCTCCTTGCTAACGTGATCCAGTGGAATATGAAGTATCTGGGGAGGAAGTTTCCCGTTCTGGAAGAAGAAGAGGGCTTCGTCAGGAAGGTGAAACCCTTCTGCAGGTTCACGGAAAAGGAGACAGCCCTTTACTCTATCCTAAACGGTATAGACTTCATAGAGGAGGAGTGTCCCTACTCGGAGGACGCCACCTCCCTCTTCTTCAAGGACGTGCTCAACAGAATAGAGGAGAGGTTTCCTGGAACGAAGCAGAGGTTCTACCTGGAGTACCTCAGAAAGGTCTACCCGAGGTTCAGGGAGTCAAAGGAGGGGAAGCTCAGACCGTGCAGGGTGTGCGGTGAGCCGAGCCCTGCGGACATCTGTTCCGTCTGCAGGCTGAAGGAGAAGCTGAAAGGGGTTAAAATGATCTCTGACGGGGCGTAGCTCAACTGGACAGAGCGCGGGACTACGGATCCCGAGGTTGTGGGTTCGACTCCCACCGCCCCGGCCAGAAAGACCATGGGTAAAGGAGAGAAGGTAGTTCCCATAGCGGAAAACAGGGACGCCAAACACAGGTACGACCTCCTGGAGAGATACGAAGCGGGTATAGTCTTGGAAGGTCCTGAGGTGAAGTCCTTAAGAAGCAGAGGGACGGTTTCCTTCAAGGACAGCTTCGTCAGGGTTGAGGACGGAGAAGCGTGGCTCCACAACCTCTACATAGCTCCCTACAGGTTCGCTACGGTGAAACCCCCCGACCCGATGAGGAAGAGGAAACTCCTCCTTCATAAGAGGGAGATCATGAGGCTCTACGGAAGGTCCCGGGAGAAGGGCTACACCATAATACCCACAAGGATCTACTGGAAGAACAACCTTGTGAAGGTGGAGATAGCCCTCGCGAAAGGTAAAAAGCTCCACGACAGAAGACAGGAGCTTAAGGAGAAGGCGGTGAGGAGAGAGCTCGAAAGGGAGCTGAAGGGTAAGCTCAGGCTATAATTCTAAAACCTTATGAAAAAGCTCGAGATCCTCTTCGAAACCTTCCTCTGGAGGTCCAGGGTACTGGTGGTCCTCGCGGTCGTGAGCTCACTTATAGGATCCCTTGCCCTCTTCATAGCGGGTCTCGTTGAAGTCTTCCTGCCCCTCGCCAAGTTCTTCAAGACCCTGGATTATGAGATACTCTCCAAAAAGCTCGTCGCTTCAGCCATAGCCTCCATAGACATGTTCCTGATAGCCACATTCCTTCTCATATTCTCTCTGGGACTTTACGAACTCTTCGTCTCGAAGATAGACGTGGCGGAGAAGGACCCGAGAAGCTCAAAGGTCCTCTTCATAACCAACCTCGAAGACCTTAAAACAAAGCTGGGAAGGGTGGTGATAATGGTCCTGATAGTTACCTTCTTCAAAAAGGCCCTCGAGCTCAACTACGAAACGCCCCTTGACCTTCTCTACCTTTCCCTGGGAGCTCTCGGTATAGCCCTCGCCCTTTACTTCACCCACAGGGATTAGACCCTGCCGTGGTAGGCGTCCTCGTAGAGTTTTCTCACGTCTTCCAGGGTCGGTTCTACGGGGTTAACGGAGAAGGAGTGTCTTGAGAGCATGTATACGTCTTCGGTAAGTCTTTCTATCTTCTCCTCCTCAACACCCAGGTCCTTCAGTGTGTTAGGAAGGCCCAGTCTGTCCGTCAGGTCGAGGAGGGCGTCAACCGCCCTCTCGGGTTTTTCCTCGTATCCCATCAGCTTAGCGAAGAGGGCGTACTTCTCTGGGTTTCCCTTGAGGTTAAACTTGGTGACGTAGGGGGCAAGGACCGCAAGACCCTCACCGTGCGCTACATGAGGGTAATGGGCAGATACTGGGTGTTCCATCGCGTGTATCAGAGCGACGCCCATGTGGTCTATGGCCACTCCCGCTGTCATGGAGGCGTAGGCCATCCACCTCCTCGCCTCCCTGTTTTCCGGGTCTTCAACCGCGACGGGGAGCCACCTGGCTATCAGCTCAACAGCCCTTACTGAGTGTTCCTCCGCTATGAAGTTCTCAACCCTGTTGGTGAGGGACTCAAGGGCGTGGGTGAGCGCATCGAAGCCCGTTATGGCGGTGAGCCTCCGATTCATGGTCCTGGTGAGGTCTGGGTCAACGAGGGCGACTTTCGGGTAGTTGAGGCTGTGGGATATTACCAGCTTCTCCTTCCTTATCTCGTTGGTGATCACCGAGTACCTGTTCACCTCGCTACCCGTTCCCGCTGTGGTGGGTATGCAGATGACAGGCCTGTTGTAGTAGGGGATGAGCCTCGGACCCTCAGGGTACTTCACGTAGTCCCAGGCGGACCCCTCGTTTGAGGAGACTATGGATATAGCCTTGGCAACGTCCAGGGCGCTTCCTCCTCCGAGGCCGACTATGAAGTCCACCTTTTCCTTCACCGCTATCTCCGCACCCCTGTTCACGATACGGTCTGTGGGGTTGGGAGTGACCTCATCGAAGAGGACAAACTCCCGGATCCCGGCTGACCTGAGAGAATTCAGCGCCCTGTCAAGAGCCCCGCTTCTTCTGGCGCTCTCCCTGCCCGTAACTATCAGAGCCCTGAAGCCGAACCTCCTTCCCACCTCCCCGAGTTTATCCAGAGCACCCTCTCCGAAGAACACCTCAACAGGCCTGTAGTAGTTCACAACCATCTAAACCACCCCCGCCCATCTGAGGACGAGGTATATGAACCCCGCGACCGCAAGACAGATAGCGCAGGCTATAAGAAGCCTCACAAGAACACCCATGGTGTTTACAATTCTAACTAATAAGATGGGTGTGCTCGTTGACCTCGACGGCCTGCTGAACAGACTCCGACCCCTAAGGCCCGGAAAGAAGGTTGTCTTCACCAACGGGTGTTTTGACATAGTCCACGCAGGACACGTGGACTATCTGGAGAAGGCGAAAAGTCTGGGTGACATACTCGTTGTGGGTCTGAACTCAGACAGCTCCGTCAGGAGGATAAAGGGAGCCAGGAGACCCATCATACCACAGGCGCTCAGGGCGAAGGTCCTCTGTGGTCTCAAACCCGTTGATTACGTTGTAATATTCGAAGAGGATACCCCCATGAGGCTCATAGAGGCTATAAGACCTGACGTCCTCGTCAAGGGCGGGGACTGGACCCCCGACAGGATAGTCGGGAAGGAACTGGTCGAGTCTTACGGCGGTAAAGTTGTTACCGTACCGGTAGAGTTCAACATATCCACCACCGAGATAGTGGAGAGAATAGTCAGGCTTTACTGTCCCTGAAGGTCTTTAACCATCCTCACCCAGTAGTTGTATCTTCCCGACTCCCTGAAGCCCAGTTTCCTGTAGAACTCTATCGCCCTGAGGTTCCCGTCTCCGACCCAGAGCTCCGCGGTGTCCAGACCTTTCCCCCTGAAGTAATCGAGCACCCTTTCCATAAGGGCCTTACCTATACCCATACCCCTGAAATCGGGGAGGACCACGATCTCGTGAACCGCCCCCACCTTCTTTCTGGACCTTTTGCTGAACCAGTTTGCGTCTCCCGCGACAAAGCCCACCTTCCTCCCTTCCACCTTTGCTATGAAGATCCCTTCCGGATCCCTCCTCCACAGCCAGTCCGTGTAAGCCCTGACGTCTTCCGGGTGTGTGTAGGAGTATTCCTCGAGACCCCTGTAGCCCTCAAGGTATATATCTATGAGGTCTTTAAGGTCTTCCCTTTTCGCCCTCTCTATAACGAAGCCCGCCTTCGTGTCCCCCATCACAGACCGCCCGCTTCCCTTAACCTGACGTCGGGAGGGAGGTCAAGGGTAAAGAGACCGGGCGACGGAGAGAAGTTCTTCTGGACGTCTATGAACTCTATTACCGTCTCCGTCCTCTCCCTGTCTATCACCTTTACCCTGACCACCTCAAGGTCCGGGTTTACCTCAACGAAGACCCTCTCTATGTTCTCGTCCCTTGCCTTCGGCCTCATTATGATCACCCTCCTGTCCCCTTCCTGTATCTCACCTACAGGCTCAAAGACGTCACTCAAGGGCCTTGAGAAGAAGAAGAGGGACTCTATGACAGGTGATGTGTTCCTCTCGACCGAATCAACTATCGCCTCTCTCTCCTCCTCGTTGTACACGATTATCCTCTCACCGTCCGACACCAGAACAACCCTGTCCGGGTAAGTGTACTCTATCCTGAACTTCCCGCCTCTGGAGGCGTAAAAGTACCCCTTGCTTATGTCCGGCCTGGGATACCAGGAGTAGACCGTCTTCTGTATAAAGACCACCTTTATCGTTTTTATACCCTTCAGCTTCTCCTCAAGGTCCTCAAAGGTCCCGCCGAATACGATCCCCAGAAGGAAGAGGAAAGAAACCCAGAACCTCATCAGCTTTAATATATCAGAGTTTGTGGAACCTGCGCAGGAAGGAGGAGATCACATCAAACCACATGGCGGTGACGGCCCAGTCTATGGACTCGAAGACGTCGT
>JAUZRJ010000046.1 GCA_030950545.1 Aquificota bacterium | reverse complement strand
CTTAAGTATAGGTTCAGGAGTTTAAAACCTGCAAAGTGAGGGGTGATCTCACTCATAAGAATCCTGATATGCCCGTAAAATCTCAGGATGCGTTTGGTCGTTGGTGTTTAAAAATTATGGCTTCATGCTTATTTTCGCATGTAAAAATATTAAATTTTCCTGATATTGAAAAAATGACAGCTTAAATTTTAATTTATCAATACTCAAAATCAAACGCTGTTTTAGACTTTGTAAGGAGAAAGTCCATAACTTCCTGGGCTACAGGTGAAAGGGGTCTGTTTCTGTCCTTTATCAGGTAAAAGCTTCTCGTTATGGGTTCAAATCTCGATACGCGGAGCTTTATGAGGAACTGGTCACCTCTTATACAGAAGTCTGAGAGGAAGGAGAAAGCCTTCACATGCCTCAGCAGAACCTTTATGGCTTCGTTGCTACCAACGGTGGCAACGATGTTCATTTGGCTCAGGGATATGCCGTGGTGTTTCAGGGCTTCCTCCACCCTCATGCGGGTCCCGGAACCTTCCTCCCTTATAATGAGGGGCATGTTTGTGAGCTCCTCCAGGGTGTAGGTCCTGTCCTCGAACTCCGGGTTTGCCACAGCCCATATCCTGTCTTCGTAAAACCTGACAAAATCCAGGTTCCTCCTCTCGGGGAGGTATCCGACGACACCGAAGTCCAGCCTACCCTCAACAACACCCCTGTAGATCTCCCCGCTGTCGTCTATGAAGAACTCGAGACTCAGGTTCCCGCGGAAGTTACCCGCAAACTCCCCGAGCAGGTTGGGGAGTATGTAGTTTCCCGGTATACTGCTCGCTCCTATTCTGACAACACCTCCCCGCCTTCCTGAGAACCTGCCTATGTCCTCTATGAGTCTCAGCTTAAACTCCATAAGCTCCTTTGCGTAGTCGTAGAGTCTGTCCGCTATTGTGGTGGGAACGAGTGTTTTACCTTTCCTGTAAAAGAGCCTCTGACCTACCTGCCTCTCCAGGTTCTTTATGTGAAAGGAGAGTGTTGACTGGGACGTGTGGAGGCATTTGGTAGCCTCTGTGAGGCTTCTCTTTTCGTAAACACAGCAGAAGATCTCAAGGAGCCTAAGATCTATGTCTCTGAGCATATATTCATTAGATAATTTTAATTCGGAGGTCTGCCATGAACAGGAGGGATCTCATAAGGGCCACGGTCCTGCTGGGGATCTCTTCGGTAGCCCTGTCCAGGGTGCGTGTACACACGGAACCGCTTTCCGCGAAGCGGGTGAGTTTCAGATACGATATAGAGCGTCCCTACAGAGGTGATGTGAGGCTCTGGATCCCGGTCCCGGTGGAAACAGACTACCAGAAGCTTACAGGCGTAGAGGTGAAGGGAACACACAGGAGGATCTCCCTCCACAGGGAGAAGGTCTTCGGGACACCCATACTTTACGCTGAGTTCCCGAAGGACATAGAGAGGAAGAGGATTGAGGTTAAGGTTTCGGTTGAGTTCAGACCGAGAAGGGTCAGCATGGTGGACGGTAGCTTCAGGATACCGAAGGAGGTCAGGAAGTACCTGGAGCCGAGCGCTCACATACCCACGGAGGGGAAGGTCAGGGACCTTGCTACCGAAATAACGAAAGGTAGAAAAACCATGCTGGAGAAGGCCTGGGCTATATACAAATGGGTTGCGGAGAACACCTACAGGGACCCTGAGGTGAAGGGTTGCGGTCCGGGTGATGTGAACTCCCTCCTTGAGATGCTTGAGAGGACCGGGAAGATAGGTGGTAAGTGTGCGGACCAGAGCTCTATATTCATCGCCATGTGCAGGTCTGTGGGTATACCCGCAAGGGAGGTCTTCGGTATAAGGGTCCTGCCCTCGGAACTCTCAACGTCTCTTTCAATAAAGCCGGGCTCGACAGACCTTACAAAGGCCCAGCACTGCAGGGCAGAGTTCTGGGCGGGCGAGTGGATACCTGTGGACCCCGCGGACGTGACCAAGGTAGTCCTGAAGGAGCGCCCGCCCAAAGACCACCCGAGGGTTGAGTTCGCCAAGGTTTACCTTTTCGGCAGCTGGGACCCTCACTGGGTAGCCTACAACTGGGCGAGGGACTTTGTGCTTGAGCCTGAGCAGGAAGAAAAGCCCCTGAACTTCTTCGGTTACCCCTATGCGGAGGTGGACGGGACACCTGTAAACTGGCTCGAACCCGAGACCTTCGTGTACAGGATAAGGAAGGTCTCCGCCTAACGTCTCCACCTTCTGATGTTCCCCTCCCTTGATGTTAGGCCGAGGTAGTCGAGGTACTCGAGAAACGGTATAAGGTACTTTCTGGTAAGGCCCAGGCAGGCTTTGGCGTCCTGAACTGTGAAGGATGAACCCAGACTTTTTAACTTCTTCACCATATCCTTCAGGAGCCCGTCCGAGAGAAGGAGGTAGTCTCCTATCCTGTGGACGTATCTTTTCCTTACCGCCAGAGAGAGGATCTCTTTCGGCACTCCTTCCCCCAGAACCTCCCTCTCTTCCCTTATAGAGCCTTCCAGTATCTCCATCAGCCTTCTGAACTGAGGAAGGGCGGTGAGGTCGGTCCCGCTCTCATCTAATATGAGGTTCTCAACGATCCTGTACCTTCCGGTCCTCTGGATAACGTATACAGCCATCTCCTCGGTTATGCCGAACCTCTCTTTCAGGAGGTCTTTACCAACACCCCAGGGGCTTTTTTTCTCCTCCAGGAACCGGGAGACCCTCCTGACCAGGTCCTCAACGTACTCTCTGGAGTAGAACCTGTCGCCTACCTTAACACCCATCTCGGTGAGGACCTTCTGGTCCGGGTCCTTCCCTGTAAGCTTTTTTATCGTTGAGGGTTTTACGCCCTCAGACCCGGATTCTCTGAGGAGATAGGCTTCGAAGGATTCAAGCAGATCCCTTAAGTTCTCCCTTATGAAACTCTTCTTGGCGGTCCTGACCGCGGGGTGAAGGACCTCACCTCCCCCCAAAAACCTTCCTTCCGAGCTCAGGATCACAACCCTGTCTCCTCTCCTTGCGACGACAGGCTCCTCCGTTCTCAGTATGTAAACGTCTTCCTCTACCGGGCTAAGCCTTCCCCTCACCTCCCTCATGCCGAAGAACAGGTAGTGGAGGTGAGAGGGTTTAACCTTCGCATCCGTTTTCACTATCAGAACCCTCGATGTGCGGTAGGTGTTTGGCTTGAGGACCCAGAAACCCCTTTCAACCGTGTCCCCGTCCACCTCGGGCAGGTTCAGGGCAACCCTCTCACCCGCCTCCGCCCTTCTGACGAACTCCCCGTGGTTCTGGATACGTCTCACCCGCGCCTCTACGCCCAGCGGTTCGACCACCACCCTCTCCCCTTCCTCAACGTACCCTTCAACACAGCTACCCCTGAGGACCGTCCCGTGTCCCCTGACGGTGAAGGCGGAGTCAACGAGTATCCTTAAAGGTCTCTCCTCCCTGAGCTTCAGGACCTCGAGACCCGCCTCCTTTATCCTCTCCCTGAGCAGATCAGCTCCCTCTCCTGTTTTTGCGGAGAACCTGACCACAGGCAGGTCCGTTCCCTCTTCCCTGAGCAGGTCCCTCACCTCCTCCTCCGCTATCCTTATGAGGTCTGTGTCCGCCCTGTCAACCTTGGTTATGACCGCCACGCCCCTTTCCAGTCCCAGAGACCTTGCAACCCTGAGGTGTTCCACCGTCTGGTCCATCACACCCTCGGTAGCGTCAACCACCAGGATGAGACCCTCCGCGGAAGAAAGACCCGCTATAGCGTTTTTTATGAACCTCTCGTGTCCCGGAACGTCTATTATCTCAACCCGCAGGTCCACATCGGGAAAGTCAATATAGGCAAAACCTATGTCTATGCTAAGCCCCCTCCTCTTCTCCTCGGGGAGCCTGTCCGTGTCTATGCCCGTGAGCGTCCTTATCAGGGTCGTCTTCCCGTGGTCCACGTGGCCCGCTGTTGCAAAGAGAACGTACTTCATAGGTTTTTATTTAAAATAGCACCCATGTATCCGGAGATAAATCCGTTGATAGTCTTCGGGTGGAGCGTCTTCGTGGGTCTGGTTTTCTCCACGATCGGTGCCGCGGGCGGTATCCTGGCGGGTGTGGGGCACATCTCCATACTCGGAATAGCTCAGGCGAACACTGTGAAAGTTATGAACCAGGTGATGGTCCTGACATCCACACTGGTCGCTGTACCTTCCTACATGAGACAGAGACGGGTTGTGGTTACATTGAGCGTTCTTCTGGGTATTGGTAGCATCGCGGGAGCCCTGGTGGGTTCTACCTTCTCCTACAGATTCCTGCCAGAACTCAAGACCTACAAACCCCTTTTCGGTCTCTTCACCCTGCTGGTTGCCTTTAAGATACTTCACGAGGTTTTCTTCTCAGGGGAGAGGGAAAGGATGAAGGGTCTGGAGGAAGACCTCTCAAGGAGTCACAAATGGGATGTCAGAACAGTAAAACTTAACCTGCTAAAGGTTGAGATAGAGTTCCTCGGGAGAACCTACTCCTTCAGCACCCTTTCCCCTCTTCTTGCCGGGTTTCTCGTAGCGGTTGCCTCCTCCACCCTGGGCGTCGGGGGTGGTTTTCTTCTGGTTCCCTTCATGGCATCTTTCCTCAGGATCCCTATGTTCCTGGTTCCAGGAACAAGCGCCCTTTCCATACTCATCACCATGGTCGTTAGCATAGGGAACTACGTAAAGATGGGTGCCCAGGTAGACCTTTTCCTGATAGGCCTGGAGGTTTTAGGGGTTGTGGTGGGGTCCCTTATAGGACCGCAGGTCTCCAGGCACCTCAAGGAGAGGAAGCTGAGGGTTCTCCTTGGTCTTATACTGCTCTACATAGGCGTAGGCTACACCGTGGGCGACTACGTTAAAAACACCTTTGGTATAAGGATAATATGAGGAAAGAGGAAGCTCTGAGGGGCATACCCCAGATATCGAGGATAGTCGAGAAGTTCAGGGGCAGGTTCAGCGAGGAGCTTGTAAAGGCGGTTGCGAGAGAGGTGGCGGAGAGATTCAGGAGGGAGATAAAGGAAGGGAAGAGAGAAACCGCGGAGGGCATCTACGAGGAGGTGGAAAGAAAGCTCCTGGAGAGGTCAAGGACGAGTCTCAGAAGGGTGATAAACGCCACGGGCGTTGTGATAAACACCAACCTGGGAAGGGCACCCCTTTCGGAAGAGGTGGCCAGGTTCATACTCGAGATAGCGACCGGTTACTCCAACCTCGAGTTCGAACTCTCCAGAGGTGAAAGGGGTTCGAGGAACGTCCACGTGGAGGGATACCTTAAGGAGCTGACGGGGGCTGAGTCCGCCCTTGTTGTCAACAACAACGCGGGAGCTGTCTTTCTCGTCCTCAACACCCTCGCCAAGGGGAAGGAGGTCGTGGTCTCAAGGGGCGAGCTGGTGGAGATAGGCGGGAGCTTCAGGATACCCGACATAATGAGGGCCTCGGGTGCGAACCTTGTAGAAGTCGGAACCACGAACAGGACGAGGATCTCGGACTATGAAGGAGCTGTGAACGAAAACACCGCCCTCCTCATGAAGGTCCACAGGAGCAACTTCTACATGAAGGGTTTCGTTGAGAGCGTCTCCCTGGAGGACCTTGTTGACCTCGGGAGAAGAAAGGGTATCCCCGTTTACTACGATGCGGGGAGCGGTCTGATCACCGATCTTCACAGGATAGGTCTGAAGGCGGAGGAACATTCCTTCGGAGAGAGCATCAGGAAGGGTGTCGACCTGGTCTCCGGGAGCGGGGACAAGCTCCTGGGAGGTCCCCAGGCAGGGATCATAATAGGCAAAAAGGACCTGATAGACAGGATGAGAAAGAACCCTCTCATGAGGGTCCTGAGGGTGGACAAGATGACGCTGGCGGGTCTCGAGATGACCCTGAGGGTCTATCTGGAGGGCAGGTTTGAGGATATACCCGTCATAAGGATGATCACAGAAAGGGAAGAGGTCCTCAGAAGGAAAGCACGGAGGCTGAGGAGAAGGCTGAAGGGTGTAAAGGGACTCGAGGTAAAGATCTTGAGGGAGATCTCCAAGCCGGGCGGTGGGTCCCTTCCTGAACTCGATCTACCCACCTACTGCGTCAGCCTGAAACACCGCAGTATGTCAGCGGAGAAGCTGGCGACAAGGCTTAGGGAGGGAGACCCCCCTGTCATAGTCAGGATAAGCAAGGAGGCGGTTCTCCTGGACATGAGGACAGTAGGGGAAGATGAGATAAAACCTCTCTCGCAGGCCATCTTGAAGGCCCTGGTTTAGATTTTTTCAAAAGATCAGCCCCTCTTCCTCAGAGCCTTTCCAAAGAACGGACACCCTGTATTTCTTAAACTCTATACTATGGTGGATCTTCTGAAGCTGGTCAGGGCTTCTGGCTGAGCTTCCAAGCTGGGTCCGGTGGACCTGGAGGACTTGCTGGCGGATCTGGGTGCTCCCGTGGACAGGAACACGGTCGTTCCGCCGGGCGATGACGCGGGAGTCTACAGGCTGAAGGACATCCTGGTCGTCCAGACCGTTGATGTGATAACACCTGTCCTGAACGACCCGTACCTGTGGGGAGCTGTCAGCACAGCCAACTCCCTGAGCGACGTATACGCCATGGGAGGAAAGCCTGTAACCGCCCTCGCCCTGCTCGGTTTCGATCCCTGCAGGATGGGGAGGGAGACCGTCAGGGAGGTTCTCAGGGGAGCTGTGGACAAGCTGAAAGAGGCTGGAACGGTCCTCCTCGGTGGACACAC
>JAUZRJ010000045.1 GCA_030950545.1 Aquificota bacterium | reverse complement strand
AGGAGTAGCAGGCACGTTACTATCAGGTCCCCTATGGCTATCTGATAAAAGTAGTCCCTCAGGAATACGCTTACGAGGCTTGAGGTTATGCTTATCAGGACTATACCGCCCACTATGAACACGTATTTGGCCCTGTAACCCTTAAAGAAAAGATAGAAGGTCATTATTATCCCGATGAACTCCACCACCCTCGAGGTCACAACGAGAACCATCCCCTCGAGGCCGTCCATGTTAAAAAGATAACAGATCTCTGAACAGGTTTCTCAACCTCTCCACGACCCCGCTCTCCCCGAGCCTTTTACGGATCTCGTGGAATGCTTCCCTCTGGACCCTCCTGATGTCTTCCCTCTCCCAGAGGTCCGCTACAGCCCTTCTCAGGTCCTCCGGTCTCGGGTTGATCAGCTCCCGGACAACCTCCCTCCCCGCGATCAGGTTCGGCAGGCTTATGTAGGGAACGTTCACGATCCTCCTGGCCAGAAAGAGTGTGAGCGGGTTCACCCTGTAGAAGACAGCGTGAGGAGACCCCGCTACCGCAGCCTCAAGGGACGCGGTTCCGGAGGCTACAGCTGAACACCTGGCGTAGACAAGGGAAGTGTAAGCGGGCCTTTGGACGTCCTCTTCCGTTATGACCCGTGCCTCAGGCAGGCTGGTTCCGATGAACCCGCGGAAGGTAGGGAAGGTGGGAACCACACAGGGGATCTTCAAGGGTCTCACCGCCTCCCTGATCAGCGGAACATGTCTCCTTATCTCGCTCCACCTGCTTCCGGGCATCAAGGTCAGGAACTCACCCTCCACACCCACCTCTGACCTGAAGGTCTCGGGGTCAGAACCCGGTCTGACGAGGTCAACGAGCGGGTGGCCCAGGTAGTGGACCTTAAACTCCCTGCCCTGATAAGGTCTGTAAAGCTCCACCTCGAAAGGGAGTATGACTATAAGGTGGTCGCAGGCGTCCGCTATAAACCTGGCTCTGCCCGGTTTCCAGGCCCACACCTGGGGAGATATGAAGTAGATTATCCTCTTCACACCCGCATCTCTGGCGAACTTTACGAGCCTGAGGTTAAAGGCTGGAGCATCGCAGGCGATCAGAGCGTCGCACCCCTTCAGGACTTCCTTTGACCTCCTCAAGACCCTAAGAAGGGTGGGTATCCTGGGAAGGACCTCCACGATCCCCACAACCGATATATCCTCTATGCGGGCCACGCTCCTGACCCCTATGCTCTCCAGTCTCGCGTCCGTTATGCCGATCAGCTCAAAGTCCTCAAAACCTTCCCTGAAGATGGCAAACAGGTAATTGGCTGCGGAGAGGTCCCCCAGGGAGATGAACACCCGCATGTTATTATTTAAAAGGATGCGCGTTGCCTTCGTTAGCACTCACGGTGCGGTCAGGGGTATAATGGCGGAGTCCATAGCCAGAAAGATGTTCAGGGAGGCGGGTCTTAAGGCGGAGATCTTCTCAGCGGGTGTGGATCCCGCGGAGAGGGTTGGGGAGAACGTCCTGAAGGTCCTTGAGGAGAAAGGTTTTCCCACAAAGGGCCTCAAACCCAGACCCCTTTCCAAGATACCTTACAGGAAGATAGACATACTCGTCATACTGAGCGAGGAGGCAAAAGAGAGGTGCGAGTTCCTGCCGAACCACAAGAGGAGGGAGAACTGGATCCTCGACCCTCCCCAGAACAGCCTTGAATCCCTCAGACGTCTGAGGGACCAGATAGAGGACCTAATCCGTGACCTCCTCAAGCTCTGAAAGAACCACCCTCGTGTAGCACTCCCTCACCTCTTCCGAAAGCCTCCTGAGGTCTCCCGCGGGCCTGAAGCCGTCCCTCAAAAGACGTAAGGTCACGCTCACGATGTCCTCGGGACCTGAAACCTTGAAGCCGTATCCTTCCCTGACTACGATCTCCTCCATGTCCCTTACCTTATGGGTGTTCGGTCCGAAGAGGACGGGCTTCCCGAGGAGAGCGGGCTCCAATAGGTTGTGTCCACCCACAGGCACCAAAGTACCCCCCACAAAGGTTACGTCCGCCTTCGTATACACACCCTTAAGCTCTCCGAGTGTGTTCAGAACCATCACCTCCCACCTGTTCTTGGGAGATGTCCTGAAGCACCAGTTAATACCCTTTGACTCAAGAAGCTCTGCGATGTGGTCCACCCTGTCGGGGTGTCTGGGTGCGAGTATCATGACGATGGGAACCTGTCGTTTAAGCTCCAGAAATGCCTCCACAAGGTGAACCTCCTCCCCGGGATGGGTACTACCCGCAACGAAGAGAAAGCTCCCCTCTGGAAGACCAACATCCACAGGTTCAGAGGAGACCTCCAGGGCGAGCTTCAGGTTTCCGCAAACCACCACCCTCTTCGCACCCGCCCTCCTGAAGCCTTCCGCGTCTCTTTCGGTCCTCGCAACCACCAGCGAGTATCTGCTCGCGAGCAGACGTTCCAGAAGGTCACCCTTTGACCTCGCGTTCAGGAGTATCTTCCTCACCCCGGTTGCGGTTATCAGGAAGGGCCACATCTCCCTCTCTATCACGATAAGGACTCTGGGTTTCACGATCCCCTCAAGCCTCCTGACCAGATGAGGAAGGTCAAAGGGTAACGGGAAGAGGACATCCCAGGCGTCCGCCCTGCTTTTCAGAAAACCTTCCGCCTTGGGGGAGAAGTAGGTGAGGAAAACACCGAACCTCTCTTTTACCTTCCTTATCAAGGGTTCCGCTGTGATGAACTCCCCAACACTCGCACAGTGGAACCAGACCCACTCCCCCGGGGGGATGTTGGGTTTTTCTATCAGGAGCCTTTTTTTAAGTTCCCAGCCCATGTGGGGAAACTAAAATTATAGTATGAAAGCTCTGCTTCTCCTCTACTCAAAGCTGATCCACCCGAACAGGTCAGAGCTTTACAGGAATCTGGAGCGGAACATGGAGGTTCTCAACAGGATAATAGGTATAGACAGCATATACGCCTCCATAAGCTCCCACTTTAAGGACCTCTTCGACAAATTTCCAGAGGTCTGTTTTGTGAACAACCTGAGGGATACTTCCGTATTTGGAGCCTACAAAGGTTTAAGGAAGCTCAGGGGAAACGACGTCCTCCTGCTGGACGGCGGAGTCAAGGTTACCAGGGATCTCCTGCTTAGGTTCATAGATAAGGTCCACGTGACGGTGGGTGTGTTCAGGGAAAGATGGGCGGGTATAGCGCTTGTGAAGATGAGGGACCTGGATTACGTGGTAAGGAGTTTGGAGAAGAACTTTGAAGGGACGATGATGGACGCCTTCAGGACTCTGAAGGAAACCTACAGCATAGTTACCGAGTTCCTGGACCTGGAAGAAGACTCTGGTATGGTGATATTGGATATAAAATAAGGTCAGGGGGTAAGAGTATGGTAGATCCCGACATACTTCTTATAGCTATAGTGGAGATGATCGAAGGGGTTAAAAATCTGATAGGGGACAAGGGAGCGAACGCTGTTCTCAGGGACGCGGGCAGACACAGCGGACCGAGGCTCTTGGAAAGCCTGATAGGAAAGCTACCTGAGGTCCTGGACAAAGAAGAGGCTCTCAGGCGTGCCTGCATGATGCTGGAAGAGCTCGGCTTTGCAAAGAAAGTTGTTAAAGAGGACGGGAAGATAACCGTTGAGAATGACATATTCAGCGACGCTATAAGGGAGGAGACCATAGATAAGTCCCCTGTGATCTACTTCTTCATGGGCCTGTTAGAGGGGTTTGTCCAGTTCATGTCCGAAGACAAGGTGGTTCTCACCCCCCAGGATATACAGAAGGGCAGGTTTGTATTCTCCTACTCCTGAAGGGTCAGGTAGCTCACGCTCTCAACGTGATAGGTCTGGGGAAACATGTCCACCACCCTAACCCCCTCAAGCCTGTAGCCGTGCTTGAGGATGAACTTGAGGTCCCTGGCAAGTGTGGAAGGGTTGCAGGAGACGTATATTATCCTCCCGGGTCTGGACTTAACCAGGACTTCCCCTTCACCCCCTTCGAGCCCTCCCCGGGGCGGGTCGAGGACCACGAGATCCACCATCTCACCCGCCCTGCCCTTCAGAAACCTGTAGGCGTCCGACTTCACAAAGACTGTGTTATCCCTGCCGTTTATCCTGGCTGAGTACTGGGCGTCATCCACCGCGGACGGGTTGCTGTCCGATCCCTCTACGAAGTTTCCCCTCTCCGAAAGGGGTAGGGTGAAGAAACCGACCCCGCAGTGAAGGTCAAGGGCCTTCCTGAAGCTGACATCACCCACAACCGCCTCTATGAACCTTTCCCATAAGGTGTGGTTCACCTGAAAGAAGGAGTCCGCACTCACCCGGAAGGTCCATTTACCCACCTTGACGTAGGTGTGGTCCCTGCCTATGAAGTAGCGTCTGTTCAGGAACAGCCTCAGTCTCGAGTAGTTGCCCACACCCACCACCTCCGCGGGCAGTAAATCTTCCTTTAACCTTGAGATCAGGTTCCTGTCCACCTCCGTGGGGGTGATGAGCTTCACCAGGAACTCGTCCTCAGTCGGGGAGTAAAATACGTGGATCTCCTGGATCTCGGGTATGTGGCGGGCGACCTCCCTGAGACCCGGCAAGATCCCGTTTATCCTCGGATGGACGAGGGGACAGCTGTCGATCTCCACCACCTCCCTGGACCTCCACCTGAAAAAACCGACCTTACCGCCCTTCACCTTCAGCTGAACCCTCACCCTGTAGCCCGTCTCCTGACCCGAGGGTATGGGATCGAGCAGTTTGACATCCTTTATCTTTCCTATCCTTCTTAGGGTTTCCGTCAGGATCTCCTCCTTCAGGAACACCTGAGCGGGGTAGTCTATGTGCTGGATCTGGCAACCACCGCACTCCCCGAAGTGGGGACAGAAAGGGTCACGCCTAACGGGAGAGGGTATGACCACACGTTTTACTGTCGCCTCTGAGAAGCTCTTTCTCTCCTCCAGGATCTCAGCATCAACAAGCTCTTTGGGTGCCGCGTAGCGGACAAGATAGACCCTGTTTTCCGATCTGGACAGGCCGTAACCGCCGTAAACCAGCTTCTCTATGGAAAGCCTGATGGTTCTCTCACCCGCCTCCTTCCTGGTTTCTGAGCTGGGAGATCCTCTCAAAGTCCTCCTCCGACATGACGTCTATGTGCCAGTCGGTCAGCTTGTGGGCGAGCTTGACGTTAGTACCCTTCTTGCCTATCGCCAGCGACAGCTGGTCCTTGGGGACAGCCACCTCCGCCCTTTCCTCTTCGGGTATTAGCCTTATCGCTGTGGGCTGGGCGGGTGAAAGGGCCCTTCTTATAAACTCCTCCTCGTCGTCGGTCCACCTTATCACATCTATCTTCTCACCCCTCAGCTCCTCCGATATGGGCTGTATCCTGGAACCTCTCAGACCAACCACGATGCCGACAGGGTCCATCTTAAGGTCCTTGGCGTAAACCGCCACCTTAGCCCTCTCTCCGGGTATCCTGGCGACCGCCTTTATCTCTATCTCCCTCTCCGCCACCTCCGGGATCTCTGTCTCGAGAAGCCTCTTCAGGAACAGGGGATGTGTCCTTGAGAGTATAAGCCTCGGCTCCCCGTGGACCTTTTTGACATCGAGCAGGAGGGCCTTCACCCTGTCGCCGACCCTGTACTCCTCGCCCGGGATCTGCTCCCTCCTCGGCAAGACCGCATCCACCTTGCCGAGGTCTACGAGGACGTCCCCGTTTCCGAGAATCTTTCTGGCTATACCTGTCACCACCTCTCCTTCAAGCTCCTTGTACTCCAGAAAGCCCCTCTCCCTCTCCGCCCTCTCCAGCTCGCTCAGGAACTCCTCCTTTGCCGCAAAGGCGGCTATCCTGTTAACGTCTTCCATGGATATGTTCAGGGGTAGCCTTCCTTTCCTTTTGACTATGTAAACCTTTATCCCTTCATCGGTTAGCTCTATATCCAAGTTCTCCCTTATCCTCTTGTCCTTCTTTATGGCTATGGCTATGGCGTTTTTGAGTGCGTACTCCACAACCTTTTCGGGAAGGTCTTTCTCCTTGGCGACCTGTTCGATCAGTCTTCTTATGTTCTTTACCATCTCTCAGGCTCCAGCCTGCCCCTGGCTATCACGGAAAACGGTATGTGGATCTCCTCTCCCTTCTCCCTTTCCCTGAGGGTAATTATACCCTCACGGACACCCTCCACATACCCGGTAAGCTCCCTCCTGCCGGAAACGGGCTCCTTCAGGAACACCCTGACGAGCCTGCCCTTGAAGAACTCGTAATGGTCGGGTTTTTCGAGGGGTCTCGTCAGTCCGGGTGAGGATATCTCAAGTGTGTAAGAAAAGGGAATGATGTCCTCAACGTCAAGAAGGGCGCTTATCTTCCTGCTCACCTCCTCGCAGTCACCCACCGTCACCCCTCCCTGTTTGTCTATTATCACCCTAAGCACCCATCCCCTTTCCGGTTTGAACTCCACATCAAAGAGCCTGTAGCCGAGGTTCTCCACGACAGGCTTTACCAGCTCCCTTATCCTTCTTGATATCTCCTTGCTGTCAGTATTCATAACTATTATTTTATAATTCTCTGTTATGAACTTCAGCGAGGCCCTTCTCTCAATACCCGCACTTATGCTGGCTGTTGTTCTTCACGAAGTCGCCCACGGGTGGGTGGCCTACAGGATGGGCGACCCGACCGCGAAGCTGGCCGGAAGACTCACCCTGAACCCCATACCCCACGTGGACCCTTTCGGGACCATCATACTACCGGGTATGTTCATAATCTTCGGGTCGCCCGTAATCTTCGGGTGGGCTAAGCCTGTTCCCATAAACCCGAACAATTTCAGGGATCTCAGGATGGGAACCTTTCTGGTATCCATAGCGGGGGTCTCTATGAACATAATGCTCGCTTTCTTCTTCGGGGCGCTCTACAGGATCCTCACCGGTCTCATGAACGTCCTCGACCCCTTCATAGTTAAGTCCATAATCTTTCCCCTTCTGATCTTCTCCCAGAAGTCCGTCCTCATAAACCTCATCCTCGCCATCTTCAACATGATCCCCATACCGCCCCTCGACGGTAGCAGGGCTTTGATGAGCTTCCTATCCTTCCGCTACTGGGAGCTGTTTTACAGGTACGAGATATACGGGTTCTTCGTCATTACACTCCTGCTCTTTACGGGTGTCCTCGGAAAGATAATCTACCCGCCACTTAAATTCCTCTACCAGCTCATACTCGGAGGGGTGTAGGAGGGGTATATTTATAGCTATGAGGACTGTCTTTGACAGGGATCTTGTAAAGAAGTATGACAGGCCGGGACCGAGATACACCAGCTACCCGCCCGCAACCGAGTTCACAGAAAAGGTCACAGTTGAGGACTACAGGAAGAAGCTCCTCGAGAGCAACTCCCGTAAAACCCCTCTCTCCCTTTACTTTCACATACCCTTCTGCGAGAGCGGGTGTTCTTACTGCGGTTGCAACATAATCATCTCCCACAGGAAGGGTATAGAGAGGCCATATCTTGAGAGGGTTTACAAGGAGATGGACATGATCTCCCAGCTCATAGACCCCGACAGGAAGGTCTCCCAGCTCCACTGGGGGGGTGGCACACCCAACTACCTGGACTCCGAAGAGATAAGGGAGTTCATGGACGAGATAAAGAAGAGGTTCAGGTTCACAGAGGGCGCTGAGGTCTCCATAGAGATAGACCCGAGGTACGCGACCGACGAACAGCTCAGAACCATAAAGGAGGTGGGTTTTAACAGGATAAGCATGGGTCTCCAGGACCTGGACGAAAGGGTCCAGAAGGCGGTCAACAGGATCCAGCCCTACTCCCTCATGGTGGACATAATGGGGAAGCTGAGAGATCTGGGTTTCGAGAGCATAAACATAGACCTCATATACGGACTCCCTTACCAGACGGTGGAGAGCTTCAGGAAAACCGTGGAAAAGGTGATAGAGCTCAACCCTGACAGGGTGGCGGTTTACAGCTTCGCTTACGTCCCCTGGGTGAAGCCCATTCAAAAACACATAGATCCCGGCACCCTTCCACCGCCTGAGGAGAAGCTCAGCATCCTTGAGATGGTCGTAGAGGAGTTCCAGAACGCCGGGTACGTATACATAGGTATGGACCACTTCGCAAAGCCCGAGGACGAGCTGGCGGTCGCCCAGAGGAAGGGGGAACTCTGGAGGAACTTTCAGGGGTACACGACCAGGAAGGGTGTTGAGCTCATAGGCATAGGAGCCACATCCATAGGCATGCTCCACGACTCTTACTTCCAGAACTACAAGACCCTGAGGGAGTACAACGAGGCTATAGACTCGGGGAAGCTCGCCACCTTCAGGGGTGTTATACTGAACGGGGACGATATGATAAGGAGAGAGGTGATAATGGACATAATGTGCAATCTAGGGGTGAGCTTCCGGAAGATAGAGGACATGTTCGGGATAAGGTTCGAGGACTACTTCTCCGAGGAGCTCGAGAACCTGAGGGAGCTCGAGGAGGACGGTCTGATAGAGGTCAGGGACAGAAGTATAAGGATCCTTCCCGCGGGGAGGCTCCTGATAAGGAACGTCGCTATGGTCTTTGACGCCTACCTGAAGAACAAGAAGGAGCTCAAGTTTTCAAGAACCATATAGTATGGATACGCTCCTGGAGGTCAGGGACCTTACAAAGGTCTTCCGGGTGAAGAAGGGTCTCTTCAGGAGGGAACCCTTTTACGCCCTCAGAGGTATATCCCTCAACGTCCGGAAGGGTGAGATCCTGGGAGTTGTCGGTGAGTCCGGATCGGGAAAGACCACCCTGGGCAAGATTGTCCTGAGGCTCGAAAGACCGACCTCGGGTAAGGTTCTGTTCGAAGGCAGGGACGTGTTCTCCATGGGGAAGGAGTACACGAGGAAGGTCTCCGTCGTCTTCCAGGACCCCAGGAACTCGCTTAACCCGAGAATGAGGGTCAGGGAGATAGTCGAGGAACCGCTCCTGGTCCACGGAGAGGATAGAAGAGAGCATAAGGTCATGGAGGCCATAAGCAGGGTCATGCTGGACCCTGAGCTTGCGGACAGAAAGCCCGATGACCTCTCGGGCGGTCAGAGACAAAGGGTAGCCATAGCGAGGGCGATAGTCCTGAGGCCCAGACTCATAGTCGCGGACGAACCCACCGCTTCCTTAGACGTCTCCGTACGGGAGGAGATCCTGAAGCTCTTTAAGTCCCTCAAGGAGGAAGGGATATCCTTTATCTTCATAACCCACGACATGAGGGTTATAGAGAAGATAGCGGACAGGGTAGCTGTGATCTACGGCGGAAGGCTCATGGAGATCGGGGAAAAGGGTGATGTCCTCAGGTCACCCCTCCACCCCTACACCCGGTTTCTCCTCAGCAACGTTCCCGTGAGGCACCCGAGGGAGAGGAGGGAGACCGGGGTCGAGGAGATCGAGTACGACATACCCGAAGAGGGCTGTCCGTTCGCCCCCAGATGTCCGGAGTACAGGGAGGAGTGCTCCTCCCGTGTAAGGAGGTCCGAGCTGGATGGAAGGGTCGTCTACTGCAATCTATACTGACCTTCTCGTGTTCGTGTTCCTGCTCTTCGCCTCAGGGTTCTTCGCCTCCTCGGAGGTCGTCTTCTTCAGCGTGAGCAGACCCCTCCTTATCAGGTATTCGAGGTCCAGGATTTTCAGGATAATAATCTCCCTCCTCTCGAAACCTAAGGAGGTCCTGATATCCATACTCATAGGGAACGAGCTTGTAAACGTCCTGATATCCTCCTACGGGGCAAAGGTGTTCACAGAGGAGCTGGGGAAGGCGGGCGCTCTCCTGTCCGCGGTCCTGATGTCTTTTCTTATATTCATCTTCGGTGAGACTATACCGAAAAACGTTGTCCTTCCGGTCGCGGACAGGCTCATACCCCTTTACTCCCCCGTCTTCTATATTTTCCACACGCTAATAACCCCTGTCAGGATCCTCCTGCTCCTTCCGGTGAGAAACCTCCTCAGGAAGATCGGTGTGGAAAGCAGGGAAGAGGAGGTGTTCGAGCTCTCGGAAGACAGGCTTCTCGGCATACTGGAGATGGGTATAGAGTCGGGAGAGTTTTCCGAAGAAGAGAAGGAGATGATAGAAAAGGTCTTCGGGATGGACGAGGTGCTCGTGAGGGAGATAATGACTCCGAGGCCCGACGTCTTCGCGCTTCCCGAGGAAGCCAGGGTGGGCGACGTGATAGAGGAGATAAACAGGCGTGGTCACAGCAGGATCCCCGTCTACAGGGAGAAGCTGGACGATGTCACGGGTGTGGTCCACGTAAAAGACCTGCTTCCGGTGACCAGGAACAGGGACAGAAAGCTCGCGGAGTTCAAAAGGGACATCCTGATAGTTCCCGAGGTCATGACGGTCGGGAGCCTGCTCCAGGAGCTGAGGAAGGCGAGGACCCAGATGGCGGTAGTTGTGGACGAACACGGCGCGGTCTCAGGGCTGGTCACCATGTACGACCTCCTCAGGTGGCTCGTCGGTGAGGTTCCCGAGGAGTGGGAGGAAGAAAGCGACATAGAGAAGATCTCCTACGACATGTACAGGGTGGACGGTTCGACCAGCATAGAGGAGCTGGCGGAGAGGCTCGGCTTTGACCTTCCCGAGGAGTACGACTACGACACGGTGAGCGGTTTCGTCATGGCAAACCTCGAAAAGGTTCCCGAGAAGGGCGATGAGTTCGAGTACGACGGTCTTAAGTTCATAGTGGGGGAGGTGGACAGAAACAGGGTGAAGGAGGTGATAGTTAAGGTCATAAGGCCTTCGGAAAAAGCCTAAGCCCATAAGGACTTAAAACCCTTTGGGTAAGTTCCGCTAAGCTATGGATCTTTGAAACAGGGACGTGTCCCTTTCTGGGTCTACCATTTAAGGAAAATGGGCGGGGCAAGAAAGGACTTCGTTCACCTCCACCTGCACACCCAGTACTCCCTTCTTGACGGTGCCATAAAGGTGGAGGACCTGGCAAAGAGGGCGAAGGAACTGGGTTTCAGTGCGGTAGGTGTCTCAGACCACGGGAACCTCTTCGGGTCCCTGCACTTTTACAGGGCCATGAAGGAACAGGGTGTGAAGCCTATCATCGGTATGGAGGCTTACTTCACAACGGGCTCCAGGTTCGACAGAAAGACGAAGGGAACCGAGGACAACATAACCGACCGCTACAACCATCACCTCATACTCATAGCCAAGGACGAAAGGGGTCTTAAGAACCTGATGAAGCTCTCCACCCTTGCCTACAAGGAGGGCTTTTACTACAAGCCGAGGATAGACTATGAGCTTCTGGAAAGGTACCACGAAGGTCTCATCGCCCTCACCGCATGCCTCAAAGGTGTTCCCACCTACTACGCCTCAATAAACGAGGTGAAGAAGGCGGAGGAGTGGGTGAAGAAGTTCAAAGACCTCTTCGGAGACGACCTTTACTTAGAGATCCAGGCAAACGACCTGCCCGAGCAGGAGACCGCAAACAGGAACCTGATAGAGATAGCCAGGAAACACGGTGTCAAGCTGATAGCTACAAATGACTCCCACTACCTGATGCCGGAGGACAGGGAGGCTCACACGGTTCTCATGGCGATCCAGATGAAGAAGACGCTCCAGGAGATATCCGCCGGGTCCGTGAAGTGCCACAACGAAGGTCTTCACTTCGCAAGCGCGGAAGAGGTGTGGAGAAAGTTCGAGGGTAAGTTCGACGGCTGGGAGCGGGCCCTTCTGAACACCCTCGAAGTTGCGGAAAAGGTGGCGGACTCCTTTGATGTCTTCGAGAACACCTCTTACCTCCTTCCCCACTACGAGGTGCCGAAGGACACAACCTTAGAACAGCACCTCAGGGACCTCGCGGTGAAGGGTCTGAGGCAGAGGATAGAGAGAGGGCAGGCCAGGAACACGAAGGAGTACTGGGAAAGGCTCGAGTACGAGCTTGAGGTCATAAGCAGGATGGGCTTCGCAGGGTACTTTTTGATAGTTCAGGACTTCATAAACTGGGCAAAAAGGAGGAACATACCCGTAGGTCCCGGAAGGGGATCAGCTGCGGGGTCCCTTGTGGCTTACGCCCTCGGTATAACGGACGTTGACCCCATAAGGCACGGCCTGCTATTCGAGAGGTTCCTCAACCCGGACAGGGTCTCCATGCCGGACATAGATGTGGACTTCTGCCAGGAGAGGAGGGACGAGGTCATAGAGTACGTTAAGGAGAAGTACGGGAGGGAAAACGTAGCCCAGATAATCACCTACAACGTCATGAAGGCGAAGCAGACCCTAAGAGACGTCGCACGCGCCCTCGGCATACCCTACTCCACCGCGGACCAGCTGGCAAAACTCATACCCCAGGGAGACGTTCAGGGTACCTGGCTGTCCCTGGAGGAGATGTACCTGACACCTGTGGACGTCCTCAAGGAACGCTACGGCGACCACAGGGGTGACATAGAGGACAACGTGAACAGGTTCAGGAAGATCTGCAGGGAGAACCCGGAGATAGACAGGCTCGTCAAGATAGCCCTGAAACTGGAGGGCCTCACAAGACACACCTCCCTCCACGCTGCGGGCGTGGTCATAGCACCGAGACCTCTGGAGGACCTCATACCCCTCTACTACGACAGGGACGGGGCGGTAGCCACCCAGTACGACATGACCAAACTGGAGGAGGTGGGACTCCTCAAGATGGACTTTCTGGGCCTCAAGACCCTGACAGAACTGAAGGCGATGAGGGACCTTGTGAAGGAGAGAAAGGACGTTGACATAGACTTCCTCTCCCTTCCCCTCGATGACAGGGAGGTCTACGACCTCCTTCAGGAAGGGAACACAACGGGTGTCTTCCAGCTCGAGAGCAGGGGCATGAAGGAGCTCCTCAGGAGGCTAAAACCCGACTCCTTCGACGACATAGTTGCGGTCTTGGCCCTCTACAGGCCCGGACCCTTAAAGAGCGGTCTCGTGGACAGGTACATAAACAGGAAGCACGGAAAGGAGCCAGTGGAGTACCCCTTCCCGGAGCTGGAAGAGGTTCTTAAGGAGACCTACGGGGTGATAGTCTACCAGGAGCAGGTCATGAAGATGTCCCAGATACTTGCGGGCTTCACACCCGGAGAGGCGGACACCCTGAGAAAGGCGATAGGGAAGAAGAAGAAGGACCTGATGGACCAGATGAGGGAGAAGTTCATAAAAGGAGCGGTAGAGAGAGGATACCCCGAAGATAAGGTGAGGAAGCTCTGGGAGGACATAGAGAAGTTCGCCTCATACTCCTTCAACAAATCCCACTCCGTCGCGTACGGCTACATATCCTACTGGACCGCCTACATGAAGGCCCACCACCCGGAGGAGTTCTTCGCGGTAAAGCTCACAACGGAGAAGAACGACGCCAAGTTCATAAACCTGATAAAGGACGCAAAGGTCATGGGCTTTGAGATACTTCCTCCCGACGTAAACAGGAGCGAGGTCGGTTTTAAGATAGAGGGTCCAAAGAGGATAAGGTTCGGCATAGGCAGGATAAAAGGTGTCGGTGAGGAGACAGCGCAGGCCATAGTGAAGGCAAGGGAGAAGGGACCTTTCAAGGGGGTTCAGGACTTCGTAAGGAGGATGGACAGCAGGAAGGTCAACAAGAAGGTTGTGGAGGCACTCGTAAAGGCGGGAGCCTTTGACTTCACGGGTATACCCAGGGACAGACTCCTCGAGAGGGTAATGTCCGCCGGGAAGAACCTTTCCTCGATCGCCCAGAACACTCTCTTCGGTTCCGGTAACGGTAAGGGGCTGGACAGGAACGATCTTCTCAGGATGGAGAAGGAGGTGATAGGGTTTTACATCTCCGGGCACCCCCTGGACAGGTTTGAGAAGCTCCTTAAGGGAAGATACGTGCCTTTGGAGGAGATCGAGGTTCTCGACAGAGACCAGGAGGTCACGGTGGCGGGCGTCATCTCGGACCTTCAGGTGAAGAAGACGAGAAACGGGACCTACATGGCGGTCTTCAACCTGATAGACAGGTCAGGCCTGATAGAGACGGTGGTCTTTCCGGACGTTTACGAAACCTGTAAGGAGAAGGTTAAGGAGGACAACGTGGTCGTCGTGAAGGGATATGTGGATGAGGATGTGGAGACGGAAAGGGTGAAGCTGGTGGCGAGGGAAGTCCTCTCTCCCGAGGACCACACGGGCAACGGGAACGGCTACCTGACCATACTGATCCCTAAGGAGAAGGTCCTGGAGGGTTATATAGAGAACCTTAAGGACCTCATAGAGAGGTTCAGGTCGGAAGACGGGCTCCAGGTCCTCCTGCACGTTTCCGGACCGGACTTTTCCGCCCTTCTGAAACCTCCTCCCGACTGCAAGGTCTCCCTGTCTCCCGAGCTTCTATCCTCCCTGGAAGAACTCGGGTTCAAAGTTCACCTTTAGGTGACGATACACACATAACAAACCTCTGAGGAGGTGGGTTCATGAGAAGGCACGCGCTACTCGTGGGAGCGGTCCTGACAGCTGGAACAGTCTACGGTGTGAGCTTTGAAGCCTCGGTGGGAGCCATGGGCCAGAACCCGTCTGGGTACGTACAGTACCCTGCGAACACGGGAACGAGGGCGGACCTCGAAAACACGCTCGGTCTGGGAGGGGAGACCAGGTTCTTCGCAAGGGCTAAAATAGAGATACCCGTGGTCCCCAACCTCTACCTCCAGTACATACCGATGAGTTTCAAGGGAAGGGGAACCCTCACACAGACCGTCGTTTTCGGAGGACGTACCTTCACCGTGAACACGGACGTCGAGACCTCGGTCAGGATAGACCATATAGACGCGGGGCTTTACTACAACATACCGGTCCCTGGCGGTGTTCTCGACCCCGAGCTCGGCATCAACGTCAGGGTGATAGACTTCAAGGGGAGGATAACGGACCTCAACAACAACGTAACCGAAGAAAAGAGCGCTACCTTCCCCGTACCGATGGTCTACGGCGGGATAGGAGTGAATCTGGGTATGTTCGCCCTGGTGGGTGAGTTCAGAGGTATAACCTACGCGGGAAACAGCTACTACGATATCACCGGCGAGGTGAGGGTAAAACCCTTCCCGAAGGTGTTCCTGGGAGCGGGCTACAGATACGAGAGGCTGAGGATCGACGACGTGAGTGACGTGGACGCGGACATAGAGATCAGTGGACCCTTCGGTGTGGTCGGGGTCGCCTTTTAGAGGGTTTTCTCGCAGAACCTTCTGAAGTTCTCAAGAAGCCTGAGGCCTTTCCTCTGGCTCTTTTCGGGGTGAAACTGGACACCCCAGAGGTTCTCCACAGAGATGGCGGAGACGAACTCCTCACCGTAGTCCGTCGTGGAGGCGATCACGTGGCTCTCTTCGGGCACCACCCTGTAGGAGTGGACGAAGTAAAAGTAGTCTCCGTCTTCTATACCCTCGAACATCGGGGATCTCTTCCTTATCCGGACCTGGTTCCAGCCTATGTGGGGGAGTTTTACGCCCGGAGGAAGCGGAGTGACCTCACCCCTGAGAACGCCGAGACCCTCCGTCTTCCCGTGTTCGTAGCTCCTCTCAAAGAGGAGCTGAAGCCCGAGACATATACCGAGAAAGGGCTTTCCCGACTCAACGTGCCTGAGGATCACCTTCGCCATGCCGGAGACCGTAAGGTTTTCCATCGCCCTCCTGAAGGCTCCCTGACCGGGAAAAACGAGGACCTCCGCAGTTTTGACCTCCTCGGGATCCTGTGACACCCCGACACAGGAGAAACCCACATGCTCAAGGGCCTTCACCACACTCCTTATGTTTCCTGAACCGCAGTTTACGACGAAGACCCTCATATCCCGACACCGATAGAGGCGAACCAGCTCAGCCTGTCGGTAACCATCAGAACCCCGAGGGTTATCAGGAGAACACCGCCGACTATCTCCACAACACCGAAGAACCTGCCGAATCTCCTCACAAAACCGAGAAACAGCGTAAACAGAAGCCCCGCGATCAGAAAGGGTATACCAAGACCCGCGGAGAAGGTAAACAGAAGCATTGCCCCCTGCCTTACCGTCTCCTGCTGGGAAGCTAAAAACAGTATGGACCCGAGGACCGGACCTATACAGGGTGTCCACCCGAAGGCGAAGATCACTCCTACGAGAAAGGCACCCACATAGGAGATCCTCGCCCTCGCCTCCGCTCTGAACTGCCTGTAGAGGTACTCGTGTGCCCTGAAAAGATAGAGGGCGAGGACCACAGCAACAGCTCCCGTCAGTGAGAAGAAGGTGTCCCTGTCGATCACATTAAAGAGGTAAAGGGCGGTGATAACAGCCTGGACACCCAGAAGCTCCTTCAGAAAGTTCTCCCTGAGGAGTACACCCGCAAAGTGGAGTCCGAAGAATATGACCAGGGCACCACCTACCTTGGCTATCTCCACCTGGTACGCCCTGAGAGCCTGACCCACCGCGGAGGCGGATGCTCCGAGCAGTGTGAACACAACGGAAAAGCCGACGACAAACAGCAGGGCTGAGAAGAATATACGCGGGCTGAACACCCTCTTCTCCCTCTGGATCTCCTCAACACCGACGCCGGATATGTATGACAGGTAAGCGGGTATCAGGGGAAGGACGCAGTGGGAGAGGAAGGCAAGAACTCCCGCCAGGAAAGCTCCGAGGAAGGTAACTTCGAACATATGGAGTATTATAACCCGAGTTGCTACCTATAGGTCATGACCATAACCTCAAGGTGAAACCTCTGTAGAGATTAAAAGCAAGGACAGACAAGAAGACCTTAAGAACAATACCCTCCTTGGTAGGTGCATAAGGTCTCAACCCTAAAAACCTG
>JAUZRJ010000044.1 GCA_030950545.1 Aquificota bacterium | reverse complement strand
CATGGGAGGAAAGCCTGTAACCGCCCTCGCCCTGCTCGGTTTCGATCCCTGCAGGATGGGGAGGGAGACCGTCAGGGAGGTTCTCAGGGGAGCTGTGGACAAGCTGAAAGAGGCTGGAACGGTCCTCCTCGGTGGACACACGCTCGATGACAGGGAACCCAAGTTTGGCCTTGCGGTTACGGGAGTCTGTGAATACAGATGTATAACCCAGGAAGGTGCCAAACCCGGACAGCTTGTGTTTCTCACAAAGCCCGTCGGGACGGGAGCCCTCATAAAAGGTGTGAAGGAGGGGCTCCTCAGGGAGTCCGACATAGAAGAGGCTATAGAGAACATGACCGCGCTGAACGACAGGGCATCGAGGGTCATGACCGAGGCGGGATCGACCGCATGTACTGACGTTACAGGCTTCGGGCTACTCGGTCATGCCTTCAACATCTGCAGGAAGTCCGGCGTGGGTATGAACATAGAGTTTGAGAAGGTCCCCGTTTATCCTCAAGCCCTTGACCTCATAAGGCGGGGGGTTTTTCCAAAAGGTGCAAAGGAAAACATGACCTTCGTTAGGGCCCACCTCAAAACCGACCTCGAGGAGTGGAAGATAACCGCCCTCTGCGATCCCGTAACCTCTGGCGGACTGCTCTTTACCGCGGACAGGGAAAAGGAGAGCTTCATAAGTAGGAGGTCTTCCGAGGTCGGTGTGAACGTCTGGGTCATAGGCGAGGTTACGGAGGATAAGGTTATCAGAGTTCTTTAAAGAGTCCGTTCCTCTTAACGTACTCAATAAAGGATCTGTAAATCGGATCAGAAGCCAGGGTCTCCGGATCCCCGACCGCTATCAGCTTTCTCCTTGCTCTCGTTATGGCGACGTTCAGCCTCCTGTAGTCCTTGAGAAAACCCGTATCACCCTCCGGGTTTGACCTCACAAAGGAAACGATTATCACCTCCTTCTCCCTCCCCTGAAATCCGTCAACAGTCCTCACTTCAACGGGAACCATTCGCGAGATGAGGTCCACCTGGTCCTCGTAAGGTGAGATAACACCTATGTGGTCCTCCCCGAGTCCTCCCCTCAGCAGGTTCTCAACTATCTCCGCCACAGCGTGGGCTTCCTTTTCGTTCATGTAAGAGGTGCTACCTCTCCTCCGGTGTTCCGCCCCTTTCACAGCGACGAAGACCACCACATTCTCGGGCGAGAGGACGTCTTGCAGGAAGCCTTTAACCTTCGAGAGGTCAAAGCCAAGGTCCGCTATGGTGTGGTTCCTTACACTTCCGTCCGCTACCAGCTTACCGCCGTAGAAGGTCTCACTGGGGAACTTCATTATCCTCTCGTTCATCCTGTACTGGACCCTGAGCATCTCAGAGATCCTGGAACCACAGATGTCCATGAGTCTCTCGAAGAGGGAGTAGGTGAGTTCTCTTGCCTCCATGCTTATTACCGTAGGAGGCAGTTGTCTGTGGTCTCCCGCCATGACGAGCTTCCTTCCCTTTACAAGAGGTATCAGACAGGAAGGCTCTGTTGCCTGAGTCGCTTCGTCTATAAAGACAGCGTCAAAGGAAACACTTTTAAGGTACTCGATCCCTGCGGAGGAGTTAGTCCCACAAACCACCTCCGCCCTTTCCAGAACCTTCTTTATCATCTCAAGCTCGAGGCTCTTGGCCTTTTCGTAGAGTTTCCTTATCTCTGAGCTTACCCTTATCCACTCCGCCATACCTTTCAGAACATACGGGCTTATACCCCTCACGGGTTTTCCCGTCCCCGCGAACCTGAGTATCTCCTCGTCAGTCAGCCCTCTCCTGTATTTTGGCAGGGGCTGGATAAACCTCTCACGATCTTCCTTTAGCTTTTCTATCCTCCTGTAGAGGTCAAGGACTTCCCCGAATCCGGGTTCCTCCTTCAGAACCTCTTCAAGGGTATGTTTCCTCAGCTTCTCATAGACCCTCACCGGGTTCCCTATCCTGACCGCCCTGACGCCTCTTTCTATCAGCCTCTCAAGTATGTTATCTACCGCGACGTTTGAGTCCGCACAGGCAAGCACTCTGTATCCCTCCCTCACATGGGCTTCTATACTCGCAACAAGAGTCGTCGTCTTTCCTGTTCCGGGAGGTCCGTGTATGAGGAACACCTTCTCAGATCTCAAAGACCTCTCCACAGCCCTCCTCTGGTACTCGTTCAGCATCTCTCACCGAGGAGTATATCAAGAAGTGGATGTCCATCAAGAAGTTCAAGGGCCTCCTCCATCCTCCTGAAGGTGGTCTCGTTGGAAAAGAGGTCTATCCTGACCCTCCTACCGAGGGCATAGGGCGGGGGCTTTTCGGAAAAGGCGACGGTTATGAAGGTCTTTCCCTTTTCGTACACAGTTCCCTGGACCTCCCTCCCCGTGGGTCTTCCAGAGCTTACAAGAACCACATCACCCACCGATATCTCCGTCTCGGGCATATCCTCCCTCGTATACCTCACAAGATGCATACCACCTACACCCACGCCCATATACCTCGCCCTCATACCGAGCAATGCCCTTCCCCTCTTCTCCCTTTCCCTGCCCGAGAGCCTTCTTATCTCCGCAAGGTGTTCTTCCATCTGGGCTTTTCTTTCAACGTCTATGAGCCTTTTAAAGTGTTTCCTGTAAAAATCCAGAGACCTGAACCTTTTGAGAAAGCCCTTCCCAGAGGTGTTCATATTGAATCTATTATCAAACAATGGGGTTGGATACTGAACAGCTTTCCTTGACCCGGTGAGGGGTTTTCTGAGGATGTCAATTTTTTAAGGATGCTCCTCCAGGAGAATAAGGTTAGAATTGAGGTATGAATACAATAACACCTGTAGTAGAACTACATGATA
>JAUZRJ010000043.1 GCA_030950545.1 Aquificota bacterium | reverse complement strand
CTTCCGGCCCCCTCCAGTCCTATAATTGAGTAGGACAGGTTACCACTCTTTCCGAAGGCAAAGGCGCCTGCTCCTTTGGGGGTTACGTTACCGTTCCATCCCAGGTACTCAAAACCCACATTACCCAAGCCCACAAGCAAGCCGAAGGGATTAACATAGACAGCGTACTTCTGGGCAAGGGCCATTCCGGGTCCAAGGACAACAGCAAGGACAAGAAGAGCTTTCTTCATCTTACCACCTCCTCTGAATGTAGTAGCATCATTATACATTGTACTAAATTCAAAACCGCCCGCGTGTTTACGGTTGCGGTTGCTGTCAGCTAGCCTCTTCTACCCTTATGACGACGGGTTTATCTACGACAACCGGGAGGTTCTCTATCTCCCCGAGGGCTTTCTGTATGTCCTTCTCATAAGCTTTATGGGTCAGTATGACGAGGGGGACTATGGGCCCGTTCTTTACACCCGCTATCTCGCAGACCATCTCCTTCTGAAGGACCGCTGCTATGCTTATGTTAAAGTCCGCAAGGACACGGGAGATGGAGGCAAGTACTCCCGGCCTGTCGGGGACGGAAAACCTCAGGTAGTATCTGCTGTAGAAGTTCTTTCTGATGCTGAGATCGGATTTCTCCCAGTCAACAGGGGTTATCTCAACGCTCACACCCCTGTACACGGAGACACCTATATCCACTATGTCGGAGACGACCGCTGAGGCGGTAGGGTGTGATCCCGCCCCCTGTCCGTAAAACATGGTCCTCCCCACGAAGTCACCTTCTATCATCACCGCGTTGTAAACGCCCGAGACCTTTGCGAGCGCCTCCTCCGAGTGCAGGAACGTTGGGTGGACCCTGATCTCCACCTCCGAGTCCACCTTTTTGGCTATCGCAAGTAGCTTTAGGGTGTAGCCCAGCTCTTTTCCGAGCTCCACGTCAAGCCCGCTTACGTTCCTTATGCCCTCAACGTAAACCTCCTCAAAGGGAAAGTATCTCCCGAAGGCGAGTGAGGAGAGTATGGTTATCTTGTGGGCAGCGTCCCAGCCGTCCACGTCAAGGGCGGGATCCGCCTCCGCGTACCCCTTCCTCCTTGCCTCCTCCAGGGCTTCTTCAAAAGAGACACCCTTTTCGAACATCTCGGTGAGGATGTAGTTGGTCGTGCCGTTAAGTATCCCGTAGATGGCCTTTATCCTGTTCCCGACGAGCCCCTCCCTCAGGGCCTTTATAACGGGTATGCCACCGCCTACCGACGCTTCAAAACCTATCCTCACACCCTTTTCCTTAGCCCTCAGGAATATCTCCTCCCCCGAGACCGCAAGCAGATGCTTGTTGGCGGTAACAACATGTCTCCCCCTTTCCACAGCTTCAAGGATCAGACTCTTCGCAAAATCTGTTCCGCCCACGAGCTCAACAACTATATCGCTTTCCTCTAAGACCTCCCTGTAGTCGGTCGTTCTTAGATCTTCGGGAACGTGAAACTCCCTCTTCCTGCTCCAGTCCACGTCCGCTACCTTCACGAGCCTGAAGTCTATTCCCGTTTTTTTCCTTATCAGGTTCCGGTTTTCTATCAGCATCCTGGCGGTTCCCGTCCCAACAACACCGCAACCGACGATCCCTACCCTTATTTCCACAGCTCTATAATGATAACATGGAGAAGTTAAGGAACTACGCGGATCTGGTGAAGTTCGAACACACCGTTTTCGCTCTACCCTTTGCCCTTGCGGGGATCCTCCTGCTCATAGAGGAGGTCCCTTCCCTGTGGAGGGTCGTCTGGATCCTCGTAGCCTTTGTAAGCGCGAGGACCCTCGGCATGGCCCTGAACAGGCTCATAGATGAACCTTACGACAGGGAGAACCCGAGAACAAAAGACTGGCCTCACGCTTCCGGGAAGGTAAGCAGGGAGGAGGTGAAGGTCCTGATACTCATATCAGGAGGCGCTTTCCTGATAAGCTCCCTGATGATAAACTTCCTCGCCTTCCTGCTTTCGCCCCTCGTGATACTTCTCCTGTGGGCCTACCCTTACGCCAAGAGGTTCACCCACTATCCTCACCTCGTTCTCGGTCTTGTCTACCTTCTCATACCCGTTGCGGTCGATATAGCCCTGAACGAGAGAGTGTCCCTTGAGGCCCTTGTCCTGGGGACAGCCATGGCCCTCTGGGTTGCGGGCTTTGACATACTTTACTCCCTTCAAGACTACGATTTCGACAGGGAAAAGGGTCTGAAATCCATACCTGTCCTGGTAGGTGTAGGGGGAGCTATAAAGGTGGCGAGGATATTCCATCTCGGGACCTTCCTCTGCCTCGTAGTCCTCGGGGTTATGGACAGGGATCTCGGTCTCGTTTACTTTGCGGGTCTCACCCTTCTTGCCCTCTTCCTTATATACGAGCACACCCTGGTGAGACCTGACGACCTCTCCAAGATCAACAGGGCCTTCTTCACGGTCAACGGGTATGTCAGCATAGCCTTCTTTCTTACCGTCGCCTTAGAGTTCCTTATCTAAGTCCCTTATCCTCCTTCTGTACTCCTCCTCCGATATCTCACCCCTCATCAGGAGGTCCGTGAGGAGGTTTATCTCTTTCTCTATGTCCTTGAGCTTTCTCAACCTGTCCTTTTCCTTTCCCGCTATGACGTTGTAGAGTATGTGCTCTTCAACCTCGTAGTGCTTGAGAGACTTTCTGAGGGACTTTATGTCCCTTGTGAGGATGAACCTCTTGAGGTCCTCTATGAAGTTGCTCATCCTCCTTAGGTCCCCGCGCCTTTCCGCCTTTATGAACACCTGTCCGGTGTCCACCACCTTCCCCACTATCAGGTACCTGTCCTCACCGCCTGTGTTGTAAACCTCAAGCGCTACCTTAAGGTTTTCCAGGTCGAATATATCGTGAAGTATCTTACCCTCAGAGGAGGGCCTCTTCTCAGCCCTCTCCCTCTCCACATACTCTTTGAAGGATATACCTCCGAAGACCGCTATTATCTCATTTCCGTACTCGTTGGCGAGGTTTCCCACCCTTATGGTGACCGTGCTAAGGAGGTCCTTCGTCAGAAACTCAACGTCTATCTTTGTTCCGAGGATTATGTCCAGAAAGCCCTTCTCGAACTCAACCGAAAAGGCACACATCTTCAGGGATGCGTTCTCGACAAGGAGGAATCTCAGGAGGTCCTTTTCGGGTTTCACCCTGAGGGCTACGGGTGAGTAGATGTAGAGGTAAACATCATCCTGGTCAGACCTTACCTCAACGTTTATGACCGTTGACCCCCACGGGATCAGGAACTCGTTCCCCTCCCTGTAAACCCTCAGGGATCCGAATATCTGGGACAGGTAACGTTCAACCAGGAGAACTACTCTCGGGAACTTATCCTCCATGTGTCTATTTTAACAGCTCGCCCCTCCTTGGAGAGTATCCCCTGCAGAAGTCCTCTCCTGAGATCCGCCTGCCCTTAGGTGATATGAGCTCATCCACCCTCACAGCCCCCTCCCCGCAGGCCACTATGAACTTCTTGGGATCGGTTATCTCCCCGGGTTCCCCGTAACCTTCCACGGGGGTGACCTTGAGGACCTTTATCCTCCTTCCCCTGAAGTGGGTGTAGGCGTTCGGGAAAAGACCCCTCACCCTGTCCCTCACACTCTCCGCGGAGGCGAGCCAGCAGATCCTGTGCTCCTCTTCCCTTAAAGGGGGAGCGTACGTCGCCTCCTCCTCCTTCTGGGGTATGGGTCTCACACCGCCCTTCGTCCAGTCCCTTAACGTCCTGACCAGAAGACGTGCGCCCTTTCGGGCAAGTCTATCGGAAAGGGTCTTCAAGTTGTCCTCGGGCAGTACGGGTTCCCTCTCCTGGGACAGTATGGGACCCGCGTCTGTCCTTTCGGTCAGGAGTATAACAGTGTTTCCCGTCTCCCTCTCTCCCGCCATCAGGGTCCTCTGTATGGGTGCGGGACCCCTGAACTTGGGAAGGAGTGAGGGGTGCAGGTTGAGAAAGCCGAACCTCGGAACCCTCAGGACGGGTCCCGGAAGTATCATGCCGTAGGCGACCACTACGCCGATATCGGGCCTGAGGTCCTCCACGATCCTCTGGAGTTCCCCGCGGGTTTCCGGCTGGAAGACGGGTATGCCGAGATCCAGGGCCTTCAGCTTCACGGGAGGGGGTTTCACCTTCATTCCCCTTCCGGAGGGTCTGTCCGGCTGGGTGACCACCCAGCTCACACCTACCTCCCTGTGGACGAGTTCCAGGCTCGGGACGGAGAACTCAGGAGTCCCCAGGAAGAGGACCTTCATACCGAGACCTTCCAGTTGTCTATCAGCCTCGTGTTCCCCACCCAGACCGCAAGGAGTATCCTGTCTCCCTTCTCGACCTTATCCTTGGGCTTCAGATCCGGGTCCGTTATCTCCACATAGTCTATCTTCCTCACGTGCGGGTGGGAGAGTATGAACTCCTCCATTTTCCTTTTTATGACCTCCGCCCGCCTCTCCCCTCCCTTTATGAGGTCTTCAGCCAGCAGAAACGACCTGTACAGGGAGAGGGCAGACTCCCTCTCCTCCTCCGACAGGTACACGTTCCTTGAACTGCAGGCAAGTCCGTCAGGTTCCCTTACCGTCTCCACGGGAACTATCTCCACGGGGAGGAGGAGGTCCCTCACCATAGTCTGTATGACCTTCAACTGCTGGTAGTCCTTCTCTCCAAAGTAAGCCCTGTCCGGCTGGACTATGTTCAGGAGCTTGAGGACGACGGTAGCAACACCCTTAAAGTGTCCCGGTCTGAACCTGCCCTCGAGTATGTCGCTTATCCCCTTCACGTACACCTCCGTCTGGAACCCGATAGGGTAGATCTCCTCATCGGGAGGAGCAAAGACCACGTCCACCCCGAGCTCTTCGCATACCGCCATGTCCCTCTCCAGGTCTCTCGGGTACCTGTCGTAGTCCTCCGAGGGTCCGAACTGGGTCGGGTTCACGTATATGCTGACCACGGTGACGTCGTTCTGGACCCTGGACCTTCTGATCAGGGCCTTGTGGCCCTCGTGCAGGTATCCCATGGTGGGAACGAAGCCAACGCTAAGACCTCTGTCACACCTCAGGCTCCTGAGGTGGTTTCTAAGGTCCCTGACTTTTCTGAAGAGCAGTGGCACCTGCCACCTCCCGAGGGGAAAAGTATTATAAAAGAAGTCCTATGAGCTTCAAAGGTAAGCTGGTGGTCCTCAAGAGGATCAGATCTGGTGATGACGACCTGATAGCCAAAGTCTACTCACCCGCGGGTGTGGTGAGCGTTCTTGTCAGGGAGGGATACCTGGGGTCAAACCCTTTTTTAGGGGTTTTTGAGCCTTTTAATCTCGTTGAGGCTGATCTGGACCAGAAGGGAGACATCCTCGTACCTAACGACATTATCAGCGTAAGAAGGTACTCACTCCTCGCACGGGATTACAACAGGTATGTGTGGATGAGCTGGGTTTCCCTGTTCGTCCTGACAAGGATAAGCTTCTACGACGAGAGGGTTTTTCCCCTCATCGTAAGATATCTGACCGCCAACCCGGGCAGGAGGATTCCCGTCTACAGGGTCCTCTTCAGGATAGGTATCATGGAAGCACTCGGGTGGAGGCCCAGATTCTTGAGCCAGAATATAGGTAAGGGGAAGGTGAAGGTGAGGATCTCAGATGGGTCCGTGTCTGAGGACGGTGAGGTTGAGGTCAGGGCGGTGGTCCTCAGGTTCATAAAGAACCTGGCGGAGCTGGGATCGGGGAGGATATCCGCAAGAGGGAACGTGCTGAAGGAGGCGGAGGATCTTCTGGACCGCTACATCGACTACCACACCAGGTAAACCACAAGGGACCCGGTGACGGGCAGGGTGAGGTTGTCGTCCATACCTGTCCTCACCGCCTCCACCAGGGAAGCCACGAGGCCAAGGAGAAGAGCCCTCTCCGCACCCAGGAAGGGCAACATCACAAGGTAAACCCCAAAGAAAAAAGCGATGGTCCCCTCCCAGCTCTTTGCGGGATTGAAGAAGACCGGGTTCCTGCCGAAAGCCCTGCCCACCAGAGTGGACAGGCTGTCCCCCACAGAGAGAACAGCTACCCCGAAGGCGGAGATCTTGCCGAAGAGCAGGAAGGAGATAAGCACACCCAGATTGGCGTAGAGGGCCTGGATGCCGGGCCTTTCCAGATTCTCCTCCCTCTCGAGGCGGTCTATCAGAGGTTTTACAAGCTTAAAAACCGGGTCCGCTTTTCGTACCACCATCAGGTTGATGACCACGATCAGGACCATAAGGGTGAGCGTGACCGGAAGGGGCATAAAAAGTATCGGCACTATCCAGAGGGAGATCAGGACGAGGTGGAAGATCTGCCTCCTTACCTCGAGGTGGTCACTCCCTGAGTATCTCTTTGATCCTTGAGTAGACATAGAACCTGACCTTAACCGTATCCGCGTCCTCTATGAACATCTCAAAGCCCATCTTCACCTTCCCGTTCTCGAGCTCCTGAACGTTCACCAGCCTGGCTGTTCCTTTCACCTCCTCCACCTCAACGGGAAACTCTATGTGAACCCCTACCTCCCTGCCTATGAACTTATCGAGGTACGAGGACTCCGCGGTTATGGAAAAACCACCCTCAGATATGTCCTCGACGGGAAACTCTCTCTTCTCGCCGTTAACCTCTATGTAAAGCCTGACAGGGTGTATGTGGGACGGCCTCACCCTCGCGCTCCTTCTGTCCCCGACAGGCTTCTCCGGATTGAGCTCGGGAAGGGTCACCATGATCTCGTCACCGCTCTTGCCGACGACCTTCACAGGCAGGGCGAAAGACCTGTACTTGAGGTATATCCTCTTTCCCAGAACCGCGAACTTCCTGAGCAGGGGTGTCACCGTCAGGGCCACCCTGTCGCCCTCAACCCTCTTTATGAACACCCTCGTGGTGAAGAAGAACGTGTCCTCGAATATGAAGACCTCCGCGTTTCTGTCATCTTTCATAACCTTTCAGCTCCCTCAGGCGGTCGAGGATCCTCTCCATCCCCATGCCTCTGGATCCCTTCAGGAGAATTATATTTTTACAGCAGGCCCATTTCAACAGAGCATCAACCAGGTCATCCATAGAGAGGAAGTGAAGGCTCCTCGCACCTCTCCTTAACCTCTCCTCGTGGGCGTACATCATCTGTCTCCCATAGAATATCACAAGGTCTATGGGGATGTCCGCGGAAAAGGAACCTATCTCCCTGTGGAGTTCCTCGCTGTAAGGTCCGAGCTCGAGCATATCCCCGAGGACAGCTATCTTCCTGGAGCGGGTCTCCAGACCCGCGAGGGTTAGGAGTGCGTTCTTCACGGAGGGCGGGTTGGCGTTGTAGGTGTCGTCTATCACCCTGAACTCACCGAAATCGAGAAGTCTCATCCTCCCCTCAACACCCCTGAAACCCTGGACCCTCTCCCTGAAGTCACGGGGGTCGTATCCGAGGGCGGTGAGAACGCCGAAGGATGCCAGGACGTTATCAACTATCCCGAGACTCAGGACCGGAACCCTGAACTTCTCACCCCTGAAGGTAAACTCTGTACCTGACTCTGTGAGCCTGACCTCCTCCGCCCTCAGATCCCCTCCCTCGCCGAAGGTCACAAACCTGCCCCGGGGGAGGTCGTATAACCTCACCGCGTAAGCGGGCAGGACCGCAAAGTCCTCCCTACTAAAATCTCTGAAGATCTCCCCGTTTTCCTTTACAACCCCCTCCATACCGCGGAAACCCTCCAGATGTTCCTCTCCTAGGGCTGTCAGGACCCTTATTTTAGGTCCTACCATGCTGACCAGCCTTCCCATCTCACCCAGCCTGCTCGCTCCCATCTCTATGACCGCGAATTTAACCTGCGGAGGCATGTTTGCGAGAACCAGCGGGACACCTATCTGGGAGTTCAGGTTCCCGTAGCTTCTGTAGGTGGGGCCGACTTCCGACAGAAGGTAGGCTGTGAGCTCCTTTGTCGTTGTCTTGCCGGCGGACCCGGTTATGCCGACCACAGTTCCGCTGAAAGCACTCCTCTTGAAAACCGCAAGCCTTCTGAGGGCTTCGAGGGTGTCCTGAACCTTGATCAGGGCCTTTCCCTCAGGGGGGTCCGTGTCCCTTTCGGAAACCGCACAGACAGCACCCCTTGAGAAGGCTTCCCCGATAAAGTCGTGGCCGTCAAACCTGCTTCCCTTGAGGGCTACGAAGAGGTCCCCTTCCAGAACGAGCCTCGAGTCCGTACACACCCTGACTGTCTCAAGGTCACCTCTCCCTCTCAGTGTTCCCCCGACCGCCTTCGCCACGTCCAGGACCTTCATCTTTCCATATGTCTCAACTCCCGCATCGCCCTGTAGTTGGTAAGGTCCAGGTGAAGGGGTGTCACCGAGATATAGCCGTTCATCACAGCCCAGTAATCGGTCTCTTCCTCGGGCATCCAGCCAAACTCCTCCGCAGCTATCCAGTACAGGGTCTCCCCGTAAGGAGCTATGTATTTGAAGACCTTCTCCTTGTAATCCCTCCTGCCCTGGCGGGTTATCTTTATGCCCTTTATCTCCTCCCTCCTGAGGTTAGGAACGTTCACGTTAAGGTATGTGTCCTCGGGCATGCCGTTTTCGAGAACCATCTCCACTATCTCCCTGCACGCCTTTGCCACCTCGTCAAAGAGTATCTCCTCCCTTCCGAACACGGAAAAGGCGATCGATGGTATACCCAGGATCCTGCCCTCCATAGCTCCCGACACGGTCCCCGAGTAGGTTATGTCCTCTCCGAGGTTCGGGCCCTCGTTTATCCCTGCACAGACTATATCGGGTTTTTCCCCTTCGAGTATGACGTGGTAGCCCAGGTGTATGCAGTCCGCAGGAGTCCCGTCTATCACGGTGTAGAAGTCCTCCTCTATCTTCCTCATCCTGAGAGGCATGGTGAAGGTCAGGGAGTGTCCCACACCGCTGAGGTTCCTGTCCGGGGCGACAACGACCACCCTTCCCAGGGGTTTAAGGGCTTCTCTTAAGGCCTTTATACCCTCGGAGAAGTAGCCGTCATCGTTAGTAATGAGTATGGTGGGCATCAGCGACCCTCTAGGTGGAGGAACCTCGCGTAGGCTACCTTACCTATGTAAGTACCCTTAAACTCAGCTGAGAGCTTGACATAAATGGCTCTGGCTTCTTTGGTCTTTCCGACCTTCTCCAGGATCAGGGCCTTAAGGAGCTGGGCTGAGGGGTAGTTAAAGTCCTCCTTCTTTATGGTGTCCAGGATCTTTAATGCCTCTTCGTGCCTTCCCTCCCTGTAGAGCTCGTAAGCCCTCTTCTCAAGAAAGAGCTTCCTTATCTGGTCGTCGTCGATCAGGTCCGACACATCCCGACCTGTCAGGGCTTTAACGTAAGCCTCGTAGGGTGTTCCCTCGACCAGCTTGAGGATCTCCTCCTCCTTCACCTTCCCCCGCTCGAAGAGGTAAACCCTGTAAGCTATCTCGTCCAGCTTCTCCGCCTTGTAGGACCTGTAGTAGCTCAGACCCCCAACCGCTGAAGCTATCACCAAGATCAGGAGAACGCCCGCCAGGACCTCCCTGCTCCATATCATACCGTCATTATCTCCTTCTCCTTTGCCTCCATCAACCTGTTTATCTCCTCTATGTGCCTATCGGTTATCTTCTGTAACCTTTCAAGGGCCCTCTTCTTCTCGTCTTCGGATATACCCTCCAGTTCTTCTATCATCTCCTTGGCATCCCTCCTTATGTTCCTCACCGCAACCCTCGCCTCCTCCGCTATCTTGTGGAGCATCCTGACCATGTCCCTTCTCCTCTCTTCCGTAAGGGGTGGAAGGGTTATCCTGATAAGGTTCCCCTGGGTGCTGGGGTTAAGGTTCAGCTCCTCCTGGATCGCTTTTTCTATGGCGGGAACCGCGTTTGCGTCCCAGACCTGTATGGTTATCTGGTTGTGTTCGGGTGTTGATATGCTCCCGAGCTGTTTCACGGGAACCTTGGACCCGTAGTAGTCCACCTTTATGTCCTCCACGAGGGCTGTGGACGCCCTGCCTGTTCTCAGCCCCGCTATCTCGTTTTTAAAGTGCTGAACGCTCTTTTTCATGTCCTTTTCGGTCTCCTTAAGTATCTCCTCTATCTCCTGAACCATGGCTAACCCCTGACAACAGAACCCACGTCCATCCCCAGAACCACGGATTTAAGATTCCCCTTCTCCTTAATATTAAAAACTATTATAGGTATGCGGTTCTCCCTGCACATGGTAAGGGCGGTATGGTCCATAACCCTTATGCCGCGGTTTATAGCCTCCAGATAGCTTATCTCCTTGATCAGAACCGCGTCCGGGAACTTCTCAGGGTCCCTGTCGTAAACACCGCCGACCTTGGTAGCCTTGAGGAGGACCTCCGCTCCTATCTCCGCTGCCCTGAGAGCTGCAGCGGTGTCCGTTGAGAAGAAGGGGTTTCCCGTGCCTCCCGCGAAGATGACCACCCTGCCCTTCTCCAGGTGTCTGACCGCCCTCCTCCTGATATAGGGCTCCGCAACCTGCCTCATCTCTATGGCGGAGAGGACCCTAGTGGGTATACCCGCGTGCCTCTCAAGGGCGGACTGAAGGGCGAGTGCGTTTATCACGGTGGCGAGCATACCCATGTAATCCGCGGTAGCCCTGTCTATACCTATATTCTCCCCTTCGAACCCCCTGAATATGTTCCCCCCTCCTATCACAACCGCTACCTGGACCCCGAGGTCATAGACCTCCTTTATCTCACCCGCTATGTACTCTAAGAATGACGGGTCTATGCCGTACCCCTGTGTGCCTGCGAAGGCTTCTCCAGAAAGCTTGAGAAGTACACGTCTGTATCTTGGGGTGTCTCCCTCCATCAGAGGCCACCGATCTCAAACCTCACGAACCTCAGGATCTCAATACCGGACCCCGAGCTCTCCAGCATCTCCTTCACTGTCCTGTTCTCGTCCTTTATAAAGGCTTGCTCCATGAGGACCTTTTCCTCGTAAAACTTCCTGAGCTTACCCTCAACAATCCTGTCTATTATGTGTTCGGGCTTCCCTTCCCTTAGGGCCTGCTCCCTGAGGATCCTCCTCTCCCTATCTATGACTTCATCCGGGACCGTTTCCACGCTCACATACTCGGGCCTCATCGCAGCTATCTGAAGGGCCACATCCTGAACAACCCTCAGAACGTCACCGTCGAGACCCCGGGACCTGAACTCTAGTATGACTCCTATCCTGCCACCTCCGTGGACGTAGGAGTGGAGAGAGTTCTCCGTGTCTATCCTCACGAATCTCGAGAGTCTTATGTTCTCACCTATCTTTGCGATCGCCTCCTTTATGACATCCCCGAGGGTCTTGGAGGTGTCCATGAAGAAGGGCTGGTCTTCTATGTCCTTTCCTTCTCCCTCCCTGTTCCTGTTTTTGTCCGTGGAGAGTATGTGATCCGCTATCAGGTCCACCAGCTTCCTGAACTCCTCGTTTCTGGCGACGAAGTCGGTCTCGCAGTTGACCTCAAGGATAACACCTCTTTTCTTGTCACCGGAGACCTTTACCTGAACAACACCCTCCCGCGTTTCCCTGGCCGCCTTCTTTTCCGCCTTGGCGAGTCCCTTTACCCTGAGTATCTCCTTCGCCTTCTCTATATCCCCCCCCGCTTCCTCAAGGGCTTTTTTGCAGTCGAGCATACCCGCACCTGTCATCTCCCTAAGCCTCTTAACTTCCTCTATGCTCACCCCCATGGTTCACCTCCATCACTCGTACTCCACCGCGTCTTTGTCAAGCTCCTCGTACTTTTCGGACATCTCGACCGCTTCCTCAAAGAGTCTTTTCTCGTGTTCCTCAACCGTGACGACCCTTCTCTCCTTCCTGACCTCCACCTTCTCCGCGCTCTGCCTCCTGTTCTTGCCCTCTATCACCGCGTCCGCTATCTTGGAGGTCAGGAGCTTTATCGACTTTATGGCGTCGTCGTTACCGGGAACTATCCAGTCTATGAGGTCCGGGTCACAGTTCGAGTCCGCTATGGCGACCACAGGTATCCCCAGCTTCCTCGCTTCGAGGACCGCTATGTTCTCCCTGACCGTGTCCACAACCCAGATGAGATCCGGGAGCTCGGTCATGTTCCTTATCCCGCCGTAGAGCTTTCTGAGCTTCTCCATCTGCCTTCTCAGTCTCCTCGCCTCCTTCTTGGGAAGGGCCTCAAGCACACCGTCATTTTCCATCTGCTCGAGCTTTTTCAGCTTCACGAGGCTCTGCCTGACCGTCTGGAAGTTGGTGAGAAGCCCGCCCACCCATCTCTCGTTAACGTAGAAGGCACCGCACCTTTGGGCTTCCTCCTTTATGATCTCCTTCGCCTGCTTCTTTGTTCCGACGAACAGGACCTCCGCCCCCTGGGCCACCATATCGGAAACGTAGTTGTAGGCCTCTTCGAGCAGAACGAGGGTCTTGTTCAGGTCTATTATGTGGATACCGTTCCTGACCCCGTAAAGGTAGGGTGCCATCTTCGGGTTCCACCTGGCCTTGGAGTGTCCGAAGTGGACACCCGCCTCGAGAAGCTCCTTCATGGAAACTACAGCCATACGCCAACCTCCGTAGTCTAAGCTATCCTATTATATCATGCCTGGAAGGAGGGTCGGCAAGCTTAAGGTAGAGCACCATCTTCTTGAGGGGCTCGAAGACTATCTAAGGGAGATGGAGAGGTGGGAGGTCGTCAGAACTATAATCCCCGGGAGGATAGTCAGGCAGAACAGGGGCAGGGGTGCGACAGGTCTATTCCTGAAGTACCCAACCATCACGGGCTACAAGCTAATCTACAAGAGGGGAGCTTCCGTTCAGGAGGTCTTTGTGGTATGCTCGGATAAGGAAGCTTTTAAAAGGCTCTTCAGGGAGAGGTTCGGATGAGGGTGGGTGTTGTGGGTTTCGGGAATATGGGGTCCGCCTTTGCGGAAGGGCTTTCGGGAAAGATCGGGAAGGAGAAGGTTCTCGTCTTCGACACGGACCCCGCCAAGAGGGACCTTGCGGTGGAGATGGGGTTCCCGGTCGCCTCGGACCTTATGTTCCTGGTCAGGGAGAGCGATCTTATCCTGCTGGCGGTGAAGCCGAAGGACGTAAAGGGTGTTCTGGAGGCCATAAGGGAGGATCTTGAGGGGAGGATACTCGGGAGCGTCGCGGCGGGTGTGGACACGGGAACGCTTAAGGAACTCTCAGGTACGGACAGGCTGGTGAGACTCATGCCCAACATAAACGTCAAGGTCAGAAAGGGAGCGATAGCCATTACCTTCGGGCAAGGGCTCTCCGAGAAAGAGAGGACCGAGGTGCTGGACCTCTTCTCCGCCTGCGGAAACCTGTACATACTGCCCGAGAACCTCTTTGACGCTTTCACAGCTCTGGCCGGGAGCGGTCCTGCTTTTGTCATGGTCTTTATAGACGCCCTCGCCATGGCGGGTGTCAGGGAGGGCCTCTCCTACGACCGGTCCCTGAGTATAGTCCTGGACACGGTCCTCGGGACCGCGGACCTTCTGAAGAGCCTCGGAGGGAACCCGTCCGAGTGGGTCACCAGGGTGACGTCTCCGGGCGGGACCACGGTTGAGGGTATAAAGGTGCTGGAGGAGAGGGGTTTCAGGGGGACCGTTATGGAATGCGTGGCACGAACCTCGGAAAAGGCAAGGCGTCTGAAGGCTTGAACTACTCGTTCCGGATCGGGGGCAAAACCGTAAAGGTCAGAACCTCCTGGGAAAGCCACCCGAAGCTCTACCTCCCGATCCAGAAACACACGAGCAGGGTGATCGTCCTGAGGACCTTTCCATACCCTCCCGTCATAGGGGACGGGGTCTTGACAGACCTTGAAGGTGTTGAAATAGGTGTGAGGACCGCGGACTGCGTTCCTCTCGTACTCATAGGTGAGGAGTGGATAGGGGCGGTCCACATCGGGTGGAGGGGTCTCGCCTCAGGTATAGTGGAAAGGGCGGTCGAGGTCATCTCGGGGTATGAGGACCTTAAAAAGGTCTTCGCCTTCATAGGACCCGCGGCGAAGGGTTGCTGCTACGAAGTGGGTGAGGAGTTCAGGGATATGTTCGACGACCTGATCGAGAGGGATGGGAGGATATACATGGACCTGCAGGAGTCCGTTCTGAGGAGGCTCAGAAAAGCCGGGATCGGGAGCGTGGGCGTTTACGAGAGGTGTACCGTCTGCTCTCCCGACCTTCCCTCATACAGGCGGGACAGGACGAGTGTGCGTATCCTCACCTCTGTAAGAAAACCGTGATCTTCTTTCTACCGCCCGTCAGGGACGGGTCGGGTTTCTTTCCCGTCAGGATATCGATCAGCTCCTTCACGTGGATCACACCCTGCCTTTTGAGCCTGTAACCGTTAGCCCCGCTTATGAATATACCCTCCTCGTAATTACCGAGCCAGGCTGCGCCGAGCCTGTCCGCTATGCAAAAGCCGACCTTTCTGGCTTCCTCACCCCTTTTGCAGGGGGTAACGCAGTTGGACACACAACCCTTCCAGCCGTTGACACCTCCCAGAAGCCTCTCTATAAAGGGCGTCCTCACCACCCTGAGGGGGTACCCTACCGGGGACTTTAGGAGTATTATGTCCTCCTTTTTGGCTTCCAGGACTATCTCCTTGTAGATGAGGGGTGCGTCACACTCGTGTGTCGCTATGAACCTGGTGGCCATCTGAACGCCCGCGGCACCCCTCTCCAGGAACCAGAGTATATCCCTGTAGCTCCAGACACCGCCCGCCACTATGACGGGTATGTCTCCCCACCTTCTCGCCTCCTCCAACACGCTCGGGAGCAGGTTTTCCAGCTGGAACTCCTTTTTAAAGCAGTCCTCGTACTTAAAACCCTGGTGACCGCCCGACTTCGGACCTTCCAGCACTACCGCGTCGGGGAGTCTGTTGTATCTCTTCTTCCAGGTCTTGCATATGAGGTTAAGGGCCCTTGCGGAAGACACTATGGGAACCAAAGCGACGTCCGCCCCGTCCACATACTCGGGTAGCTTGAGGGGAAGTCCCGCCCCTGATATGATCAGGTCCGCCCCCGCCTCCACCGCATCTCTGGCAACCCTGCCGTAGTCGGTTATGGCGCAGAGTATGTTAACCCCTATAGCTCCCTTACCACCCGATATGGCTTTGGCTTCCCTTATTATCCTCTTGAGAGCTTCGGGGTGGTGTATGTTGTATGACCCTATGGGTCTCCCGAACCTGTCCCTCTCAACCAGGTCCGGGTGCCTGTACCCTGTTCCCACCGCGGAAACAACACCTATCGCCCCGCAGGCTGCCACCGAGCCCGCCAGGTTCTCCCAGGACAGTCCGACACCCATTCCGCCCTGGATTATGGGGATGTCCACCTCTATGTGTCTTATCTTTAACTTGGGCAGGTCCATACCGAACTCCTTTGAAGAGAGTTTAATTAATTTTAAGCTCCGCGGGTATGGAGTCAAGAAACAGGATCTTTCTCAGTCTGGGAACCAACCTGGGAGACAGGCTCGGTTACCTGCTCAGGGCGGTTGAGGGCCTCAGGGGTCTGGGTAAGGTGGAGAGGGTCTCGACCCTGTACGAAAGCGACCCCTGGGGCTACAGGGATCAGCCCCCCTTCTTGAACTGTGTCGTCCTCTTCAGAACAGACCTGAAGCCCAGGGACCTGCTCACAGCCCTGAAGGATCTCGAGAGGTCCGTAGGAGGGGTTCCCCGCTTCAGATGGGGACCCAGGGAGATAGACATAGACATAGTCCTCTACGGGGACCTCGTTATGGACTCTCCCGACCTGACGATACCCCACCCGAGGTTCAGAGAGAGGGACTTTGTCCTCGTCCCTCTCTTAGAGCTGGACCCGGAGGTCAGGGACCCCCAAACGGGGATACCCTGCAGTGAGTTCTTAAAAAGGATTGAGGTAAAGATCAGGCCCTTCTGCTCCCTCCTTTAACCACCCTCTCTGGACTTGACGTACTTTTCCCAGTTCTCGGGGTTGAAGGGTGAGACACTCCTCAGCCAGTTGACTATCTTGGGAAACTCCTCCGCCACGTACTCGACGTCTTCCTCCGTGTTCTCCCTGCCGAAGCTGAAAACGAGGGACCCGTTAGAAACCTCTTTGGGGACTCCTATGGCGAAGAGGACGTGAGACTGCTTTAGTGCCAGGGACACACAGGCGGAACCCGAGGCGGTTTCTATACCCATCAGGTCACATCTCAGGAGCATCGCCTCACCTTCTATGAAGTGGACTATCAGAGAGAGGTGGTGAGGTAGCCTCTGGGTTGGGTGGCCTGTGAACTCTATATACTGGAGCTTCTCCTCAAGGGCTTTCCTGAGCCTGTCCCTGTAAGAGGAGAGTCTCTTCATCCTGTCCTCGAGCTCCTTCATCGCCAGCTCAGCCGCCGCGCCGAAACCGACAATTCCCGGAACGTTTTCGGTCCCTGCCCTCACACCCCTCTCCTGAGTTCCGCCCTCTATAAGAGGCCTTACCTTTACACCTTTCCTGGTCCAGAGAGCACCTACACCTTTGGGCCCGTACATCAGGTGGGCTGTGAAGGACGCAGCGTCAACACCCCACTCCTTCAGGTCAACGGGATAGTGTCCCAGCGTGGGTGCGGCGTCCGTGTGGAATATTACCTTAGGGTTCTTTTCCTTTGCCGCCTTTACAAGCTCCTTTATGTTCTGTATGGTCCCTACCTCCCTGTTTGAGTGACCTATGGAAACCAGAACCGTGTCCTCCCTTACCGCCTCCCTGACCTGGTCAGGGTCTATGAGGCCGTATTTGTCAGGCTTGAGATATGTGACCTCCCACCCTTCCCTCTCGAGGGTCTTACAGGGGTGAAGAATGGAGTGGTGCTCTATCTCGGTGGTGACTATGTGCCTGCCCCTCCTTCTGTAAGCGCTCGCTATACCCTTTATAGCCAGGTTGTTAGCCTCTATTCCTCCCGATGTGAATATGATCTCCTCGGGTGAGTTGGCGTTTATGAGGGTGGCTATCTTCTCCCTTGCCTCGTTTATCGCCTTCTTGGTCACCTGGCCGAAGCTGTGCAGGGAGGTCGGGTTCCCGAAATGCTCCTTAAAGTATGGGAGCATCGCCTCGAGAACCTCGTCCGCCACAGGCGTTGTGGCTATATGATCCAGGTAAACGACCTTCTTACCCGCCTTCTTTACAAACATAACCTTACCTCCTTTAACCTAAATTCTGAGCTACCATCTTTGCTATACCAACAAAGGCCCTCGCCACCTCCGAGTCAGGGTGTGAGATCACAACAGGCTCACCCGTGTCCGACCTCTCCGCCACCTCGGGGTCTATGGGTATAGAACCGAGGATCTTGAGGTTATAAGAGGCGGCAAACTCCGCCACCCTGCCCTTCCCGAATATGTAGTACCTGTTGCCCGTCTCAGGACAGGTGAAGTAGGCCATGTTCTCTATCACCCCTATCACGGGGACGTTCACCTCCTTGAACATGGAGGTCGCCTTTCTAACGTCCGCGAGGGCTACGTCCTGAGGTGTAGTGACTACGATAGCACCTGCCATCTCCACGTTCTGGGCAAGGGTGAGCTGGACGTCTCCTGTACCCGGGGGAAGGTCAAGGACGAGGTAGTCAAGCTCGCCCCACTCGGTGTCGAAGAGAAACTGGGTTAGGGCCTTCATGAGCATAGGACCCCGCCATATTACGGGTGTGTCCTCAGAAGGGAGCATAAGGCCTATCGAAAGGACCTTTATACCGAACTTCTCCAAGGGGACGAGCTTGTTCCTCTCACTTACCCTGACCCTCTCACCTTTGAGCCCCATTAAGGTCGGGACACTCGGACCGTATATGTCAGCGTCGAGAAGGCCCACCCTGTAGCCCAGGTTCCTGAGGGCGAGGGCGAGGTTCACCGCAACCGTTGACTTTCCCACACCGCCCTTACCGCTACCCACCGCGACCAGATGCCTGACACCGGGAACGGGTCTCCTGGTAAAGGCGGGCTGTCCTACGGGGATCTCCTGTTTCGGGGGCGGAGAGTCCGCAAACCTGACCTTCACATCTTTTACATCCCGCAGGCCTGAAACCGCTTCCCTTACCTTATCCTTCAGGAAACCCTCTATTCCGGGCTTGGGAAGGTAGAGGACGACCTCCAGCTCCTCCCCTATGAGCTTTATGTCCTTGACCAGCTGGGCGAGGTTCTCCCTTATACCCAGATCGCTGAGATCCGTGCCTCTGAACGCGTCCATAATGTCCTTTACAGCCATAGGCCCGCGCCTCCTCTCTTAAGAATATAGTAAATTCAAAACTTAAGTATGATTGCAGTCATCGGCTGTAAAATACTCTCAAGGGGGAGACATGAATCTGGCTCCTGAGATACTCAACTTTCTCGGGGAGAGAAGGGAGTTCACCGAAGTGATCCTGGCACCCAAGGCCTCCCCCGTTGAGAGAAGGGACAGGCGGATAAACAAGATAATGGATGTGATCCTGTCACCTGAGGATATAAGGGACACGTTGATATCCCTGAGGGCTAACACCACAACCTCCCTCGGGCCCCTCGGAAGGGAAGGTCTGTTCTCCTTCGGACTACCCGATGTGGGGAGGATAAGGGTTACCTACCTGACCCAGAGGGGGAGCTACGTGGTCAGCATAGTGAAAGTTCCCTACGAGATACCGAGACTGAACACCATAGTCTCCAACAGGTCGGAGATAGACAGCCTCCTGGAGACCCTCCTCGGGACAAACGGGATAGTTGCGGTAATAGGAACCTCTTACGTGATCCACAACCTCTTCTCCTACTCCCTGCTCCAGGAGATCTGTGAGAGGGAGTCAGGACTCATTTACGTCCTCGAGAGGCCCATAACGTATCTTATCCAGCACAGCAATTCCATAGTGATCCAGAGGGAGGTGGGTGTTGATGTGGACACCTTCGATGAAGGTGTGGAAGAGGCACTCTTTCTGAACCCGGAGATAATCTACATAAGTGACGTAATGCTCAAGGATGCGATAAGGGCTGTCAGGAGACTCTTTGACGTTCCGATCTTGACCGTAATGAGCGTAACCGCTTCAAGCGTCGAAGCCCTGAAGAGGAGCATATACGTTTTCCTGAGGGAGGACTACCAGGACATAACCGGCCTGATAGCCAAGGTGGTTGAGCTCTCTCTGGACGACAGGGAAAAGATAAAGTTCACCCTCAAAGACATATAACCTCGGGTTTGGGAAATCCGTTGAACTCGGAAGCGTACACGGTCGTGTAAGCTCCTGCGGAGAGTATGTACACCCTGTCGCCTATCTCAGGCTCGGGAAGGTAAACCTGCCTGGCTATGACGTCCATACTGTCGCAGGATACTCCCCCTACCACCCACTCCTTCAGGTCACCCTCCCTGTCGATGTAGACCGGATACCTTATACCTCCGAGGGTTTCAGCAAGACCGTTGAAGACACCCGTGTCCAGGTAGATCCAGTTCTCGTCACCCCTTCTCGCCTTGCCTATAACCCTGCTCACGAGTACACCGCAGTCCCCGACCAGACCCCTCCCGGGTTCCATCTGGAGTTCGTAGGGCTGACTCGGGAAGTACTTCCTTATCAGGCCTCTTACGTAGTAGGCTATATCCTCTATCCTGAGAACCTCATACATGTACCTCACCGGTATACCCCCTCCCATGTTGAGGACCATGAGCCTGATACCCTTTTGCCTCGCCCTCTCCCACAGATAGGAAGCGTCCCTTATACCTATGAACCAGTTCCTCAGGTTGTTGCACTGAGAACCAACGTGGAAAGTTAACCCGATGGGTATGAGCCCCTTTTCCTTGGCAAACTCCAGGATCTCAAGGGCGGTTTCCTGGTCGGTGCCGAACTTTCTGGAGAGGGGCCAGTCACTTCCCTCGTTCGGCACGTTTATCCTGACGTAAACCCTGGACCTGGGGGCTACCCTCGAGATCTTCTCCACCTCCGCGAAGCTGTCCACCGCGAACCGCCTCACCCCGGACCTGTAGGCGAAATCTATGAACTCCTCCGGCTTGACAGGGTTGCTGGATATGACCCTCTCGGGTGGTACGCCGAGGGAAAGGACCTTTTCCAGCTCCGCTATCGACGCCACCTCGAAGCCGGATCCTATGTCCGCCAATGTCCTGAGGATATCTATATGGTCGTTGGCCTTGACCGCGTAGTACACGTTCACCTCCGGGAGGTGGTATCTGATCTGGACGTACTTGGACCTAACACCCTCGAGGTCCACAACCAGGGCGGGTGTCTTTACCTTCTTAAGGACTTCCGCCACCCC
>JAUZRJ010000042.1 GCA_030950545.1 Aquificota bacterium | reverse complement strand
CAAAGGCGGGCTTACCCACCAAGGGCATGGAGACAGCCACCGCACCCAGCTTGAGGAAGTCTCTCCTGTTCATGGTCCACCCCCTTTAGTATTTTCAGCTCATTAATAAATTTACTTCTTAAGGAGGGGAGCCATCATGATTAGAGCGTTTATGTTATCTGTACTCACAGCTCTGACCGCGCTGGCAGGGGAGTGGAAGGAGATAAGGCACGTTGCGACCGTTGATGAGGACGGCGTCCAGAGGATTAAGGTGAAGGCGGGTTCTTACTACTACAACCCAAACTACATAGTGGTGAAGAAAGGCATACCTGTAGAGCTGGTGATCGTGAGGGAGTCTGCGATCGTACCGCACAACATAGTTATAGAGATGCCGGGTGTGTCCATAAGGCGTGATCTCGACCCAGAAGAGGAGACAAAGGTCAGGTTCACTCCCGAGGTGACGGGCAGGTTTGAGTTTTACTGTGACAAGAAGTTCCTCTTCTTTCCCAGCCACAGGGAGAAGGGAATGTGGGGTGTATTAGAGGTTGTGGACTGATACTGTTCATGGTCCTTATATCCTTCTCCAGTCCTCTTGATAAGGCTATAGAGCTCTTCGAAACTGAGTACAAGGCTTACTCTTACACCATGAAGGTGAACCACGACGGGGAAGAGGGTGCTGACATGGTCCTCAGATACCACTACCTGAGTCCGGGTTTTGTGAGGATGGAGATGGTAAAACCCTTCAGAGGGGTTGTCCTGACATATGACCCTGAGAAGGGGAAGGCGTACCTCAGACCCTTTCCGCGTTTAAAGAGTTTTGTCCTTGAGCTTGACCCGGGAAGCAGGCTTATAAGAGGGCCTTCCGATCACAGGGTGGATGAGTCAGACATACTGACACTACTCTATACAGTTAGAGATCTGCTCAAAAAGGGCGACCTTGAGGTTGAGGAGGATAAGGATATGATAATTCTGAAGGTAAGGGGGAAAGAAGGCCACAGGGTAAGGAGGAGGATAGCTGGCTTTTTACTGAAGCTCGCCAAAGAAACCCTCTTTCCCCTTTACGCCGCGTCCTTCGACGAAGAGGGAGACCTCATAGAGGAAGTCATGTTCGAAGATCCCGTCCTGAACCCGGACCTCGATCCCGGTTTCTTCAGGTTGCGAACCTCTCCTTAACCTCCATGGCCTTCTTCGCTGTCTCCTTATCGTAAGCCTTTCCCTGCCACAGCATTATGTAGGCTATCTCCTCGTTCCCGTTCTCGCAGAGCTCGAGGACCCTTTCGAAGAGCCTCTGAAACTCAGGGCTCCTGTGGGACTTTTCGTGCTGTTCGAAAGACTCCCAGAAGGTAACTATGAGCGCTTCCCTGTCCTTGAGGGGAGAGACCTCTTTGTCGGTTACCGTGGAACCTTCCTTTGAGATCATGCCCGCGTTCAGGAGGACGAACCCGCCTATGAACCCGTCTATGGAGTGGTAGGTTTTGACGTGCTCACAGAGTTCGGCCACCCTCTCCTCAAGGTCATCGACCGTATACCCGGGCTTCAGGATAACCCGGTTTATGGTGACAACGCCGTCGGGCGGGAACTCCTTTATCAGCATGGCTCTCACCTCCTTGAATATTAGAATATTCTTATATTCTAAACTGATTATGATACGGCTCAGCTGAGGGGAAGAGCGTCCACCGGAGGACTTATAATTAATAGTTGGCATGAAGGTGGTTGAAGGACACCTGAAGGCTGAAGGGATAAGGTTCGGTATAGTGGCTTCCAGATTCAACCACATGCTCGTTGACAGGCTCCTGGAGGGCGCCCTGGACTGCATAAGGAGACACGGGGGTAGTGAGGAGAACGTGGAGGTGGTAAGGGTTCCGGGATCCTGGGAGATACCCCTGGTAGCCAAACGTCTCGCCCTAAAGGAGAATATCGACGCGGTTATAGCCCTCGGTGTCCTCATAAGGGGGGCGACACCCCACTTTGACTACATAGCCTCCGAGGTCTCAAAGGGACTTGCCCTCGTTTCCTTAGAGACAGGGAAGCCCGTAACCTTCGGTATAGTCACCGCGGATACGCTGGAACAGGCTGTGGAGAGGTCGGGAACAAAAATGGGTAACAAGGGATGGGAAGCCGCCCTCTCCGCGATAGAGATGGCTAACCTGATGAGGGAACTCAGCTGAACCATGCGTTACAGGAAGAGAGCCAGGGAGAACGGTCTCATAGTGCTTTACCGCTGGGATATGAGTGGTGAACCGCCGGAGAGGATACTCATGGAACTGGTGGAGGAGAAGGGTATAAAGAACAGAAAGGTTATAAACTACACCGAGAGGCTCGTGAAGACTGTCATCTCGAAGATAACCGATATAGACTCCCTCATAGCGGACCACCTTGAGAACTGGAGCCTTGACAGGATAGGCTACATAGAGAGGAACCTGATCAGACTCGGGGTTGCGGAGCTTGTCTTTATGGGTGTAAACGACCCGGGGAGGGTTTTTAACGACTACATAGACCTTGCCAAGAAGTACGCGGACAGAAAGGCGGCTGTCTTCGTGAACGGCGTCCTGTCCAAGATATACAACGTCACCTCTTCAGCCCGAAGATAAGGTTGAGGAGCAGTGTCAGAACCAGGCTGATTATAAGGGAAGTAACTACGGGGAAGTAAAATGTGAAGTTATCCTTTTTGATAACTATGTCTCCCGGGAGTCTGCCGAGCCCTAAGGGAAGCCTTTCCGCGAACATCAGAGCAAGCCCCAGGACGACCAGGACCGTTCCGAACAGTATCAGGACCTTACCCAGGTCCGTCATGTTAAATAGTTTACAAGATCCTTAACGAGCCTGTTGAAGGCCTCTCCCCTTTCAACGTAGTTTGAAAACATGTCAAAGGAGGAACATCCGGGGGAAAACAGCAGGAAGTCCCCCGGTCTGACAAGAGACAGAGACCTCCTTACCGCATCTTCCAGAGAGTCCTCCAGGAATATATCCGTGCACCCGCGCCACTCCTCCCGGATCCTGTTTTTTGCCTCGCCTATTAGCACAACAGCCTTTGCCTTTCTGGAAACAAGGTCCCTCAGGGGCTCAAAGCTCGCTCCCTTGTCCTTCCCGCCCGCTATCAGAACCACGGATCCGTCCGGGAAGCTCTCGAGAGCCACCTTAAGCGAGTTTGGTGTTGTGGACTTGGAGTCGTTGTAAACCTCAACTCCCCTGAAGCTACCCACAAGCTCAAGCCTGAAGGGAAGCCCCCTGAACTCTGAAAGGACTGACCTTATCCTCCCGGTAGGGACGCCTTCCAGGTGGGCAACAACGGAAGCGAAGACCGCGTTCATAAGGTTGTGGTATCCCCTGAGCTTTATGTCTTCAAGTCTAAACAGCTCAACTCCCCGGAAGAGGACGGACCCGCCTTCCACTCTGACATCCTCCGGTATGCGGACCCTCTCAGCCCTTGTGGACACTTTCCGCACCTCTTCTTGGGGTCCTACCAAGATAAGGTCGGTCTCCTCCTGCTTTAAGAATATCCTGTACTTGCTCCTTAGGTAATCCTCAAGGTCCGGGTGCCAGTCCAGGTGGTCGGGGGAGAAGTTCAGAAAAACACCTACGGACGGCCTGAAGGTGGAGAGTGTCTTGCCCTGAAAGGAGGAAACCTCTATAACCGCAGGTCCTTTGTAGTCTTTCAGCACGAGATCCGAGAGGGGAGTGCCCGCGTTTCCCCCTTCAGGGTATGCGGTCATAAGGCTTATAAGCCTTACAGTCGTTGATTTCCCGTCGGTTCCGGTAACCGCTATAACCCTTCCCCTGAAGAACCTCCAGGCAAGCTCAAGCTCGCCCAGGACCTCTATATCCCTCTTCAGGGCTTCCCTCCAGAGAGGATGGGAGGGCGGGACACCGGGGGAGAGGACCACCGCGTCCACCAGGTCTATGAACTCCTCCCACCTGTCGCCCCTGGCGTCATCACCGCAGAAGACCTCAAAGCCTTTTGACCTCAGGAGACCGGTGGCGGATCTTCCGCTCTTCCCCAGACCCCAGACAAGATATCTCTTCATGGTGGTTGGAGGCGACGGGCGGATTCGAACCGCCGATAAGGGGATTTGCAGTCCCCCGCCTTAGTCCGCTCGGCCACGTCGCCTCGGTATATATTTTAATCCTCATAGGCGACAAAGTAAAAGTAAACGGACGAAGCCCCGGCTCCGGTCAGGGTCTCCGCCACCGAGACCGCGGTAGATCCCGTGGTTATAACGTCGTCGAAAACGAGGACCCTCTTTCCGTGTATCCTCTCCCTCCAGCGTGTTCTCACCCTGAAGGCACCCCGTACGCTGGCGGTCCTCCGGCTCTTGGAAAGGCGGGCAAGGGGTCTGGAGTACTTCACCCTTACGAGAACGTTTTCAAATTCAACACCCGCTCCTCTCAGGATCTCCTCGTTCTGATCGAAGCCCCTGCCCCATCTCCTGAAGATGTGAACGGGGACGAAGGTGATAATGTCCGGCGAGACAAGTTCCGCATACTCCCCTATGTCCTCTGCTACAGCTTTCCCGATCCTGCGGGCGAGAGGTACTACCCTTCTGAACTTAACCAGCCTTATGATCTCGCGCAGTACCCCTTCATACCTGCTGAACACCCTGAATCCCTGAACCTGTGGAAGCTTCCTGTCCGGGCGGATGCTTATGTCCCGCTTTATCCCGTCCATACAGTTCCCGCATAAGTATCCCTGATACGGGTCGTCAGCGTACGCACCGCATATAACACACCTGTCCTCCGCCAAACCTGAAGAGCTAAGGAACCTCCCCAGCACGCCCGTCCTCTGTGGTAAAATTCTGGAAAAATATATTAGGGGAGGAGGTCATGGAAGGGGAAGAGAGAGCAGGACTTGTTGACTACGCGGTTCTCGTCTTTGTGATCGCGGGAGCCCTGTACTTTCTCCTGACGGGTTACCCGTTTAATCTGGACACCAGGTTTCCTGTGCTCAAGCTCGAGACCTTCCGCTTTCTGGCCATGGCATCCTTAGTGGGAGGTTTCTTCTACACCCTTTACGTTGTTGCGGTCTCTTTCCTGTCCAGCGTCAGGAGGCTGGAAAACCTGCTCCGGACGAAAAGCGGGAGAGGTAGAATATAGGGACCTTGATGAGCAGGGGAAAGGTCCTCATACTGGGTAGCGGACCCAACAGGATAGGCCAGGGCATAGAGTTCGATTACGCTTGCGTTCACGCGGTCTTCGCGGTTCAGGAGGAGGGGTACGAGGCGATCATGGTGAACTGCAATCCCGAGACCGTCTCAACCGACTACGACACAGCGGACAGGCTGTACTTCGAACCCGTGGTTCTTGAGCATGTCCTGGCCATAGTGGAGAAGGAGAAGCCGGACGGTGTAATGCTTCAGTTCGGTGGCCAGACACCGCTCAAGCTCGCGATACCGCTCAAGGAGGAGGGGGTCAGGATCCTCGGGACCCAACCGGAGAGCATAGACAGGGCTGAAGACAGGGATCTGTTCAGGAAACTTATAATGGAACTCGGCTTAAAACAGCCGGAGAGCGGAACAGCGAAGAGCCTGGACGAAGCCCTGAAGGTTGCGGAAGCTATAGGGTACCCGGTCCTGGTGAGGCCGTCCTACGTCCTCGGCGGTAGGGCGATGAAGATAGTTTACGATGAAGAGGATCTTAAAGCCTACCTTGAGGAGGCGGTTAGCGTCAGCTACGAAAGACCCATACTCATAGACAAGTACCTCCAGGACAGTGTGGAGCTGGACGTGGATGCGGTCTCGGACGGGGAGGACGTCCTCATAGGTGCTGTTATGGAGCACATAGAGGAGGCAGGGGTCCACTCCGGGGACAGCGCTGCGTCCATACCACCTTACTCCCTCGAGGAGGAGATAGTTGAGGAGATAAAGCGCCAGTCAAAGTTAATAGCCAAAGCCCTCAAAGTAAAGGGTCTTATAAACCTGCAGATGGCGGTCTCCGATGGGGAGATATACGTCCTTGAGGTGAACCCGAGGGCCTCCAGGACCGTTCCCTTCGTAAGCAAGACGATAGGTTATCCCCTCGCCAAGATCGCCGCAAAGGTGTGCCTCGGCAGGAGACTCAGGGACCTTGTCCCTGAAGTCTTCAAAAGGCTGGAAGAGGGATGTTCTCACTTCTGCTCCGACTTCATGGACAGGGACAGGAGGATCTACAGCATAAAGGAGGTGGTCTTCCCCTGGAACAGGTTTCCAGAGGTCGACCCCCTGCTGGGTCCCGAGATGAAAAGCACGGGAGAGGTGATGGGTATAGACGAGGACTTCGGTCTCGCCTTTTACAAGGCTCAGCTTGCGGCTGGAAACAGACTGCCCCTCAGAGGGACCGTCTTTATAAGCGTAGCGGACAGGGACAAGGAAAAGGTGGTCGACCTGGCAAGATCCTTTAAAGACCTGGGTTTTAAGGTCCTCGCCACCACGGGAACCCACAGATTTCTTAAGGAGAGAGGGATTCCTTCCGAAAGGGTACTCAAGATATCTGAGGGAAGGCCCCACGTTGTGGACATGATGAAGAACGGTGAGGTCCACCTTGTCATAAACACGCCCTCCGGAAAGAGGGAGGTGAGCGACGCCTACTTCATAAGGAGGACCGCTGTCCAGTACCGTATACCCTACACCACCACGGTGAGAGGCGGGTACGCCATACTGAAGGCGATACAGAGCTACAGGAAGCTGGTTGAGTCTGGGGGGAGCCTCAGGATCTACGCCCTGCAGGACATCCACTGCTCGAAGGCCCTGTAGGAGCTCCTCACATTCGGCCCGCTCGCCACAAACTTGAAGCCCATGGAGTAGGCTATCTCCCTGATCTCATCAAACTCTTCTTGAGAGTAGTACTTCACCACAGGGTGGTGCCTGAGCGATGGCTGATAGTACTGGCCCACGGTCAGTACATCGCAACCAGCTTCCCTCAGGTCTTCGAGGACTTTGATGACCTCGTCTTTCCTCTCTCCAAATCCTAAGATCAGGGCGGACTTGGTTATGACATCTCCCTTTATCTCCTTTACTGTCCTCAAGACCTCAAGGCTTCTCCTGTAGTCCGCTCCTCCTCTCACGGAACTGTAAAGCCTGGGCACGGTCTCGACGTTGTGGGCCACTACATCCGGACCCTCCGCCAGGACCACCTCCAGGGAGGACCTGCTACCGCAGAAGTCCGGTATGAGGACCTCCACCTTTATACCGGGGATGTTTTCTTTGAGTGTTTTAACACAGCTGGCAAACTGGGAAGCTCCTCCGTCGGGCAGATCGTCCCTCGTTACCGAGGTTATCACCACGTATCTGAGACGGAGGACCTTTACCGCCTCCAGTATCCTGTAGGGTTCAAAGGGGTCGGGGGGAAGGGGTTTTCCTCTCCTCACGTTGCAGAAGCTACAGCTCCTGGTACATCTGTCCCCCAGGATCATGAAGGTCGCTGTCCCCTCCGAGAAACACTCCGATATGTTGGGACACCTGGACTCCTCACACACGGTGTTGAGCATGGCCTCCCTCAGGATCCTCTTCAGCCCGTGGGTTTCGGAGAGCCTGATGACAGGTTTGTTGTGCATGTTAAGATTTTAATTTTTGACATGGCTCATATTTGGCAACTTGACAATATAAGGACATAACTTATACATTTAGATTACCTTCAAAAGAAAACGGAGGTTCATCTATGGAAGAGGGAAAGCTCA
>JAUZRJ010000041.1 GCA_030950545.1 Aquificota bacterium | reverse complement strand
ACACGTACAGACCTCTTACAGGTCTGTGCCTCAGAATAAGCCTCACGGGTCTGTCTATCCTTATCAGCCTGAAGCTCTCCTTTAACCTGTCGAGCGTCCCGTCCGTGGACCCGTCGTTCACAACTATCAGCTCGAACTCGGGGTAATGGAGTCTCAGAAGAGACTTTATGCTCGGTACTATGGTCTCCTCTTCGTTGTAGGCGGGAATTATGATCGATATGGGTCTGTAGAGGACGTTAGATATCATCATCTCCAGGTTTTCCCTGTAAACTATGAGGGCGTGCCTTGCGAGGTAGAAGAGGGAAACCAGTATAAAAAATGTGTATATCGTGTTGGTTATTGTGAAGTAAACCAGTATGAATATCTGGAACCCGAGCAGAAAGTAGGCGAAGGCTTCAAGCATTCACCACCTCCATGCGCTCGAGGAGATACCTGGCCATGTCACGGACGAAGCGGTCCTCCGAGTGGAGCAGCCTGTTGAGGACCTCCCTTGACCTCTCACCGAAAAACAGCAGGGACCTGCCCGCGTTTATCCTCACGAAGTACACCCTGTCACCGATAAGCCTGATCAGGTCCTCTATAACATCCTCGTACCTGCACAGGTAGGCGTACCTGCATATCACAGCCCTGACCCGCCAGTCTTCGTGGTAGGAGTTCTCCCTGAAGATCTCGAGGAAGTCCTCGTATCCCATATTCCCGAGGGACCTTATACAGCTGATCCGCATGAGGACGTCCTGTGTGTGCTTTCTGTAAACCTCCAGGACAAAACCTGAAGCCTGCTGGAGCCTGTGGTCTCCCAGAGCCTCTACAAAGGCCCTTAGAACGAACGCACTTGCTTCTTTGTCCAGAAGCTCCCTCCTGATCAAGCTGAGCAGGTCGGGCAAGCTGTTGCGGAGTCTGTCTATTACGTTGAACCAGAGGAACTCAACGAACTTAAAGCTCAGAGACCCGCACCTGTTTATGGACCTGACTATAAAGGAAACCTCACCCACCTCATCTACCAGCAGTGAGTAGGCAAAGGTCAGCCTCGCCACCGCCCACTCCCTGTCCGCTTTTTCGATCTCCCGCCTCAGGTCCTCCTTAACCCTTTTAACACCGAGATGGGCGAGCTTCTCGTAGTAGACCACCTTTGTCGGAAGGAAGATGCTCCTTGTTTTCCGTATGTAGTAGCGGATAACACTCTTGTCCAAGGCGGTCCTTTTAGCGAACTCCGCCTCCGCTCCCCTGAACTTCCTAGCTATCTCTATGCACACATCTCCGAGGGCTTCCTTCTCCAGACCCGTCCCCGGGTCTTCCACATCCCCGCTCCCGTAGATCGCGAGAACTATCTGGTCCGTGAATCTCTGGTAGGCCCTGTTGTAAAGCCTCTCCCTTCTTGTGAGTATAAGTCTGTGGATAACGACGGAAAGAAAGACCAGAGTGTCAAAGACAAAGAGAAAGGCTATGGCTGAGAGGAGAAACCTCTTCAACGCCTCCCCTTCAAGAGGCTGTATCCTCAGGAGTATATCCCCTATATCACCAGCCAAACCCTCCATACAGCTCAACCCCGTTTCTGGTGTAAAGGCCTTCTCTCACCTCCCTTCTCACGACAAGCCTCACGCTCATACCCCGTGTGAGAGCCAGCTCCGCTCCCGCTCTTATGGACAGGGTGTTGTACCTCCTGAAGTCTTCACCCGCCTGGAGTCTCTCCGATGAGGTCCCGAAGGAAAGACCCGCAAACAGGGTTATAGTTTTCCCTTTCCTTTCGAGAACGTTGAGCAGGGAGTAGGTTCCCCTTCCTGTGTTCAGGTACAGGTTTACCCTGTAAAGGACGTCTCCGGGCAGGTAGATTATAGCGGAGGGTATTAGAAGAAAGACGTCCGAGTTTCTGAACTTCATGAACCTCACGTTAATACCCCATTCGTTGCCCAGCATGTACCTGTAGATGCCTCCCCCCGCACTGTACTCGGGCAGGAATGTGTGGTTGGGAGAAAAGTCCGCACTCACATAGCCCCAGGTCCCCTTCAGAAGCTTCCTGTAGTATTCCCCGTAAAACTGGAAGTTATCCTTCCTGAACCTGTTTGCCAGCTTCACCCCCGCTATGAGCGTGCCCTTTCCCCTCAGCTTAAACTCCCCCAGGAGTTCCCTGTCGGAGTAATCCCTGTCCTCGTAGATGAAGTGCTTAAACCCTAACCTGAATGTCAGCCCTTTCTCATGGGCGGTTTTTTTTTACCCGTATCCTCAACGCCACCGGGTCTTTGGAGGGCGAGCAGGTAGAGCCTCCTCACCTCCTCGTCCCGCGGGTTGGCAAGGAGAAGGTCCAGGAACACGGAAGACGCCCTTTCCCTCAGGCCCGCCTTCATGAGAAGGAGGCCCAGCTTAAGGCCTGCGGAGTAGTCCTTTTCCTCTCTGTAGATCTTCTCAAGTATCCGTATAGCCTCCTCCAGCCTGCCCGCCTTTTCCAGATCCTCCGCCTCCCTGAGAGCCTTCTTTACCTCAACCCTCCTCCTTTCGTCCGCCAGCTCTGGCTCGAACCTCTCAAGATACTTGTATATTCTCAGGGACTCCTCGTACTTTCCCTGCCAGTAAAGGACCCTTGCGAGCTGTAGTCTGACCTCCCTGCTGTCCGGGTACATCTCCGCAAGCTCCCTGTATATCATCTCCGCCCTGGGCAGGTCCTTTTTCTTCAGATAGAGGCTCGCCAGCTTCATACCCACCTCGTAGGTGAAGAACCTGGTCCTCCTGGGTTTTGACATGTCAGGTATGACTATACGCTCGGGTATGAAAAGGCATCTTCTCACAAAGGCGTCCCTGAAGGCAAGCCTGGACCTTTCCAGAAGCCTGAGGGCGTTCTCCTTCTTCACGAAAAAGCCAGCTCTCAAGACGTAGTACTTCCCGATCCGCTCCACCCTCACATCCCTGAGATGAAGGGCGTGTCTGTAAAGTCTCTTTATACTGCTGAAGTCCTTTGAAGTTGCGAGCTGGACACAGTAAAACTCCTCACCCCCGAAGGCAAGGGCCACCGCTGTAGCCGTGAGGAGGAGCAGTTTCATCTCAACAGCCTCTCAAGTTTGCGTATAAGGTGGTTCAGGCTGAAAGGTTTCGTTATGTAATCCGTCGCCCCGAGGTCATAGGCCATGTCTATGTTGAAGTCCTGGGACAGTATGCTTATCATTATCACGGGCGTATTTATACCTTTCTCTCTTATCTCCTTCAGCGCTTCAAACCCGGACTTTCCGGGCATGTTTATGTCCAGAAGGATCACGTCCGGAGAGAAGGTCCGCACCTCCTCCACTATGTTGTCCGCCCTGTCTATCCACCTTGCGGTGAACCCTCTGTTGTTGAGGGAAGTCTCTATGAGTCTGCCTATGGCCCTTTCATCATCTACTATCAGAACTTTCATCTTCTTTAGCCCTTTATTATAATAGAGAAATTTGCGGGCTAAAACCCCGTATCTATGATACGAGGATACAGCCCGCCCCGAAGGGGTTGCCCAGAAAGCATTTGTGGGGTAAATTGGTAAATAGCTTAAATACCCCACCGCTCCCGAAAGGGAGACCAAAGGCTTTAAGGTGGGGTAGAAGAGTGAAGGAGATGAAAGTAGCTCCACCTAGCCGAAGGTATCTCCGTAAGCCCTGCCTTCGGCAGGGCAGGAGTAGGGGCGGAGTGAACCCGCCCGTGGTGGTAAGGCACCCCATAGAGGGTGTAAACCCACCACGAAGCTCCGCATCTCT
>JAUZRJ010000040.1 GCA_030950545.1 Aquificota bacterium | reverse complement strand
GAAATAGCAAAGAACGTAGAAGAACAGGTTAGGCTTGCGATGGAAAAGATAGCCCGTGAAAGATGGAGGAGAAGCCTATGAAGCCTGTATTTTCCTCCATCAAGATAGAGTACATCCCATGCTGTCCCGCCTACGTAGATGTGTTCAAAGAGATGCTCAAGAGCCCGAGAGCTATCCTGAACTACAGACTCTATCTGTACTCCCGGATACTGAACACGGTCAGCGAGGAAGAGAACAGAAAACTGTGGGAGTGGGTAAGGAAGTGAAAACACTTCTCAATCAAGAAGTGTTAAAGTTTCGCAAAAAAATTTACCACTTTTGTTCAAAGAAATTTACCACCCAGATATAAGAACATTCTAAACTTCTTATAGTCTTTGATTTCCAACCACTACCCCTGTCCCGAAAAATCCCGCTATGTCCCGCTAAGTCCCAGAATGTTAACATAATGGGTGGTAAATTTTTTTGTAAAATTACTGGAGACTATGAAGGTTGCTACCTACAACATCAACTCCATAAAGGCAAGAAAGGACTTGCTTTTTATGTGGCTGGACAGGGAGCCAGTTGATATCCTCTGCCTTCAGGAACTGAAACAGGAGGAGAGAAACTTCCCTTTCGGGGATTTTGAGAAAAGGGGCTACAGGTGTGAGGTCTTCGCCCAGAAGACCTACAACGGCGTCGCCATATGTTCAAAGTTTGAGATCGGAGAGGTCATGAAGGGTTTCGGGGATCCTGAGTTCGACGACCAGAAGAGGATAATATCCGTAAAGATAGATAACATCTGGTTTGTAAACGTGTACGCTCCCCACGGAGACCTCAGGGGGACGGAAAAGTTCTATTACAAACTGAGGTTTTACGACAGGCTTCTTAGATTCCTCCGGGAGAACTTCTCACCCCGTGATCTGGTCTGTATGGTGGGGGATTTCAACGTGGCCCGCGGGGACATGGACGTTTACGACCCCGAGATCCTCAGGGATACCGTAGGAACCATGAGGGAGGAGAGGGAAGCTTTCGATAAAGTCCTCTCGTGGGGCTTCGTAGATACGTTCAGACATCTCTACCCGGAAAGGGTCCAGTTCACCTGGTGGGACTACATAGGGGGAATGGTGTGGAAGAATCAGGGCATGAGGATAGATTACATACTCGTTACCGAACCTCTGAAAGACAAAGTAAAGGACGTTTACGTTGACATGTGGCCGAGGAAGAGGAGGTTCCCAAAGCCCTCGGACCACGCACCCGTTGTGGGGGTCCTTGAGCTGTGAAGGAGGTCCTGATAGCCCTTCTCTCAGCAATAGTCTGGGGGACAGCACCCCTCATCTTCAAGATAGGCCTTAAGGGAGAGATCTCACCCCTTGCGGGTATATTCTTCCACAACCTGACAGCCTCGGTGGTCGCCCTGATAACAATGGTGATCATCAGGGAGAGCTTCTCTTACCCCTTAAGGGATGTGGCGATCATATCCTTCGGCGGGTTCGTCTCGGGCTTTCTGGGGCTTCTTCTTTACTACAAGGCCATAAAGATAGGGGAGGTGTCCGTGGTCGCACCCATAGTTGCCAGCTCTCCTCTATGGGCGAGCGTCTTTGCGGTTCTTATTTTGGGAGAGAGCTTCTCACTCCTCAAATTCGCAGGGGCTGTTCTTGTCGTTGTGGGTGTGATACTTATAACCATATCTCGGGCTTAAAATATTCCCGATGGAACCCGTAACTATAAGAAAGCTGTTCAAGAAAAAGCGGGAGGGAAAGAAGATAACCATGATCTCCACCCACGACTACCTCACCGCCAAGTTCTGCCAGGAAGCGGGTATAGACTCCGTTCTCGTGGGCGACTCCTTAGGCATGGTCTTTCAAGGTCTTGAAACAACGCTACCCGTAACTCTGGACGAGATGATCTACCACGCGAAGGCTGTCAGAAGAGGGGCTCCGGACCTGTTTTTGATCGTTGACATGCCCTTCATGAGCTACCAGATTTCGGTTGAGGACGCCCTGAGGAACTGCGGACGCGTGATGAAGGAGACGGGAGCTCAGGCGGTAAAGCTAGAAGGAGGTGAGGAGATAGCGGAGGTCGTGAGCAGGCTGGTGAACGCGGGTATCCCGGTAGTCGGGCACATCGGCTTCACACCTCAGTCCGTTCACAGGTTCGGCGGTCCGAAGGTGGTGGGTAAAACGGAAGAGGAGGCGGAGAAGCTGAGAAAGGACTTCAGGATACTTCAGGAAGCGGGGGTGTTTATGATAGTGCTTGAGAGCGTTCCGTGGAACATAGCTAAAGAACTGACCGAATCCTCCGATGTTATCACCATAGGCATAGGGGCGGGAAGGTACTGTGATGGTCAGGTCCTCGTGTTTCACGACCTCGTCGGTCTTTACGGGGATAAAAAGCCGAAGTTCGTCAGGAGGTATCTGGAAGGGGCGAAGATGTTTGTGGATGCCTTAAAGAGGTTTAAAATTGATGTAGAGAGGGGGGATTTCCCTTCGGAAGAGGAGAGCTATGGAGCATGAGAAGATCCTTAACCTGCTTATAAAGGCTGGGATCCTGAAAGAGGAGGACGCAAACAGGGCGGTTGCGGAGAAGAAGGAGGACGAGGACATATTCCAGACACTCCTCAGGCTCGGCATACTCACCGACACGGACATAATAAGGTTCTTCGAGACCATAATGCCCCATAAGGTGTGGAAGGGAGACGTTCACAGGATCGACATACCCTCACATATCCTGAACGCTATACCTCAGGAGTTTCTGAGAAGGTACAAGCTGGTTCCCGTGAAGTACGCGGACGGAAAGCTCCACGTCATAATGCTCAACCCGCTCAACCAGAGCCTCGTGAACGAGCTCAGGTTCTACACAAAAGCCAACAACATAATAACCTACTTCGCACCCCTATCCACCATAGAGAACATACTTGACAAGTACTACCCCAAGTTAGGAGAGGTTATAAGCGAGCTCACACCCACCGAGGTTGAGATAGAAAAAGAGGAAGAAGACACACCGGTCGAACAGCTCATATCCGCTTCCGAGGAGGCTCCCATAGTCAAGCTGGCGAACGGGCTCATATACGAGGCGGTGAGGATGGGAGCTTCGGACATCCACATAGAACCCTTTGAGAAGAAGGTCATAGTCAGATACAGGGTGGACGGGGTTCTAAGGATATACCACCAGCTACCCGTAAACATAAAGGACAGTCTCGTTGCCCGGTACAAGATACTTTCCAATCTGGACATAGCGGAGAAGAGGAAACCCCAGGACGGGAGGATAAGGATAAGGATAGAGGGCAAGAAGATAGACCTGAGGGTCTCAACTGTACCCACCGTTTACGGGGAAAAGGTGGTCATGAGAATTCAGGAGGCGGAGAAGTATCTGAACATAAAGCTGGAGGAGCTTGGTTTTGAGGAAGACGACCTTGAGAAGTTCAGAAAAGCCATATGGAAACCCTGGGGCATGATACTCGTCACAGGACCGACAGGTTCGGGAAAGACGACCACCCTCTACTCCGCTCTCATGGAGAGAAACGAGCCAAACGTCAACATAATGACCGCGGAGGACCCTGTGGAGGTAGCCATACCCGGTATAAACCAGGTTCAGGTGAACGAAAGGATAGGCCTTACCTTCTCCAACGTTCTCAGAGCTTTCCTGAGACAGGACCCGGACATAATCCTGGTCGGTGAGATAAGGGATTACGAGACCGCGGACATAGCCATAAGGGCGTCCCTTACGGGACACCTTGTCTTTTCCACCCTTCACACCAACGACGCTCCCACCACGGTAACGAGGCTCACCGACATGGGCGTTGAACCCTTCCTGGTAGGCTCTTCACTGATACTCGTGGTAGCCCAGAGGCTGGTCAGGAAACTCTGTCCAAACTGCAAGGTTCCCCACGACATACCCAAGGAAGCCCTGTACAGGCTCGGTGTTATAGAGTCTCCCGACGAGGAGGTTACGATCTACAAGGCGAGCGAAAAAGGGTGTGACAACTGCGGGTACACGGGTTACAAGGGAAGGACCGCGGTCTTCGAGATAATGGAGGTGGACGAAGACCTCAGGAAGATGATCATCAAAGGGGCAACCGCGGACGACATAAGGGAGGTAGCTATCAAGAAGGGTATGAGGACGCTCTACAAATCCGGGCTTCTCAAGGTGAGGAAGGGTGTGACCTCCCTGGAGGAGGTAAACAGGGTCCTCATGCAATGAAGCTGTACCTTCTCCTGATCTTCCCCGCCATAGTCCTCTCCAGGGAGCTCATAACCTGCTACAGCATTTACTTCCTTTTTCTCCCCGTAGCGGAGAGCTGTGTAACCTACAGGTATGAGGGTTCAAAGTTACTGATAAGGTCCTGGGTGAAAACGGTCGTCGTGGGCAGGATAGTGAAGAGGGTAAACAGCTGGGGTGAGGCGGAGATCATAGGGTTCAAGCCCCTGACCTTTGAGCTGTTCCAGAGGGAAGGCGACTTTAAGAGGGATCACAGGTACGTCTTCGACGAGAGGGGGGTCCTATACAGGATAGTGAAGTACGGGAGGGAAGGCAGAAAAGTGGAGGAGGGCTTCCTCAGTAGCTCCATCATACTGGTTGACCCTTTCACAGCCTCCTTTATGGTCTACACGGACACCCCCAACTTCGTTAAGAGCACGATACCGCTGTTTTACGACGCTAAGGTCCAGCACATAGACTACAGAACAGTCGGTGAGGAGAAGGTGGAGATCTTCGGTAAGATCTACGACACCTGGAAAGTGGTTCTCATACCGAGGATAGAGACCAGAGGTGTCCTGAAGCCCAAGGGGAGATGGATCCTGTGGGTGGACAAAAGGACCCTGATACCGGTAAGGCTGAAGATAGGTTTCACCGTAGGGAGTGTCCACGTTTACCTGAAGAAAGTTAAGGGGGACGAGAGGCTCCTCCCAGACCTGAAGCGGGCGAGGATTTACTGAGATGTTAACCTCCTCAGGTCTTCTTCCCTGCTGAGTATAAGTATGAGATCCCCCTCCTCTATCCTGTCCTCCGCGGATGGGTTTGGTATGATCCTTCCACCCCTCTTTATCGCCACAACGTTTACACCGTATCTGTTCCTCAGGTCAAGATCCTTGAGTGTCCTTCCCGTTATCTTCCTAGGTGCTTTTATCTCATAAAGATTCACACCCGGTGCCAGAGGTAGCTCCTCCACCATCCCTTCTATGAGCAGGGATTTAGCTACACGGACCGCTACTTCCCTCTCCGGGTAAACCACCCTCGGTACACCGATCCTCCTCAGAACTTCCCCGTGAAGAGGGTTCACCGCTTTAGCCACTATCTCCCTGACACCTCTGTTTATGAGCAAGACCGCGACCAGTATACTCGCCTCTATGTTCTCCCCTATGCTGACGACGACTGTGTCCGCGTTGAATATACCCGCCTCCTCAAGAGCCTTTTCGTCCAGTGCATCCGCTATGTAGGCTCTGGTAACAAAATCGCTGACCTGTTTCACCCTCTCCTCGTCCCTGTCCACCGCTATGACCTCAGCCCCTCCTTCAGCCAGGGTCTTGGAACGTGAAAGCCGAACCTCCCCAAGCCTACAACACCGAAGACCTTCCTCATACCAGCAACCTCGCCTCTGGATGCTTTAACCTGCTCCTTCTCTCACCGTAAGCTATGGCAAGGGCAAAACTCAGAATTCCGACCCTCCCGACCACCATGGTCAGTATTATGAGCATCTTGCTGGGAATGCTGAGCTGGGAGGAGAAACTGAGGTTGTCTCCGAGGGAAAGTCCGACGGTTGAAAATGCGGATACGACCTCAAACAGAGTGGCGAGGAAGTCCTTCTCCTCGATTCTGTCAATGGCTAGGTTTACCGCAACTATGTAGGCTGTTGAGAGCAGGATTATGACCATAGCTCTGTAGATCTGTTCCTGAGGCACACTTCTCCCGAACAGAACAACCTCCTCCCTCCCCCTTATGTAGGAAAAGACAGCCACAGTTATAAGTGTAAAGGTCACCGTCTTCACACCGCCCCCCGTTCCGCCGGGCGAAGCCCCTATGAACATGAGAATGATGAGGAGGAAAAGAGTAGATTCGGAGAGCTGTGAGAGGTCGGTAGTGGAAAAACCAGCGGTTCTGGAAGAAACGCTCAGAAACAGCATATCAGCAACACCACCCTTATGACCCGCCTCTGTCAATAACAGCAAGGCTGAACCGCAGATCAGGAGGACCGATGTAGAAAGGAGTACTACCTTGGTGTGGGTGGACAGCCTCGGGACCTTCCCCCTAGCAAAGAGCAGGAGGTCCTGAACCACGTAAAACCCCAAACCGCCGAGAACGATAAGCACCGCGAAGACCATTAGTGCGGGAAGGCCGTTTATGTGAGCTCCGAAGCCTCCCGGCAGTATGGAAAAACCCGCGTTGTTGAAGGCGGAAACCGAGTGAAAGAGGGCCATCCAGAAGGCTTCCAAGGGATCCATATCCCCGAGCCACATCAGGGTGAGCATGAGGGTCCCGAGTGTCTCTGCGAGAACCACAAAGAGGACGACCCTCTTCAGAAACCTGACAAGGCCGAAAAGTCCAGGATAACCTAGGGATTCGGAGAGTATGAGCCTTTCCCTCAGGCCTATCCTCTTTCCGACCAGCACGAGAAAGAATGTGGTGAGCGTCATGTAACCGATCCCGCCTATCTGGATGAGAACAAGCAAAAGCACCTGACCCAGAGGAGTTATATCTGTTGCGGGATCCAATACAACAAGACCGGTTACCGTAACCGCGGATGTGACCGTGAATAAAAGATCTATGCAACTCACTTCCCTTTCAGTTGTGGGAAGGAGAACAAACAGTAGAAAACCTGCTCCTATAAGACCTATATAGGAGCCCAGAATAACCTTTGCGGGGTTCGCTTTGACCTTTTTCACCCAGATGTTATATTTTATAGTCATGTTCCAGTTCACAGAGGAGCAGATTAAGAGGTATGCAAGACACATAATACTTCCCGAAGTCGGCGGAAAGGGTCAGGAGAAGCTCCTGAGCTCCAAGGTCCTGGTGATAGGAGCGGGTGGTCTCGGGTCTCCCGTCCTCTTTTACCTCACCGCTGCGGGTGTGGGGACCATAGGGATCGTTGACTTTGACGTCGTGGACCTTTCAAACCTCCAGAGGCAGATCCTCCACACGACCGATAGAGTCGGCACCCCGAAGGTTGAGTCCGCAAAGAAGACGCTCGAGTCCCTGAATCCGGATGTCAAGGTGATCACCTACAACACCATGATAAACAAAGACAACATAATGGACATAATAGCGGACTACGACGTCATCCTCGACGGAACGGACAACTTCCCGACGAGGTTCCTCATAAACGACGCCTGTTACTTTGCGGGAAAGCCCCTCGTCTCAGCGGCCATGCTGAGGTTTGAGGGCCAGTGTACCGTTTTCGACTTCAGGGATAAAGAAAACTCCCCCTGCTACAGGTGTCTCTTCCCGGAGCCACCTCCTCCGGGTATGGTTCCGTCCTGCCAGGAGGCGGGTATCCTCGGGTCCATAGGGGGAATAATGGGGTGCATACAGGCGACCGAAGCCATAAAGCTTATCCTCGGCATAGGTGAGACCCTCGTCGGTAAGCTCCTCATAATGGACGCTCTTTCTATGGACTTCAGGAAGGTAAAGCTCAAGAAGGACCCGCACTGTCCCCTCTGCGGGAAAGACCCGAAGATAAAGGAGCTGATAGAGTACGACCACACCTGCGAGATGAGATTCTAAAAAATACGGCGGGGGTGGGATTCGAACCCACGGCAGGGCTTAAACACCCTGCAAGGGATTTCGAGTCCCCCGCGTTCGTCCGCTCCGCCACCCCGCCTGAATTTAAAATTATAGACATGTTCAGCATGACAGGTTTCGGGAAAGGGGAGGCGGAAGGGGAAAGGTGGAAGGTCAGCGTCGTGATCCGGTCACTCAACGGTAAAGGTCTTGACGTTTCCGTCAGGTCACCTTCCTTCCTTATGGTCCTTGAACCCAAGATCAGGGAGAAGGTCAAAGAAAGCCTGAAGAGGGGTACGGTCCACGTGTTCCTTGAGGCGGAGCCAAAAGAGGTTATACCGCCCGTTGACACGGAAAAGCTCAGGAGAGGAGCTCAGGTCATAAAGAGCATAGCGGAAAGGGATCTCGGACTGACCCTGTCCGGGGACAAGATCTTCGAGCTCGCCTGGAAGTATGCAGAGAGGACCGCCCTTGAGGTTGAGGAAGACCTTGAGGAAGCGGTCATGGACGCCCTTTCCACCGCCCTCGCGGACCTTCTGGCTTCGCGGAGAAAGGAAGGGGAAGCCCTGAAGAGGGACATACAGGAGAGGGTCCACAGGATAGAGGAGATCCTCAAAAGGATCGAGCTCAGAAAAGAGGAGATACAGGAAAGCATCAGGGAAAAGGTACTGACGAGGGCAAAGGATATGAAGCTCCAGGAGGAACACCCGACCGTGCTGAACGAGATCATGTTTCTCCTCGAGAGGATGGACGTTAACGAGGAGGTTGCGAGGCTGAAGGCTCACATAGACAGGCTCAGGGAGGTGCTGTCCAGAGAGGGAGAGGTTGGGAAGAACCTGGAGTTTCTCGCCCAGGAGATGCACAGGGAGATCACAACACTCGGCAACAAGATGCCCGATCTTTCCGAGTTCACGGTAGCCATCAAGGTTGAGATAGACAAGATAAGACAGCAGGCTGCCAACGTTGAATAGCTGAAAGGCAGGGAGTATAATATTATCTTGGCAGGAGCCGTAGTTCAGCCTGGTCAGAACGCCGGCCTGTCAAGCCGGAGGTCGCGGGTTCAAATCCCGTCGGCTCCGCCACAAAACAAAATTCGGGAGGTTTTCATGGATTACCACGTCAAAGACCTTTCTCTCGCTGACACGGGAAAAAACCGCACTGAGTGGGCGGAGAGGGACATGCCCGTTCTCAGGTCTGTGAGGGAGAGGTTCTCAAGGGAAAAGCCCCTCAAAGGTATAAGGATCTCCGCCTGCCTTCACGTGACCACCGAGACCGCAAACCTCGTGAGGACCCTGAAGGAGGGAGGAGCGGAGGTCTATCTTACAGCTTCCAACCCACTCTCCACACAGGACGACGTCGCTGCAGCCCTCGTTAAGTTCTACGATGTTCCTGTTTTCGCCGTAAGGGGTGAGGACAGGGAGACCTACTACACCCACCTCAGGGAGGTTATAAGGAGAGAACCGCACATAGTGATAGACGACGGGGCGGACCTCATATCGACCCTCCACAAAGAGTTTCCCGACCTCGCGGAAAAAGTCCTGGGGGGAATGGAAGAAACCACAACGGGAGTGATAAGGCTCAAGGCCATGGCTAAGGAAGGTGTTTTGAGGTTTCCCATAATAGCGGTAAATGACGCCCTCACAAAGCACATGTTCGACAACAGATACGGAACGGGCCAGTCAACTATAGACGGGATACTCAGGGCCACGAACAGACTGTTGGCGGGGTCTTACTTCGTAGTTGCGGGCTACGGATGGTGCGGGAAGGGGCTCGCCCAGAGGGCGAGGGGCATGGGAGCTCTCGTTATAGTCACGGAAGTCGACCCCATAAAGGCCCTTGAGGCGAGAATGGACGGATTCCTGGTCATGCCCATGAGGGAGGCGGCGAGGATAGGTGATTTCTTCGTAACCGTTACAGGGAACACATCCGTTATAAGGAGGGAGCACTTTGAGGTCATGAAGGACGGAGCGGTAGTAGCCAACTCAGGCCACTTTAACGTGGAGATAGACATAGAAGCCCTTGAAGAGATGAGCGTTTCAAAGAGGACCGTAAGGGATAACGTGGAAGAGTACACGCTAAAGGACGGGAGGAGGATATACCTGCTCGCCCAGGGAAGATTGGTGAACCTGGCCTCAGCGGAGGGACACCCCGCTTCCGTCATGGACATGTCCTTCGCGAACCAGGCCCTTTCCGCCGAGTACATAGTGAAAAACCACGGTAGCCTGAAAAATGACGTGTACAGGGTACCCGAAGAGATAGACAGGGAGGTGGCGAGGCTGAAGCTCAAAAGCATGGGCATAGAGATAGACGACCTTACTCCCGATCAGGTCAGATACCTATCCTCCTGGGAGTTCGGAACCTGAGGATGGCACACCTTTGCACGGATTGACGTCCTCAATAAACCGCACGATCCTTTCATCCGGGAGAAGGGTCTTACCGCTCCAGCGGTAATCGAGGCCTTCGAGCCTCTCCTCTATCCCCTTCTCCACAACTCCCGGTGCTAAAAGTAAAGGGACAACTATAACCGTACCCCCCTCACCCGCCTGCCTCACAAGAGCCCTTAGATGTCCTTCAGCTTGTTTATATATAGGTTCAGGGGCGTCATCCCTGACGGTAATGGAGAATACATTTTTAAAAGGTTTACCGAATTTCTCCTCCGTGAGTTCCTGGCATCTGCGGGCTATAGACTCCATGTTTTTTATCCACCTTCGGTTGTAGCTTTCTTCCGTTGGACCGTGGGCTACGATTATCAGGGTTTCATTCGCAGGGTCCCTGCTCAGCTCCCAGGCCCTATCGCCGAGGATCTCCGATACGACGGGATGGTCGTCCAGGGCTTGGGTGAGCAGAATACTGGCACGTGTTTTCAGAGGCCTCAGCTTATTCAGGTTGTTCTCGTAAATCTCCCTGAAACGGTTATACAGATGCCACAGCCTTTCCCTGTCCGGGATGCGGTACTTATCCAGGAGGCTCTCAAAGAAATTCCTATCAACGAGCTCGCGGTCTTTTATCAGAAGCAGTCTCACATGCCAGGGAAGTTTTCCGATGGCTTCCCAGAATGGAAGCAGAGCCGGGTCCCTGATCATGACCACAGGTTTTGAAGGATACTCTTTCCTCACACCGAGAAGGTATTCTATCTGCTCCATGATCGGACTGTGGGAGGATATAAAAAGCGGGATCACAACTATGGTATCCACGCCCTCTCTCTCCAGATTCTCTATGCCCGTTTTTATGGAGGTGGGATCCGCCATGCCGAAAGCCACCTCAACCGGGTGTTCCCTTCTCAAAGGCTCCAACGCCTGAAGGACCATACTGTTCCACGTCCGGTTCCCCCGTGGGCGAGTACCAGAAAACCGACCTTTCCCTTGCAGGTGTTCCCTCCTGAGGAAAAGACCCCGACGGTTAAAAGGAGAAGCAGGCTAAAAACAAGTCCCATCACTCACCTACGCTCTTCAGAACACCGACACGTTAAGCCTTTTTCCTTAGCTCTATAACTATACCCCTGTTTGCCTTAGACACCTTAAAACCGCATTCCTTCGCAAGGTCCAGTATCCTGGAATCGTCCACAGGGATCATAAACAGTATCTTGAAGTCTTCCAGCTTCACCCTACCCCTCATGCTGAGGACCATCTCCAGCCTTTCCTTTATGTACTCGTCCGCAAGCCATCTGCTTTTCGGCATACTTCTCACCTCCTTCCCCCCTCCCCGTTGCCCTCGGCGGCAGCCTGCAGGGGCGGCGGTTCAGAACATCCAAGTTATGGCACCGCTGTAAACGTCAAGGTCCTTTCCCTGGTCGTAGTTCTCCCTTGCATAGTCCGCCTTGAGCGCAACAAGGGGGTGAGGCCTGTAGGCTAGGCCGAAGTTTATAACGTTCAG
>JAUZRJ010000004.1 GCA_030950545.1 Aquificota bacterium | reverse complement strand
GGAGATCTTCTTAAAGCGAATAGAGGAGCTTGAGAAGGGAGGCTGTGAGTTCATAACCCACAACGTCGTGGACGAGCTGTGGGGTGACCTGGTTTTCAAGCCCTACACCATAAAAGAGGTCGGCGGTGTAAAGCTCGGCATAATAGGCAGTTCTTTCCCGTTCACGCCCCTCGCCAATCCGAAGCAGTTCGTCGAAGGATGGAGCTTCGGCATAAGGGAGGACCAGCTCCAGCAGTTCGTTAACGAGCTAAGGGAAAAGCACAGGGTCGACGCGGTCATATTCCTGACCCACAACGGCTTCCCCCTTGACCAGAAGATAGCCCAGGTGGTGAAGGGTATAGACGTGATAATCTCAGGTCACACCCACGACATAACACCCAGGGCGGTCAGGGTGGGCAACACCCTCGTCCTCATAGCGGGGTCCCACGGTAAGTTCGTCGGAAGGATAGACCTTGACATAAGAAACGGCAGGATAAGGGACTACAGCTTCAAGCTCTACCCGGTAGCCTCCAACCTGATACCCCCCGACAGGGGGGCTCAGAAGATAGTTGAGAAGTGGAAGAAGGAGGTCAACAAGAAGTACAACCTAGACGAGGAGCTGGGTGTTGCGGAGGTCATGCTCTACAAGAGGGACACGTTCTTCTCCACATGGGACTGGCTCGTGGGTGAGGCGATAAACGACTACTACGGAGGAGACCTTGACGTGGTCCACTCCCCGGGCTACAGGTGGGGAACTGTTGTCCTGCCGGGACAGAAGATAACGAAAAACCACGTTTACGACTACACCGCCATAACTTACCCCAACGTTTACGTCCTGAAGAGGAAGGGTAGGGACCTCCTGGCCATATGGGAGGACGTTGCGGACAACGTCTTTAACCCGGACCCCTTTTACCAGCAGGGCGGGGACATGACCAGGATATGGAACGTGGAGTACGAGATAGAGATAAACGGACCCCAGTACAAGCGCATAAAGAGGGTCTGGATAGGCGGGAAACCCCTCAAGGAGGACAAGGAGTACCTTGTGGCGGTTTACGGCGGTCCCCCACCTCCCCCGGACGCCATAGAGCCCGACTACAAACCCGTTCCCGTGTACGACATACTCATAAACTACATAAAGAAGAAGAGGAACATAAAGGTAAGAACGAAGCCCAACGTGAAGGTCCTGGACGCCCCCTACGTGACCTACGACCGGTGCTACGGAGGTGGTGCCTGAGCTTTGAAGGCTATCCTGTTCCTTCTGGGCGGTACCCTCGCCGCCCTTGCGTTCCTGTACTCGGTTAAGAAGTTCTTCGCAACACCCGAGAGGATCTTCTTCTTCACCCTGGAGGTGGAGACTGGAGACCTTGACCGTGTTGTGGAAGAGCTCAAGGGTGATCTGACCCGGAACGGTCTCGGTGTTGTGGGCGTTTTCAGGCTGTCGGAAGACTATGTACTTGTGATCTCCTGCGACGTCCCCTGGAAGGGGGAACTCCTGAAGAAGTTGCCTTCCCTCTCTTCCCTGATCCCCTGTCCCGTGGCGGTTTACAGGCGGGAGGGGAAGGTCTACCTGTCCGCCCCCAAGGAGATATACTTTGTCCAGAAGCACAGGGAAGAGCTGGGGCAGGATCTTGCGGACGTGCTCACGAGAACCTATCAGGCTCTCAGGATAACCATGGCAGAGGTGGCGACCCGTTGAGGGTGCTTTTTTCCGTCCTCGTTCTTCTGAACCCGCTCCTTGGTGGTGTGTTCGAATGGGAGACGGATGCGGGTCGGGTTGAGAGCGCGGAGAGGCTCATACAGGCCCTTGAAAGGAGAGGTGTGAGGGTTTCGGGTGTGTTCGAGATCTCACCCGGCTACAGCTACCTCTTCATATGCGGTGACGGTTGGGTCAGTAAGGTCGTGGAGGATATGCCCCAGATCGCCACCTTCTACATATGCAGGATTTACGTTTACAGAGAGGATGGGAGGGTAAGGGTTGGGTATGTGAACGTGGAGAGCCTGATAAAGGTGTTCGGAAGGTACCTTTCCGCTGAGAGCAGGGAGGTTCTGACCGATATGTTCTTAAAGGTCAGGCTCGCTGTAGAGGAGGTGGGAGAGCGGTGAGGACCGTTCTGGCGGTGCTCTTTCTCCTGTCCTTATCCTTCGGAGGTGATTACCCTAAGCACGTGTCCGAGACCCTTAAGAAGATAAGGGACAACGTCTACGGGGTCTTCGGTGTGTACGAGCAGGTGAGTTACGAAAACAGGGGTTTTATCTCAAACGCCTACTTCGTGGTCACCGAGGAAGGTGTGGTCGTGATAGACACACTCAGCACGTACAAGCTCGGGAAGGAGCTTCTGGAAACCATCAGGAAGGTAACGGACAAGCCCGTCAGGTTCGTCGTCGTGACCCACTACCACACGGACCACTTCTACGGTGTCGGTGCCTTCAAGGAGGCGGGTGCGGTTGTCATAGCCCATGAGTGGGCGAACGAGTACGTATCGAGACCCTCAAGCTGGAACTTTTACGAGGCGAGGAAGAAGATCCTGAAGGACCACATGGACGGGACCGAGATGGAAGAACCCCATGTGGTTATGACCGAGGGTCTCGACATACAGCTGGGCAGGTACAGATTCCAGGTAAGGCAGTTCTGCAAGGCCCACACCGACGGTGACATAGTGGTCTACATGCCCGGCCAGAAGATCCTGTTTGCGGGGGATGTGGTGTTCGACGGGAGACTTCCCTTCCTCGGTTCCGGAAACTCAAGGACCTGGATAGACTGTCTGGACAGGATCCTGGAGATAGACCCCGATGTGCTCCTCCCCGGACACGGCAAACCCATGCTCACGAAGGAGAGGATAAGGGACAGGGTAAGGTGGACCAGAAAGTACATAACGGATCTCAGGGACACCATAAGGCGGATGATAGAGGAGGGAAGGGACATAGACTACGTGAGGGAGAACATAAACGACGCCCTTCTGGAGATAGACCCCTCCTACGCCCAGGTCCCGGTTTTCTTCGACGTTAACCCTGTGAACGCCTACTACGTTTACTTCGAGATAGAGAACGAGATCATAGAGGAAGGTCAGTGAGTATGAAAACCCTTCTCCTCGGCTTTACCCTTGAGGCGGGTATGTCTTCTCCTGAAAGGAGCGACCTGAGGGCTTCTCTCTTCTTCTCTCCCGTAACTAGGAAGACCGCGTAGCAGGAGCTGTTTATGTACTCAAGGCTCACACTCACCCTCAGAAGCCCGTCGGGTCCTTCAGTGAGGCACGCGAACCTCCCGCAGGGTCTGCACTCCCTTTCTGGGAACAGGGAAGCGGTGTGCCCGTCCTCGCCGAGCCCGAGGAGTATGAGGTCGGGAGGTCCTGTCTTTGAAAGGATGTCGTTGAAGTCCCTGCACGCTTCCGGGGGGTCCAGGTCCGTTTTCACACTGTAGAGTTTAGCCTCGGGTCCCAGGGTTCTCCTGATCATGGAGCAGTTGTTCCTCGGATCCCTTTCCGGGACAAGCCTTTCGTCGGTGGGAACTATCAGGGTCCTGTCAAAGAACGGGTAGGATCTTCCCATCATGGTGTACAGGTCCTCTGGGGTCTTCCCGCCCGCAAGGCAGAGCCTGAACACATTTCTCCTCTTCAGGAAGACCCTGGCGGAGGACTCTATTAACCTGTACGCTCTCGCGAGTACCTCCTCCCTTGTTCCGGAGAGGACCTTTATCAGAGGAGCACCCATCTTCTCCCGTCTGACTTTATGAACCTTTCCGCCCCCTCGGGCCCGTAAGAGCCGGGTTCGTAAAGTTCTGGACTTCCCTCCGACCACCTCTCCAGTATGGGCTGGACTATCTCCCAGGCGAGCTCGGACTCGTCCTCCCTTATGAAAAGTGTCTGGTCTCCGTCAAGGATATCCTCTATGAGCGTCTCGTAGGCGTCCGGGATCTCACCCCCGAACGCATCCTCGAGGCTCACCTCCATCCTGCTCTCCACAGGACAGCTCAGGAAACCCGTCGGTGGCATCATCTCGAAGGAGAGGATCAGCCTGTTTCCCGGTGCTATCTCGAACCCTATCTTGTTCCTTTCAGGCATGCACCCGAGTATCTTCCCGAAGTTCCCCGGGATCTCCTTAAAGGTTATAACCACCTGCGTTTTTTTCTCCTTCAGCTTCTTTCCCGTCCTGAGATAGAAGGGAACCCCTTCCCACCTGAAGTTGTCTATGTAAAGCTTCATGCAGGCGTAGGTTTCCGTGTTTGACGGTCTTCCCAGCTCCTCCTCATAACCTCTGTAAGACCCCCTGACCGCGTATCTGTCAACCTCCTCGGGCTTTATCCTCCTCACGGAGCTCAGAACCTTAACCTTCTCGTCCCTTATCCTCTCCGCCTCCATCACCGCGGGAGGTTCCATGGCGACGAAGCACAGGATCTGGAAGAGGTGGTTCTGGACCATGTCCCTGAGGGCGCCCACCCTGTCGTAGTAGCTCACCCTCCCTTCAAGGCCGACCGTCTCCAGGGCGGATATCTGGACGTTGTCTATGAAGTTCTTGTTCCATATGCCTTCGAAGATGTAGTTGGAGAACCTGAAGGAGAGTATGTTCTGTATGGAGACCTTGCCGAGGAAATGGTCTATCCTGTAAATCTCCCTCTCGGTGAAGTAGCGCTTGAGCTGGAAGTTGAGCATCCTCGCGGACTCGAGGTCGAAACCGAAAGGCTTTTCCACAACTATCTTCCTCGGGTTCATGAAGTGCCTGAGTACCGAACCTGTGTGGACTATGGCCTGGTCAAAGAGGTGGGGTGGGAGGGCGAGGTAGAAGATGAGCTCGTCCCCGGGGAAGGAGGCTATCTCTTTCTCCAAAACTCTGTAGTCCTCCCTCCTGGACACGTCGAAGTTCACGAACCTGATCTTTTCCGCGAGCTCCCTGTCAAGGGTCTCGAGGTACCCTTCCGGAAAACCGCTCCTGCTGAGGGCGTAGACCGCCTTCAGGTCCCTGAGCCTGCCCCTCTTCATGAGCTTCTGGATAACCGGGTAGATCTTCCTTCTGGCCAGGTCACCCGTCCCGCCGTAGATGAAGATAACCTTACCCTTGCCCATCCTTCCTCTTTACGGGATGCCTTCCGAACTCAAATCTAAGTGCGGCGAGAAGTCTGTCCCTGAAGGACACCTCCTGCCTCGACCTGAAGCGGGTGAACAGGGATCCCGCTATCACCCACAGGGGAACGCCCAGCTCAACCGCGGTCTGGACCGTCCACCTCCCCTCTCCCGAGTCCTCCACGTAAGGGGCCACACCTTCGAGATCACCGAAGTCCTTGAGGGCCTTCTCCGTGAGGTCCATCAGCCAGGACCTTATCACACTCCCCCTCCTGAAAACCCTCGCCACCTCTCTGAGGTCAAGGTCAAACTCGCTTTCCTTCATGAGCTCAAAACCCTCCGCTATAGCCTGCATCATGCCGTACTCTATACCGTTGTGGACCATCTTCACAAAGTGTCCCGCACCGGACCTTCCCAGATAGGCGTAGCCATCACCCCCGTAGGCGAGGTCCTTAAAGAGACCTTCCACCCTCCTGAATACCTCCTCATCACCGCCTATCATGAGACAGTACCCCTCCTCCTCTCCCCAAACGCCACCGCTCACCCCGACGTCAAGGAAGCGGACTCCGATCTTCCTGAGCTCCTCCGCCCTTCTCACGGAGTCCCTGTAGTTGGAGTTACCCCCGTCTATTATAATGTCCCCTTCGAGCAGGTAGGGTTTGAGGGACGAAAGGACCTCATCAACCGCTGTGTGGGGAACCATGATCCAGAAGACCCTTTCCCCCGAGAACTCACCGCAGAGGAACTCCAGATCCCCGAAGGTCTCTATGCCCGACTCCTGAGCCCTTCTCCTTGCTTCCTCCGAAGGGTCATAGCCCATGACCCTCCATCCCTTCCTCATCAGCCTTCTCCCTATACCCAGTCCCATCCTCCCCAGACCCAAGATGCCTATCTCCCTCATGGTAAGTATTCTAAAACCTTTAAAATGATAACTGTGGTAGCGGAGAGGTCCGTCCTCCAGATAGACAGGGAGGCACTGGTACACAACGCGAGGGAGATATTCAGGTTTTCGGGGAAGGGGATAATAGCGGTGGTGAAGTCGGACGCATACGGTATCGGTGCCAGGTGGGTTGCACCGATCCTGGAGAAACTCCCCGAGGTGAAAGCCTTCGCTGTAGCCTGTCCTGAGGAGGGAGTCGTTCTCAGGGAGCTCGGGGTGAGGAAAGAGATCCTTGTCCTCGGAGGACTGCTACCGGGAGACCTTGATGCGGTAAAGGAGTACAGACTCACACCCGTTGTCTCGGACATAGAGCACCTGAGGGTAATAGGCGGTGAGGATGTCCCCTTCCACATAAAGTACGACACGGGCATGGGGAGACTCGGCTTTGTAGAGGAAACCCTCGAGGACCCGAGGATAGAGGGTGTCATGAGCCACCTGTCCACACCCGCGGACAGGGAGTTTTCACTCCTCCAGATAAAGAGGTTCAGCTCCATAGTGAAGAGGTACCCTCAGGGTGTTAAGGTCCACATGGAAAGCTCCGCGGGTCTGGTCTACAGGATCCCCTTCACCACCCATGTGAGGGTGGGTCTTGCCCTGTACGGGGAAAAACCCCTGAAGAACTACCCCCTGAACCTCAAACCCGCCATCACCCTGAGGGCCAGGATAGTGTCGGTAAAGGACCTGCCTCCCGATCACCCTGTTTCCTACGGCGGGACCTATGTGACCAGGAGAAGGACCAGGGTGGGCGTGGTCGCCTTCGGTTATGCGGACGGCCTCATGAAGACCCTTTCAAACGTGGGAACGCTGATCTACAAAGGCAAGGAGGTCCCCATAATAGGAAACATAACCATGGACATGACCATGGTTGACCTGACTGGAACAGGGGCCAGGGTGGGGGACTGGGTAACCGTGGTGGGCGAGGGGAGGACCTTCGGGGACTTGGCGAGAACCGCAGGGACAATACCCTACGAGCTTATGTGCAACGTCTCCTCGAGGGTTTTAAGGGAGGTCATTTAAGACTCAGTATCCACTCCGCCAGCGTCCTCGCCTCCTCCTGCGATACGGGCTGTGGAGCCATGGGTATGCTTCCCCACTTCCCCATGCTACCCTTCAGTATGCTCTTCACAAGCTCATCGACCGCACCCTCCTTCCCCGAATACCTCTTCGCTACGTCCACGTAAGCGGGTCCGACCTTCTTCTCCCTTATACCGTGACAGGCGAAGCAACCTTTTCTGTTTGCCAGATCTTCAGGTCCTGTAGTCTTTGCCACTTGGGCTGTTTCCGGACCTTCTGGCTTAACCTCAGCCTTCTTCTCCCCTTTCTCCTCGCCACCGCAGGCGAGTATCAGGAGAGCACCCGACAGAACCAGGACGGATCTGGGCACCATCGTAAACCTCCTCAGGTCAGAGGGATCTCAAACGTTCCCTCAATATTTTAACAGCTTCTTCCAAAGCCTGAGCGTTCTTACCCCCGCCCTGAGCGAGGTCCGGTCTTCCCCCGCCCCCACCGCCGATCACCTTTCCCACCTCCCTTATCAGCTCGTCAGCCCTCAGCCTTTCCGAGAGCTTCCTGGAAACCCCTATAACGGTGAGGACCTTCTTCCCTGTTTCCGATACGAGAAAGACCACCTCCCTGTCACCCCTGTTCCTTATCAGGTCCGCCAGGTTCCTGAGCTCTTCAGGAGATACGTCCTTAAAGACACCCCAGGAGAGCCTGTAGCCGTTGAGGTCTTCCTCCTTCAGCACCTTCTCCATCTGGACCTTTATAAGCTCGCTTCTCAGCCTCTCTATCTCCCTTTCCTTTTCCTTTATCTTCTCCTTGAGGTCCTCCACCCTTTCGGGTATCTCTTCCCTCTTGGCCTGAAGTGACCTGCTCAGTCTCTCAACGAGTTCCCTCTCCTCCTGGGCGTCCCTGACCGCCCATCTTCCCGTTCTGGCGATTATCCTCCTCACCCCCGCACCCACCGAGGTCTCGGAGATTATCCTGAAGTAGCCTATGTCCCCTGTTCTGGACACGTGGGTCCCGCCGCAGAGCTCCCTTGAGAAGTCCCCCGCGGAGATGACCCTCACCCTGTCCCCGTACTTCTCCTCGAATATGGCTATGGCTCCGCTCCTTATTGCGGTCTGGTAGTCGGTCTCCTCCACACTGACCGGTATGTTCTCCATTATCTTTGAGTTTACAAGGTTCTCTACCTCCCTTATCTGGTCCTCTGTTAGGGCCTCGAAGTGGGTGAAGTCAAACCTGAGATACCTGTCCGCCACCAGAGACCCGGCCTGCCTGACGTGTTCCCCGAGAACGCTCCTGAGGGCTGCGTGGAGGAGATGGGTCGCGGTGTGGTTTCTCATTATGTCCTCCCTCCTCTCCCTGTCCACCCTGGCAAAGACCCTGTCCCCGACCCTGAGGGAGCCCTTCAGCACCCTGCCCCTGTGGACTATAACCCCCTCGACGGGTCTCTGGGTGTCCTCGACCTTGAAGAGTCCCCTGTCCGTCTCTATGAGGCCTGTATCTCCTACCTGGCCTCCGCCTTCGGGGTAGAAAGGTGTCTCTTTCAGGACCACCTCACCCTCCTGCCCTTCCCCTATCTCGGGGGTCATCTCCCCGCCCCGGATAAGGGCTGTTATCTCGGTCTCCAGGTCGAGATGGTCGTATCCCAGAAACCGTGATGTCTTCCCTATATCCTTGAGGTGGTTGTATACAGGCTTCACCTTCCTGGTATCTATCTGGAAGTGTTTTCTCGCCCTTTCCCTCTGCTTCTCCATCTCCTCCCTGAACCCTTCCATGTCTACGGACAGACCCCTCTCCCTCGCCATCTCCTCCAGGAGGTCCACGGGGAAGCCGTATGTGTCGTAGGCCTTGAAAACCTCCTCTCCCCTGAGGTATCCCCTTCCTTCCTCTCTGGCCTTCTCTATCATCTCCTCAACCGCTCCCATACCCTCCCTGAGCGTGCGTATGAACCTCTCCTCCTCTCCTCTCACAACCCCTTTGACGAACTCCCTCGAAATATCAAGCTCGGGATAGGGCCCCTTCATGATGTCGACCACAAGGTCCACACCCTTGTACAGGAAGGGCTCCTCCACACCGATCCTGTAGCCGAACCTTAAGGCCCTTCTCAAGATCCTCCTGATCACATAACCTCTTCCCTCGTTTGAAGGGATCACGCCGTCCGATATGGCAAAGGTGAGCGACCTCAGGTGGTCCGCTATTACCCTGAGGGCGACGTCCGTTTCGAAGTCCTTTCCGTAAGTTTTCCCGGAGATCTCCTCCCCGAAACCTATGAGGGGTCTTATTATGTCTATCTCGAAGTTGGTCCTGGTACCCTGCAATACGCTGGCTATCCTCTCAAGACCCATTCCCGTGTCTATGTTCGGCTTGGGGAGCGGTTTGAGGTTTCCGTTCTCGTCCCTGCTCAGCTGCATGAACACCAGGTTCCAGATCTCCAGATACCTCTCCTCACCTTCGTACTCCCCGCCCCTGTCCACGTATATCTCGGAGGAGGGCCCGCAGGGACCCGTGTCTCCCATCTGCCAGAAGTTGTCCTCCTCACCGAGCCTCCAGATCCTCTCCGCGGGAACGCCTATCTTCTCGTTCCATATCCTGAAGGCCTCCTCGTCCTCCCTGAAAACGGACACGTACAGCTTTTCCTCGGGTATCCTGAGGACTTCCGTGACGAACTCCCAGGCGAGCTCTATAGCCTCTTCCTTAAAGTAGTCTCCAAAGGAGAAGTTCCCGAGCATCTCGAAGAAGGTGTGGTGTCTTGATGTGTAGCCTACCTGTTCGAGGTCGTTGTGCTTTCCGGAGACCCTGAGACACTTCTGGCAGGAAACCGCCCTCTTGTAGGGTCTCTTCTCTATACCCAGAAAGACGTTCTTGAAGGGAACCATGCCCGCGTTCACGAAGAGCAGGGTTGGGTCGTTTTCGGGTACCAGGGGGGCGCTTTTGACCCTTGTGTGGCCTTTCTTCTCAAAGAACTCGAGAAACAGGTTCCGTATCTCGTGGGCGGAGAAGCTCATCGCAAATAAATTATATCTTTGAGAGGGGGTGTGGAGGGATCAGGGTCATGCGTGTGTGGGACAGGACGGTTTACGAAAGTGTGAGGGTTGCCATTGAGGTCCAGAAGCTGCGCATGAGGGAGCAGGAGGTAAAGGCCCACGAGATGGCCCACAAAGCGGTTGCAGGAGATCTGGCCGGGCCTGTTAAATACGAGTACACACGCGGACCTGACGGGAAACTTTACATCACGGGAGGTGAGGTCCCGCTGAAGGTCAAGGAGGGAAGGACGCCCGAGGAAACGGTTCAGATAGCGAGGAGGTTAAAAAGAGCTGCGCTTGCACCTGCTAACCCTTCACCGCAGGATATCAGGGTGGCGGTGCAGGCGACCATAATGGAGATGAAGGCGACTTTGGAGATGATCAGGGGGAAGTATCTGGACCTGAGAGTTTAGTATACTTTAATGTATAATGCTCGAACTCCTCACCGAGAAGTTCAGCAACGCCTTCAGCAGGCTCAGAAAGGCGAGGAAGGTAACGGATAAAGTTGTAAACGACACCCTGAGGGAGATAAAGCTCGCCCTCCTCGAGGCGGACGTTGACTACGAGGTAGCCAAAAAGTTCCTCAAAAGGGTCAGGGAGAGGGTACTGGGAAGCGATGTCCCCAGGGGTCTTTCTCCCGCGGACTTCATCGTAACCGCGGTTTACGAAGAGCTGGTGGACATAATCGGCGGTGAGAGGGAGGACCTCAGCAGGGGTGTTGTTCTGTTCGTGGGGCTTCAAGGTACGGGAAAGACGACCACCATAGGCAAACTGGCCCTGCTTCTGAAAAAAAGCGGTAGCACCGTGGCGGTAACCTCAACGGACGTGAGACGCCCCGCAGCGGTCGACCAGCTCAGGAAGATAGCGGAGAGGGTAGGAGTTCCCTTCTACGAGCCTGAGGGCAGATCACCTGTGGATATGGCAAGAGCGTCAAAGGAGAGGGCCCTGAAGGAGGGGGTTGACTACCTTCTCCTGGACACAGCGGGAAGGCTCCACATAGACGGGGAACTGATGGAGGAGATAAGGAGGATAAAGGAGGCTGTCAGCCCTTCGGAGGTGATCTACGTTGCGGACGCCATGCAGGGCCAGACCGCCCTTGAGACCGCCAGGGCGTTCCACGAATCCGTCAACCTGACCGGTGTCGTCCTTACGAAGATGGACGGGGACGCGAGAGGGGGTCTCGCCCTGTCGGTGAAGGAAGCACTCGGTATACCCATAAAGTTCATAGGTGTGGGCGAAAAGATGGAGGACATAGAGCCCTTTTACCCCGACCGTATAGCCCAGAGGATCCTGGGTCTCGGTGACATACAGACCCTTGCGGAAAAAGCCCGGGAGGTGATACCCGAAGACAAAGCCCAGCACATATCCGCAAAGGTGATGGCAGGGGAGTTTGACCTGGAGGACCTGAGGGAGCTGATAAGGATGATAAGGAGCATGGGACCCCTTGAGAAACTGCTCGCCATGGTACCCGGAGTGGGAGCCCAGCTGAAACACATAAAGGTGGACGAGAAGCAGTTCAGGAAGATGGAGGCTATCATCAACTCCATGACCCCTGAGGAGAGGAGGAACCCGCGGATCATAAACATGAGCAGGAAGAAGAGGATAGCCAAAGGTAGCGGGACGACGATCTCGGACGTGAACAGGGTTCTGAAGCGTTATGAGGAGATGAGGAAGGTGATGAGAAAGCTGAAGGGCATGTCCGGAATACCCGTTCCCAGATTCCCCTTCAGGATCTGATATAATTAACTGCCGTGAATTCTGGAGGTAGAGGATGGCTGTAAGGATAAGGCTCGCCAAGTTCGGAAGGAGAAACCACCCGGTCTACAGGATAGTTGTCATGGACTCGAAATCACCGAGGGAGGGGAACTACATAGACATACTCGGCACCTACGACCCGAAGAGGAAGGAGATAATAGATCTGAAGAAGGATAAGGTGGTCGAGTGGGTGAGGAAGGGGGCGGAGGTAGCGACGAGGGCGAAGACCATATTTGAGATGGCGGGCATACTGGAGGACGTTATACCCGAAGGCCATGAGCTCAGGAAAACAGGGGACTACTGGGTCCTGAAGAAGAAAACCACAAAGGAGGTGAGCGGATGAGCGCCATGAAGGACATCGTGGAAACAACCGCAAAGGCACTTGTGGACAACACCGACAAGGTTCAGGTGACCGAGATCGAGGGAGAGAAGACGATCGTCATCGAGCTCAGGGTGGACCCCTCGGAGCTCGGTAAGGTCATAGGGAAGCAGGGGAGGATAGCCAGGGCTCTGAGGACGCTCCTGTCCGCCATGGGCAGGAAGGCGGGCAAGAGGGTCGTCCTGGAGATCCTGGAGTAGCCTTAAAAGAAGCCCACGTTCTTTATGTGATCCACCTCCTCCCCGAAAACGACGATCAGGTCCACCCTGAAGGGTCTTCCCCCGGAGATCTCATATCCGCAGGAGATAAGGCGTCTCAGCTTCTCCTCAGAGAACCTCTCCGCCGGGTGGCCGAACTCCTCCGTCCTTCCCCCTTTGACCTCGACCAGGACCAGTGTGTTCCCGTCGAGGGCAACTATGTCCACCTCACCCCTCCCGCACCTTACATTCCTTCCCAGGATCCTGTAGCCTATGCTCTTTAGATACTCCTCCGCTATGTCCTCGTAGACCTTACCCCTCCTCAATCTCTCTGAGGACCTCCTCGGGTTTTACCGTTGCGGTCCCGAACTCGCCGACCACTATACCCGCGCAGACGTTGGCGAGCTCGCAGGCCTCATCCCAGCCCGCACCCGCAAGGTGAAAGGCGAGCAGGGAAGCCACAACCGTGTCCCCCGCACCCGTGACGTCGTAAACCTTCCTGGCCCTTGCGGGAAAGTGCCTGACACCTTCCCTGAACAGGGTCATGCCCTTCGGACCCCTCGTCACGACGAGTGTGTCAAGGAGCAGTCTTTCCCTGAGCCTTATCCCCAAGGTCTCTACTTCCTCACCGCTTAAGGGGTCCGTCATCTCCCTCAGCTCCTTTTCGTTAGGCGTCATGAGGTCCGCACCCTTGTACAGGTCCCTGTTGACGGGTCTCGGGTCAACCGCGAAGAAGACACCTTTCTCCTTTACAGCCCTCATAACATCCTCCGTTATGACCCCCTTTGCGTAGTCGGAGACCACCACCCCGTCACACTCAACCTCCGCGACGATCTCCCTTATCTTTTTGAGTGTTTTCCCCTGTATCCGCTTCCTCTCCTCCCTGTCTATCCTGAGGAGCTGTTGGGACCTTGAGACGACCCTCGTCTTTTCCGTTGTCGGTCTTCTGTCAGTGACCAGAAGAGGTTCGATCCCCCTCTCCTTTAACAGGGACAGTATCAGGTCTCCTCCCCTGTCCTCGCCCACCACACCCGCGATATAGGTCTTCGCTCCCAGGGACGCGAGGTTGCTCGCCACGTTTCCCGCGCCCCCGAGCCTCACCTCCTCCTTTTCCACCTCAACAACGGGAACGGGTGCCTCGGGGGATATCCTCTCCACCCTGCCGTAAAGGTACCTGTCGAGTATCAGGTCCCCCACGACGAGGACCTTAAGGCCCCTAACCCTCTCCAGTATCTCCGCTGCCCTTTTCCTTCTCATCTTCCACCTTTATCTCCTCTCCCTCCTCTATGAAGGCCTCGTGGAGCTCCCTGACAGCCAGCTCCGCAAACTTCTCTTCTATGAGGCACGATATCTTTATCTCCGAGGTGGAGATCGCCATTATGTTTATGCCGTTTTTTGCGAGGACCTCAAACATCTTACCCGCGGTCCCGTAAGAGCTTCTCATACCCAGACCAACTATGGAAACCTTCGCGACCTTATCGTCCTTGACAACCTCCTTTGCCCCTATCTCCCTGGCCACCTTTCTGACTATCTCCTCCGCCTTCCGGGCCTCGGTCCTGCTCACAGTGAAGGACATGTCGGTGAAACCCTCATGGGACACGTTCTGGACTATCATGTCCACAACTATGTGGGCGTCCCCGAGGGCCTTGAAGATCTTCGCAGCTATACCCGGCCTGTCCGGGACCCGCACCACCGTTATCCTTGACTCCCTGGTCTCAACGGTTATGCCCCTTACGACCACCTTCTCCATGACCTCCTCCTCCGGAAGGATCCAGGTCCCCTCCTCATCGGAAAAACTGCTCCTGACGTGTATTCTAACCCTGTACTTGGCTGCGAACTCCACGCTCCTTATCTGCATAACCTTGGCACCGAGGGAGGCGAGCTCGAGCATCTCTTCGTAGGATATGTAGGGGACCTTTCTGGCGTTGGGGACTATCCTCGGGTCCGCTGTGAAGACGCCCGGGACGTCTGTGTAGATCTCACAGTCCGCACCGAGGGCTGCAGCGAGGGCGACCGCGGTCGTATCGGACCCCCCCCTTCCCAGGGTGGTTATCTCCCAGTCTTCGGTGACACCCTGAAAACCCGCCACCACGGGTATGTACCCCTCTTTCAGGAGGTTCCTTATCCTCTGAGTCCCTATCTTCCTTATCCTCGCCTTGGTGTGGACCCCGTCGGTCACTATGGGAACCTGCCAGCCGCACAGGCTCACCGCGGGGTACCCCAGCTTTCTCAGAGTGATCGCAAAGAGCGCCACCGCCTTCTGTTCCCCCGTTGCCAGGAGGACGTCCATCTCCCTCTCGTTCGGAAGGTCAGTTATCCTGTGGGCCAGATCTATAAGGGCGTCCGTTTCACCCGCCATGGCGGAAGAGACAACGACAACCCTGTATCCCCTGTCAACCGCCCGTATTACACTTCTTGCCGCGTTCTCGATCCTCTCGAGGGAACCTACGGACGTGCCCCCGAACTTCTGGACGAGGATCTTCATGGGAGCAAATTATAACATCCGGGAAACGGGCCGATATAAGCCTTAGGATAATGTTCTGGGTTCCCGAGGAGGTCAGCTTTGAGGACCTGGT
>JAUZRJ010000039.1 GCA_030950545.1 Aquificota bacterium | reverse complement strand
TATTTAGTCACGGGCCGAAGCCTTGCGGCTCAACGAGTTCGGTTTTTTCAAACCTCCACAACGTTTAGTAGGGTAATTTAGTTAAGAAGGTGGCATTTCCTCCACCCTGTTGCCACCTTTGAAACGATTTTCCACTACTATCAAGGGCTTACAGAATTTGCCATCCTTTGCCACAAATGCCACCACCCCTTTCAAACCCTTGGGAAACAAGGACTGCAGAGGTGGCAAATTCAGGAAATTTTTCCCCACTTAACCGGAAAACGTGAAAAAACCCGGTACCTGTCCGCCTTAGAGGGATCTCTTCGTTTTGAACTGATTTCCGCCAAAGGCCTTGAACAACAAGCATCTCAGCATTGTGTCCGCTTGAAATATGGGACAGCACATAAAAAATAGAACCCGGAGGAGGTGCGAAGATGGATGCAAAAGCAATCAATGCGTATTTTAGGACTTTGTTCCGTGAAATGCAAGGGAATGAGGCCATCGAGCTGTGCTACGGCAAAGGGAGACCCCAAATGGCTCTCCACGGATTTGACATCGAGGAGGTGTGTGAGGCGGTCAAAAATTTGGAGGGGAGAGGTTTTGACATCTACATAACACCCCAGACCCGGAAACCCCCACGGACCCCGACCAGAAGGACTTCCTTCGAAAGCTCCCTCCGCCAATTTTCGTTCATCCTCGACGTTGACGCTCCGGAAAGGGGCTCATCCTGTCTGCCTCGGGAAGAGGTCAGAAAGCTCCTTGAAGAGGTTCTCTCCAGACTCCCGCCCCGCATCCGCAGGGCGGCCCGGCTCCTCGGCTATACGGGCGGAGGGTGCCAGGTTGTGCTTCTCCTTGACCCGCCCCTCGAAGGCTGCGGGGAGATAAAGTTCTTTCACAAAGCACTCCAGGAACTCCTCGGAGGTCTCCCCTACATAGACCCCGCCAGTCTTAAACCGGGCCAGCTCCAGAGACTCCTCGGGACGAAGAACTTCAAGAGAGGGGGAGTTCAGACGGACATCCTGGAAGAAAGGGAGGCGGAACCTCTCGACCCTCACCATCGCGGAGAGAAAAGAGAGGTACACCCGTGTCCACTGCCCCTTCCACCCGCCGGACGATGACCCCAGCGCCGCAATCTACCACAACGAAAACGGTATCGATCTCTTCGTTGACTTTCACGACGGAAGGGTCTACAACGCTGTCGAGCTCTACGCGGAGCTCACGGGAACCTCCGGGGAGGAAGCCCTTATCGACCTCGCGAGCAGGGTGGGCGTCGAGGTGGAAAAGCGCGAAGAGGTCAAATTTTACGAAGAGACCGCGGACATCTTCGAGGTAATGAACGGCAGGGGCGAGGTCTTCATCAGACTAAAAAACCCGGAGGGTTTCACAACGCCGAAGGGCTGGGTCCCCCTCTCCTGCGCGGAGGACCTCATAACACTCGTGCTCACGGAGATCGAAGGAAAGTACCCTTCATCTGAGAAGGGCTCGAGGCTCTTCAGCTTCCTGAAAGCTAAGGGAAGCCAGGAAAGGCCTCAGGAACCACCTCCCTCGAGGCTCGTGTTTTCCCGGTCGTCGGGAACTTTTGCGGTTCAGCTGGAGGAAGATGCCCTCGTCGTGGAGCGCTCGGGAATACGCCGGGACGCGGATCTCGTGAGGCAGTTCAGGGCCCAAATGGGGCTCAAAAGACCGTATCCGGAACCCGTGCTC
>JAUZRJ010000038.1 GCA_030950545.1 Aquificota bacterium | reverse complement strand
CTCGTTGTAACAGCGGTCGTCCTTTACGTCCTTGGAGGTGAGTGAAATGGGTATAAGGAAGCTGAGCAGAAAGGACTATCTGAACATCCTCGAGACTATACTCTTCATAGACTTTCTTAAAGGGCTCTCGGTAACCTTGAGAAACCTCCTCAGGAAACCCATAACCACCGAGTACCCCAGGGAGAAGCTGACACCTCCCAAACGCTTCAGGGGAGCCCACGGACACTTCGTCTGGGACGGGACCGAGCCCGACTCCCTGAAGGCAATAGAGAAGTTCATGAGCTTCGAAAAAGGTAAAAGCAGGTGTGTAGCCTGCTACATGTGTCAGACCGCATGTCCCATGCCGACCCTATTCAGGATAGAGGCGGTCCAGCTACCTGACGGAAGGAAAAAGGTTGTGAGGTTCGACATGAACCTTCTAAACTGTCTCTTCTGCGGTCTCTGTGTGGACGCCTGTCCCGTCGGTTGTCTCACCATGACGGACCTATACGAGCTTGCGGGCTACTCCAGGAGGGATGAGGTCCTCAATATGGAGAAGCTCGAGGCCTTTGGGATAGACTACAAGAACAGGAGAGGGGACGAGCCGGACCGTATATGGCCCAGGGATGAGGAAAGGGAGAAGCTCTGGGGGAAGATAGAGTGGAGTGGGTGATCTTTGGTTTCTTGGCTATCTGGCTTCTCGGGTCTGTTCTGGGGGCCATATTTGTTAAAAACCCGGTCCACTCCATTCTGTTTTTCCTATCCGCGGTTCTGGCTACCGCAGGTCTTTTCTTGAGTCTCGGGGCTGAGCTCCTTGCGGGGCTCCAGCTCATCATCTACGCGGTCGCCATAGTTGTCTTTTACGTCCTCGTCATAACCACCATACCCTGGGAGAAGGTCAAGAGGTTTGAGGGTATATACAGGAGGGAGCTTCTCATAGGCCTTCCCGCTGTGCTGGTTGTGTTTGTGTTTATAGCCCTCGCGGTCCTTAGGGGAAAACTCGCTCAACCTGTAGGGGTTGTCCAGGACAACGTGAGGGAGGTCGGGAGGACCCTGTTTACCTCTTACCTCTTTCCTTTTGAGATAGCTTCCGTTATACTTTTAGTCGCCATGATAGGTGCCATACTCCTCGGGAGGAAGGAGGAGTGAGCCTGGAGAAGGCCTACCTTCTCCTGGGGATCCTCGTGTTTCTACTCGGGCTTCTCGGTGTGATGATAAGGAAGAACCTCATAACCATACTGGTGAGCACAGAGATAATGCTAAACGGTGTAAATCTGGTCTTGGTCGCGGTGGACAGCTACCTGGGTAGGGTTGAAGGCCAGATATTTGCCCTCTTTGTGCTCACTGTCGCCGCCGCGGAGGTGGCGGTAGGTCTGGGGTTGATTGTGTCCCTTTTCAGGATAAAAGGGTACGAGGGCTCCTCCGAGATAGTCCACCTGAGGGACTGAGATGACAGAGGGAATACTTGTAGTATTGCTTCCGTTAATAGGATTTGCTGTTATAGGGCTTTTTGGGAGGAAGGTGGGGGACCTCGGGAGCGGGATACTGACGACTGTGGTGGGGTTTTTGAGCTTTCTCTTTTCCCTCGTAATGACG